>DATJXV010000001.1:0-8150 GCA_035499955.1 Casimicrobiaceae bacterium
CCCGGCGGGCGCAACTACGACACGTTCCCCGTCAACGCCAACGAAGCAGAAGCGCGCCGCGTGGCGCGCTTCTGGGCGCACGGACACACGCCGGGCCCGATGCACGTGTACCCCGAGCCGCCGAATCCGGCAACGCCAGCCACCCTCGACTTGCGGTGGAATCCTAAGAACGGCTGATGGGCCTGGCGCCGCGGTCGCTCCTTCGCGGCGCGGCGCTGGTCGCCGCGCTGATCGTGCTCGCCGCGGTCGGCGCCTGGTTCCTCGAAAGCACGATCCCGCGCAGGATCGTCCTGGCTTCCGGCGTCGCCGACGGCCTGTATCACCAGTACGCGCAGCGCTACGCGAAGATCCTCGCCCGCGACGGCGTGACGGTCGTGGAGCGGGCGACGGCGGGTGCCGCGGAGAACGCGCAGCTTCTGGCAGACCCGAAGTCCGGCGTGGACGTGGCGTTCATGCAGGCCGGCGTCGTGCCGCCGGCCGATCGCGACAAGTTCGTCATGCTGGCCGCGCTGTACTACGAGCCGCTATGGGTGTTCTATCGCGGCAAGGCGACCCTCACGCAGCTCGACGAGCTTCGCTACAAGAAGGTCGCGATCGGCGGCGCGGGGCAGGGCGTGCGCGCGTTCCTCGACCCGCTGCTCGCCGCCAACAACGTGACCGGGTTCAACAGCGAGCTCCTCCCGTTCACCAACGTCGAGGCGCTGCGCGCGCTGCAGGCTGGCAGCATCGACGCCGCGGCGTTCGTCGGAGGCCTGCAGGCGGCCGCGATCTTCCAGGCCCTGCACGACCCCGGGCTGAAGCTCATGAGCCTCGAGCGCGCCGATGCATACCCGCGCCGCTTTCCCTACATCACGAAGCTCGTGCTGCCCGCCGGCACCGTCGACCTCGGGCTTCGCGTTCCGCCGGAGGACGTGAACCTCATCGCGACCGATGCCATGCTCGTCGCGCGGCCGGACCTGCCGGCCCCGATCGTGAACCTGCTCTACGAGGCGGCGCGCGAAGTGCATTCGGGGCAAAGCTACTTCGAGGCGCGGCACGAGTTCCCCAATACCGACCCTGAAGATCTGCCGGTCTCCGCCGACGCGGACCGGCATCATCGCTTCGGGCCTTCCTTCCTGCAGCGCACGCTCCCGTTCTCGATGGCGAGCTACGTGGAGCGCTTGATCGTGCTGCTCATCCCGCTGGTCGTGATTATCGTCCCGACGATGAATCTCGTCCCGCAGCTGTTGCGCTGGCGCGTGCGCTCGCGCATCTACCGATGGTACGGCGAGCTCACGCTGCTCGAGCGCGACGTCGCCGCGCGCACGGGCGAGCTCCCGATCGACACGTGGCTGTCCGACCTCGACCGTATCGAGGCGGCGGCGGCGCGCATCAAGACGCCTTCGAGCTACGCGAGCGAGGCGTACACGCTGCGCGAGCACATCTCGTTGGTCCGCCGCAGCGTGCTCGCCAAGGCGCAGGCGGCGACCTGAAGGAGCGCTCCGGTAGAATCGCGGCTTTGCCGCCCCCGCTCGCCGTGAACGTCCGCACCCGTTTCGCCCCCAGCCCCACCGGCTTCCTGCACCTGGGCGGCGCGCGCACGGCGCTGTTCTGCTGGGCGTTCGCGCGCCATCACCGCGGCACGTTCATCCTGCGCATCGAGGACACCGACGTGGAGCGCTCCACACCCGCCGCGGTGCAGGCGATCCTCGACGCGATGCGTTGGCTCGGCCTGACCTGCGACGAAGGCCCGTTCTACCAGATGCAGCGCATGGACCGCTATCGCGCGGTCATCGGCGACATGCTCGCGCGCGGCCTCGCCTACCGCGACTACATGGCGCCCGCCGAGTTGGAGGCGCTGCGCGCGGAGCAGATGGCGCAGGGTCAGAAGCCGCGCTACGATGGGCGCTGGCGTCCGGAGAACGCGAAGGGCAGGACCCCACCGGCGGACGTCGAGCCCGTGATCCGGTTCCGCAACCCCGACGGCGGCGTGGTGGCGTGGGACGACGGCGTGAAGGGACGCATCGAGTTCGCCAACAGCGAGCTCGACGACCTCGTCATCGCGCGAAGCGACGGCACTCCGACCTACAACTTCTGCGCCGTGGTGGACGACCGCGACATGGCGATCACGCACGTCATCCGCGGCGACGACCACGTCAACAACACGCCGCGCCAGATCAACATGTTCCGCGCGCTCGGTGCGGCACCGCCCGAGTACGCGCATGTGCCGACCGTGCTCGGCGAAGACGGCGGCAAGCTCTCCAAGCGGCACGGCGCGGTCAGCGTGATGGAGTACGAGGCGGCCGGCTATCTGCCCGACGCGATGGTGAATTTTCTCGCCCGCATCGGCTGGGCGCACGGCGACGACGAGATCTTCTCGCGTGCGCAGCTCGTCGAGTGGTTCACGCTCGCGGGCATCAGCCCGGCGCCGTCGCGCTTCAACCTGAGCAAGCTCAATTGGGTCAACCAGGAGCACATGAAGCGCATGGACGAGGCTGAGCTCGGCCGTCGTCTCGTTCCGTATCTTTCCCGCGCAGGGTTCGACGCCGCGCGAGGTCCCGATCCCGGCAAGGTGGCCGCACTGCTGCGTGACCGTGCGGAAACGCTGGTGGCGATGGCGGACGCCGCCGCGTATTTCTATGCGGCGCCGGCGCTATCCGCGGACAAGCTCGCCGAGCAGGTCACCGCGCCGATTCGCGCCGCGCTCGCGGATCTTCACGCTGAGTTCGCCGCCCTCGACTGGACGCGCGAAGCTCTGGCCTCCGCCATGAAGGGCGCGGCCGCGCGGCACGGGCTCAAGCCGCCGCAGATCATGATGTCGATGCGCCTGGTCGTGTGCGGTACGACCGCGACCCCGGCGATCGACGCGGTGCTGGCGCTGCTCGGGTGCGAGACGGTACGGGCGCGGATGGCGGCCGCGCTGGGTGGCTAGCACCGCGCCTTGGCGAAAGGAGGGTGTTCGGCTAAAATAGGAATTTCCGGGACGAAAGAAGTCATGACCAAGTTCGTCTTCGTGACCGGCGGCGTCGTTTCCTCGCTTGGAAAGGGCATCGCCGCCGCCTCCCTGGCCGCAATCCTCGCTTCCCGCGGCGTCCGCGTCACCAATCTCAAGCTCGATCCCTACATCAACGTCGACCCGGGCACGATGTCGCCGTTCCAGCACGGCGAGGTGTTCGTGACCGACGACGGCGCCGAGACCGACCTCGACCTCGGTCACTACGAGCGCTTCACCGACGTGCGGATGAGCAAGCGCAACAACTTCACCACCGGCCAGATCTACGAGTCGGTCATCCGCAAGGAGCGCCGCGGCGACTACCTCGGCGGCACGGTGCAGGTGATCCCGCACATCACCGACGAGATCAAGAGCTGGATCACCGCAGGCGCAGGTGACGCCGAAGTGGCGCTCGTGGAAGTCGGCGGCACGGTCGGCGACATCGAATCGCTGCCGTTTCTCGAGGCCATCCGGCAGATGGGCATCACGCTCGGCCGCGACAACGTCTGCTACATCCATCTCACGCTCGTGCCGTACATTCCGACCGCGGGCGAGATGAAGACCAAGCCTACGCAGCACTCGGTCAAGGAGCTGCGCGAGATCGGCATCCAGCCGGACATCGTCCTTTGCCGCGCGGACCGTCCCGTGCCCGAAGGCGACCGCCGCAAGATAGCGCTCTTCACCAACGTACCGCCCGAGGCGGTGATCCCGGCCATCGACACCGACTCGATCTACAAGATCCCCGGCATGCTGCACGCGGAAGGGCTCGACGTCATCGTCTGCAAGAAGCTCCAGATCGGCCCGCCGCCCGCCGATCTGGCCGTTTGGCATCGCCTGGTGAACGCGCTCGAGCATCCCGAGCACGAGGTCGACATCGCCATGGTCGGCAAATACGTCGACCTCACGGAATCGTACAAGTCGCTGTCCGAAGCGCTGATCCATGCCGGGATCCATACGCGATCCAAGGTCAACATCCACTACGTCGACTCCGAGCAGATCGAGGCCGACGGCGTGGATTCCCTGCGTGCCATGGACGCGATCCTCGTGCCCGGCGGGTTCGGCAAGCGCGGGGTCGAGGGCAAGATCAAGGCGGTGCGCCTGGCGCGCGAGGCGGGCATCCCGTACCTCGGCATCTGCCTCGGCATGCAGCTCGCGGTCATCGAGTGCGCGCGCCACATGGCGGGCCTCGCCAACGCCAACAGCACCGAGTTCGACCCGCAGACGCCGCATCCGGTGGTCGCCCTCATCACCGAATGGCAGAACCGCGACGGCTCGATCGAAAGGCGCACGGGCACGTCCGACATGGGCGGCACGATGCGCCTGGGTGCGCAGCCCTGCGAGGTCGTGCCAGGGTCGCTCGCGCATCGCATCTATGGATCGACCACGGTCGCCGAGCGCCACCGCCACCGCTACGAGGTCAACAACCACTATCTGCCGCGCCTCGAGGCGGCGGGGCTGTCTGTCGGCGCCCGGGCAAAGAGCCCGCTCGCGGGAGACCTGGTGGAGATGGTCGAGCTGCCGAACCATCCGTGGTTCTTCGGCTGCCAGTTTCACCCGGAATTCACGTCGAACCCGCGGCGTGGCCACCCGCTGTTCGTGAGCTTCGTGAGAGCCGCGCTCGAGCATCGGCAACAGGCGCGCGGCGACGCCGCCCAAGCGGTGGCCGAGCTGGTCGCCTCCATCTAGGCCCTGGTGACGCCCCCCCACGCTCGCGTTGCTCGCTGCCCCCCAGGGGCCGGGTCAGTCGGTCGGGGCGGCCCTTCCCGACTGACGTGAACCTCTGCGGCTTCGACGTCGGCCTCACCCGTCCGCTGTTCCTGATCGCGGGCCCGTGCGTGGTCGAGTCGCGCCAGCTCCAGATGGACGTCGCCGGCGAGCTGAAGGCCGTCTGCGCGTCGCTGCGCGTTCCGTTCATCTTCAAGTCGTCGTACGACAAGGCGAACCGCAGCTCGCATGCGTCGTTCCGTGGGCCCGGGATGGAGGAGGGCCTGCGCGTGCTCGCCGACGTGCGCAGGCACGTCGAGGTGCCCGTGCTGACCGATGTTCACGCCATCGACGAGATCCCGGCGGCCGCCGCGACCGTCGACGTGTTGCAGACGCCCGCGTTCCTGTGCCGGCAGACCGATTTCATCCAGGCCGTCGCCGCCGCCGGCAAGCCGGTCAACATCAAGAAGGGCCAGTTCTTGGCGCCGGAGGACATGACGCAAGTGGTTGCCAAGGCGAAGGCCGCGAGCGGCATCGACAACATCCTCGTGTGCGAGCGCGGCGCGTCCTTCGGCTACCACAATCTCGTCTCCGACATGCGCTCGCTCGCGATCATGCGTGCCACGGGCTGCCCGGTCGTGTTCGACGCGACGCACTCGGTGCAGCTGCCGGGCGGGCAGGGGACGTCCTCGGGCGGCCAGCGCGAGTTCGTGCCGGTGCTCGCCCGCGCCGCGGTCGCCGCGGGCGTGGCGGGTCTTTTCATGGAGACGCATCCGGATCCCGCAAAAGCCCTGTCCGACGGGCCGAACGCCTGGCCGCTCGGCTGCATGCGCGAGCTCCTCGAAACGCTGGTCGAGATCGATGCGGCCGTAAAGCGCAGGCGCTTCGCCGAAGCCGATCTGATTCCCGATTCCTGATACCTGACATCTGATAATGAGCGCAATCGTCGACGTCATCGCCCGCGAGATCCTCGACTCGCGAGGCAATCCCACCATCGAAGCCGATGTCGTGCTGGAGTCCGGCGTGTCAGGACGCGCCGCCGTGCCTTCGGGCGCGTCCACCGGCTCCAAGGAAGCGGTCGAGCTGCGCGACGGCGACCCCGCGCGCTACCTCGGCAAAGGCGTTACCAAAGCGGTGGAGAACGTCAACACGGAGATCTGCGAGGCGATCCTCGGTCTCGACGCGAGCGAGCAGAGCCTGATCGACCGCACGCTCATCGACCTCGACGGCACCGAGAACAAGGGACGCCTCGGCGCGAACGCCATCCTCGCCGTGTCCTGCGCGATCGCCAAGGCGGCGGCCGACGAGGCGTCGCTGCCGCTGTACCGCTATCTCGGCGGGGCGGGCGAGATGCAGCTCCCCGTGCCGATGATGAACGTCATCAACGGCGGCGCGCACGCCAACAACGCGATCGACCTGCAGGAGTTCATGCTCGTCCCCCTCGGCGCGCCCACGTTCCGCGAAGCGCTGCGCTACGGCGCCGAGGTGTTCCACACGCTGAAGAAGCTGATCGACGCGCGCGGCATGCCCACGACCGTCGGCGACGAGGGCGGCTTCGCACCCAACCTGCCGAGCAACGAGTCCGCGCTGCAGCTCCTGGTCGAGGCGATCGACAAGGCGGGCTACACGCCGGGCACCGATATCGCGCTCGCCTGCGACTGCGCCGCGAGCGAGTTCTACAAGGATGGCAAGTACGCGCTCGAGTCCGAGCACCGCGCGCTCGGCTCCGAGGAATTCGCCAACATGCTCGCCGCGTGGTGCGACAAGTACCCGATCATCAGCGTCGAGGACGGCATGGCGGAAGACGACTGGTCCGGCTGGCAGTACCTGACGGAGCGGCTGGGCCGCAAGATCCAGCTCGTCGGCGACGACATCTTCGTCACCAACACGAAGATCCTGAAGCAGGGCATCGCCAAGGGGGTGGCCAACTCGATCCTGATCAAGATCAACCAGATCGGCACGCTGACGGAGACCTTCGCGGCGGTGACGATGGCCACGCGGGCGCGCTACACCTCGGTCATCTCGCATCGCTCGGGCGAGACCGAGGACAGCATCATCGCCGACATCGCGGTCGGCACCAACGCGGGCCAGATCAAGACCGGCTCGCTCTCCCGCTCGGACCGCATCGCCAAGTACAACCAGCTGCTTCGCATCGAGGAGGACCTGGGAGACGCGGCGAGCTACCCCGGACGCGACGCTTTTTTCAACATCACGTAGCGTGCGCTGGCTCGCGCTCATCCTCGCCACGCTCGTCCTCGCCCTGCAGTACCCGATGTGGCTGGGCAAGGGCGGCTGGCTGCAAGTGCGCGAGACGGGACGCCAGCTCGCCATGCAGCGCGAGGCGAACGAGAAGCTCAAGGCGCGCAACGCCGCGCTCGACGCCGACGTGCGCGACTTGAAGACCGGCTCGGAGGCGATCGAGGAGCGCGCGCGCTCCGAGCTGGGCATGATCCGCTCGGACGAGGTGTTCTTCCAGCTGCAGCCGGGCGCGGCGGCCAAGAAGTGACGTGCCGCGCGTAACCTCGCGCGACAACCCGCGGCTTGCGGAGCTCGCGCGTCTTCTCGCCTCGTCGCGCGACCGTCGCAAGTCGGGAAGGTGCGTGCTCGAGGGCGACCATCTCGTCGGCGTTTACCTCGACCGCGTCGGCCGACCCGAGACCCTGGTGGTGGTCGAGGATCGCGCGGCCGACTCGCGCATTGCGACGCTTGCCGCGCGGATGCCGCCGCGCGACGTCCTGGTCGTGCGCGCCGCGCTGTTCGCGGAATTGGCTTCGGTGCCGGCGGACGTCGGCGTCCTGGCGGTGATTGCCACGCCGCACGCGCAGCTGTCCGCACCCGCGCGGCGGCACTTGCTGCTCGACGATCTCCAGGACCCGGGCAACGTCGGCACGATCCTGCGCACGGCGGCTGCGGCCGGTGTTACGCAGGTGCTGATGTCGAAGCACTGCGCGTTCGCGTGGTCGCCCAAGGCGCTGCGCGCCGGCCAAGGCGCCCACTTCCTCACCGCGATCGCGGAGGACGTCGACCTGGCGCGCTGGGCCGGCGATTTTCGCGCGCGAGGCGGCGCCGTCGTGGCGACAACGGCGCGGGACGCAGTCGATCTCTACGCTGCGGAAGTTCGCGAGCCGTGGGCGGTCGCGATCGGCAACGAGGGCGGCGGGCTGTCGCCGGCGCTGCTCGCGGCCGCCACCACGCGCGTCGCGATCCCGATGCCCGGCGGCACCGAGTCGCTCAACGCGGCCGCCGCGGCGGCCGTCGTACTGTTCGAGCTCGTGCGCCGCCGGCGCGGGGCTAGTTGAGAACCGCCGACCAGTAGCCGTTCTCGACGCAGCCCGCGCTTACCGAGTTGACGTTGGCGACCCACTGGCCCTCGAACCCCTGCGCGGTCGCCTTGATCTGCGAGATCTGCGCGATGAGGTTGAGGTTGCCGCACACGTAGGACGCGTTGTTCACGTAGTAGAGCAGCCCTTCCTGC
>DATJXV010000002.1:0-15843 GCA_035499955.1 Casimicrobiaceae bacterium
GACCGCGTCGGCGCCGTCCGCCGCGGCGTAGCGGTCCTGCGCGAGCACGAAGGCAACCTCCTGATACTGGAAGCACACCTTCTTGTCGGCGAGCACCGCCTGCACGTCGCCGCCGAGCGTGGGCATCCAGTGGAGCTTCACGGGCTTCAGGTCGTCGGCGGTGAGGACCGCCACGACCCCCGGCACGGCGAGCGCCTTCGACTTGTCGATCGACCTGATCTTCGCGTGCGCGTACGGACTGCGCACGATGGCGCCGAACAGCATCCCAGGCAGCTTGATGTCGTCGACGTACGTGCCGCGGCCGCGGATGAAGCGAGCGTCCTCCTTGCGCAGGCGCGACGCGCCCAAACCTTGCAGCTTGTCTTCGGGCATGGCTTCGCTCTCCTTGAGGATCAGGCGGTGACGGCCGCGAGCTTTTTCGCTGCGGCCTGGACGGCCTTGACGATGTTCTGGTAGCCGGTGCAGCGGCACAGGTTGCCGGCCATCCAGTAGCGGATCTCCTCTTCCGACGGGTCGGGATTTTCCTTGAGGAGACGGTAGGCGCGCGTGATCATGCCGGGTGTGCAGTAGCCGCATTGCAGCCCGTGCTGCTCGTGAAAGCTCTGCTGCAACGCGTGCAGCGCGCCGCCCTGCTCGAAGCCCTCGATCGTGAGCACGTCGGCGTCCTGGCACTGCACCGTCAGCACGGTGCACGACTTGACGGACATGCCGTTGAGATCGACCGTGCACGCGCCGCAATGCGACGTCTCGCACCCGATGTGCGGCCCGGTGTGCGCAAGCTTCTCGCGCAGCGTGTGAATCAAGAGCTCGCGCGGCTCGACGACGACGTCGACCGCGTTGCCGTTGAGCGTGAACGACACCGCCTGCTTGTTCGCCATGTCCGTCTCCGTCAGGCCGTCCGCAGGGCCGCCCCAAGGACGGCCAGCGCCCCCTCGGGGGGCAGCGAACGAATGTGAGCGTGGGGGTACATCATCCGCGCGAGCGCGCGGTGCGCAGCGCGCGCTGCGTCATCTCGCCCGCCATCGCGGTCCTGTACTCGGCGTCACCGCGCTGGTCGGCCGCCGGATCGCAGATGCTCATCGCCAAGTCGGCGGCCGCCGCGATCGCCGCATCGCTCAACGGCTTGCCGCGCAGCGAGTCCTCCGCGGCCTTGGCCTTGAGCGGTGTGGGGCCGACGTTGGTGAGGGCGATGGCGACGTGGTCCACGGCGTCGCCGCGCATGCGAAGCGTCACGGCTGCGGCCGCCGTGGCGAAGTCGCCGACCTTGCGCTTCAACTTCGCGTAGCAATAGCCTGTGCCCGCGGGAGGAACCGGGATGCGGATCTCGGTCATGATCTCGTCGGGCTTCATCTCCGTGTCGTAGGTTCCGTGGAAGAAGCCGTCGGCCGGCACGACGCGGTCGCCGCGCGAAGAACGCAGCACGAACGACGCGCCGAGCGCGAGCATCAGGGCCGGATGATCGTTGCCCGGGTCGCCGTGGGCGATGTCACCGCCGATCGTGCCCTTGTAGCGCACCTGCGGATCCGAGATGAGCCGCGCACCCTCGACCAGGAGCGGGCACTTCTGCTGCAGAAGCGCGGACCAGATGAGCTCGTTCTCGGTCGTCATGGCGCCGATGCGGAGCGTGCCGCCGTCCTCGCGAATCCCCTTGAGCTCCGCAATCCGGCCGAGGTCGACGAGGTGTGCGGGCTGCGCGAAGCGCATCTTCATCATCGGCAGCAGGCTGTGGCCGCCCGCCAGGAGCTTCGCGTCGTCGCCGAGCTGCGCGAGCAGCGCGAGTGCATCCGGAATCGACCTCGGAGCGTGATATTCGAATTCGTTCGGAATCATCGGCGGCTCCTCCTTGCAGTGTTCCAGGGCGAGCCGCAAATACTCGCCCAACGCAGCGCAATAAAACAAGGGCCTGGGGATGGCCCGGTGCGAGGCTAGCCGACGCTCGCGGCTTCGGGCAGCTCGAGGCGCCAACCGGTACGCTCGGCCAGCGTGCGCACGTCTTCCGGCGTGTCGAGGTCGGTGATAAAGCGGGCGTTCGCGGTCTCGTAGGCGTACACCAACTCTGGCTCCCGCTCGATCACGTGCCGACAGCCGAGATTCGCGCCGCTTTCGAGGACGCGGTCCTTCGCAGCGGCGTCGAGGATGATGGGGTTGCCGCGCCGGCCGTCGACGACCGGGACTACGACGTGCCCACCGGGACGCTTCTTGAATGCGCCGATGAGCTCGGTGAGGTCGCCGGCGGCGATGAGCGGCTGGTCGGCCAGCGCGACGATGACGGCATCGAACGGGCCGGAGAGCGCTTCGAGCCCGACGCGCACGGAGCCTTGCTGGCCCTCGCCGTACGCGCCGTTGTGAGCGAGCGTCACGACGTAGCTCTTGACCTGGTCCTCGACCGCCTCGCGCGCGAAGCCCGTGACGACGACGACTTCGTCCACACCCGCCCCGCTCATCGCGACCAGCTGGCGGCTGATGAGCGGAACGCCCTGCAGCCGAATGAGCGGCTTCGCGACGCCGCCCATGCGCCGGCCCTCACCCGCGGCAAGGAGCACCGCGGCGATGCGCAGCCGGGGAAACAGACCGCCGCCCTGCTTGAGGAGGCATCCCATGCGGCGATTATAGGGCGTGGCCCGGCATTTGAACCTAGCGCGGGGCCCCGCCCGCCAGCGGCTGCAGGCGTCGTCGGTGAGGTGCGAGAGATTGTTGCGGGCCCAGGGTCCCATGACGGGGAGCGTGCGACCGCCGAGGCGGCGCCGGTGCGTATCAGCTCGGAGAACGCCACCGGCGAGTACGCCGCCGCGATACGCAGGTCCGGGCCCGCGAACTCGGGGTTCGATCCGCCGCGCAAGTCGGTCCCGTGACACTGCGCGCACACGGTCGGCGCGAGGTAGCGCCCCTTCACGACGACGCGCGCAAGGTCCTCGTCGGTGAGCATGTTGAAAACCTCGGACGGCATCACGAGCATGCTGCGGCCGTCGGGGCGCACGCCGTTGCGGATGATGGCGGCGAGCTGGGCGTCGTCGTAGCGCTTCACGGACGCCGTGAGGTTGGGTGCGACGAGGCGCGCGATCATCGGCTCGTCGAACATCACGGCACCTTCGCCCTCCCTGCCGTGGCACCCGTCCACGCAGCCGCGAATCACGGCAAGGCGGCGCCCCTCGTCCACCGATGCAGCGTCGCTCGGCAGCGTAAGGGTCACCGCCGGGATGGGGTAGACACGGCGCAGCGCGCGCTCGGACAGGGCATACGCCGCGGTGAACGCGAGGAGCGCGAGAAGGATGAGCGCGCCGAAAGCGACGCCAGCCAGCGCGGCGCGCGCGTCATGGCTTCAGCTCAATCGCTTTGAATCAGGCCGGAAATTCTGGTGGCCAAGGGCGGAATTGAACCACCGACACAAGGATTTTCAGTCCTCTGCTCTACCAACTGAGCTACTTGGCCAAGTTTTCGATTATATCAAATCCGCGTCGTCCGCCGCCCGCCCCCGCTCGGGCGCACCGTGGACTTAGCTCATGCGAAGAACCGGCGGAGCTCGCGCAGCGTCTCCTCGGGCGCTTCCTCGGGCAGGTAGTGCCCGGACGGCAACGCCTGCCCGCGAACGTCGGTGGCCACCGTGCGCCAGTCGCCGAGCGGATCGAAGCAACGGTGCACGACGCCCTTCTCCCCCCACAGCACGAGGAGCGGACAGTCGATCTTGCGTCCGGCGGCGACATCGACGTCGTCGTGCGCGAGGTCGATCGTCGCCGACGCGCGATAGTCCTCGCAGGTGGCGTGAATGGTCGCGGGATCGCGATAGCAGCGCTCGTACTCGGCGTACGCGCGCGGATCGAAGAACGACGACGACGAGCCCCAGCTGCCCGTCTTTCGCCTGAGGTAGTACGCAGGATCGGCGCCGATCAGCCGCTCAGGCAGGTCGAACGGCTGGATCAGGAAGAACCAGTGATAGTAGAGCCTCGCGAACTCCATGTCGGTCTGCCCGTACATGAGCCGCGTCGGCGAGATGTCGAGCACGGCCGCACGCTCGACGGCGGCGGGATGATCGGCGCAGAGCCGATGCGTCACCCGGCCGCCGCGATCGTGTCCGGCGACGCGAAAGCGGTCGAATCCGAGCGAGCGCATGACTTCGACCATGTCGCTCGCCATCGCGCGCTTCGAGTACGCCGCGTGCGTCTCGTCGCTCGGCGGCTTGCCCGAATCCCCGTAGCCGCGCAGGTCGGGGCACACGACCGTGAACTCGCGGGCGAGCGCCGGCGCCACCTTGTGCCATATCGCGTGCGTCTGCGGAAAGCCGTGCAAGAGAAGAAGGGGCGGTCCGTTGCCTCCGGTCTCGAAATGGATCTCGGCGCCCGAAGTGCGGACGCGCTGCGTGATGAAGCCGGGAAAGAGCTCGCTCATGTGGTCTCCTAACCTAACCGCTCGTCGAGGTTCGCCCCTCTTGCAAGCGGCGCGCCGGGGTGCGCGTGCGCGACCGCGCGGTCGACGCTCGCCCCCAGCCCGCGTGCGGCCGGCACCGCGAACGCGCCGTTGGCGAGCGCAGGCGTCTTGCCGTCTACCAGCGCTTCGAAAAGCGACGACTCGTTCCACTGGTGCTCGAGCCACAGCAAGGCGGGTATCGCCGCGCACGCGTGGACGCTCGCGACGTGGGCAATGGGCCCCGTCGGGTTATGCGGCGCGACCTGGACGCCTTGGCCGGCACATACGCGCGCGATCGCCAGCAAGCCCGCGTAGCCGCCGCAATACTTGATGTCCGGCATGAGCACGTCGTAGAGCTTCGCCGCGCACATCGCCTGCGCCTGGTCGTCGCCCGCGATCGTCTCGCCGCCGGCCGTGCGGATGCCCTGGGCATGCGCGAGCGCCGTCAGCCGCGCGATCGAGCCGAAGCCGAGCGGGTGCTCCGAGATCATGCACTCCACCCAATACGGCCTCGCCGGCGCGATGTCACGCAACAGCGCTTCGGCGCGATCGACGTCGAAGCGCCAGTGACAGTCGACGAGCACGTCGACGTCGGCGCCGACCGCGTCGCGCACGGCGAACACGCGATCGAGGCCATCGCGCGTGCGGGCGTCGATCGGTGTGCGCGCCGCGTCGGCCGCGATCACGCCGTCGAATGGCGCGAGCTTGACCGCGCGGTAGCCGGCCGCCACCGCGCGCTTCGCGGCAGCGGCAAACCCGTCCGGCGTCCGATGCGCGACGCCGCGGTTGATGTTGGCGTACGCCGGCACGCACGTGCGCGGGCTCGCGCTGAGGAGCCGGGCGATCGGCGATCCCGCGGCCTGTCCGCGCAGGTCCGTCAGCGCCTGCTCGACCGCGCTTTTCACCGCATGCGCGACGAGGCCGCCCGGCGAATGCGGCAGGTACCGCGTCAGATCCGCGACGTCGGAAAGATCGCGGCCGGCGGCATCGCGCGCGAGCATCTGCGCCTGCGCGACGAGCAGCGGCTCGTAGCCGTTGAGCGAGCATTCGCCCCAGCCAGTCGCGCCGTCGCTCGCGGCGACCTCGACGAAGGTCCAGTTGGTTTTCGGCGAGACGTTGACGACGACGGGCGTGAGCCCCGTGACGGAAGGCATCAGTCGATCTTGGTAGCGGGGACGCGCACCCAGAACTGGTACATCGCCGCGAACGTGTCCGGATGCTCGTCCTCGAACGCCGCCCAATGCGCAAGGTCCGTGAGCGCCGAGTCGTCCGGATGGCGCGCGCGGTACGCGGCGCGCATCGAATCCGGCATGTCGAAGCCCAGGAACGCGAGACCCAGCTCCTCGAGCGCCGCGGCGATCGTCGGCAGCGTGAACGCCGTCTCCTGGACGTTGAAAACGAGGTCGCGACAGCCGCTCTCGCTGTAGAAGTCGAAATCGCCCGCGACCCGCTCGAGCAGCGGGTCGTCGCTGCGAGCGCGCGTTGCGACGCGGAAGCGGCGAATGCCCTCCGGCGAGGCGTCGAAGCCTTCCGCCTTCGCGAACTCGCGCGCCCGCGCCACGTGCCGGCGCGCCGCGGCACTGTAGAGCCCGACCCGCATCAGGCCGCCGGGGCGCAGCAGCGAGCGCAGCACCCGCCATCCCGCCATCGGGTCGCGAAGGTGATGAAGGACGCCGATGCATTCGACCGCGTCGAAACGGCGGTCGAGCGACCCGAGCGCGAGAAGATCGGCTTGCCGATAGGCAACGTTCGCGATGCCCATCTCGCGCGTCTTGCGCTCTGCGTGCGCGAGGCTCGCGAGGCTCAGGTCCACGGCAAGCACACTCGCGGCCGGGAACCGCAGCGCCGTCTGGACCGGGTGCAAGCCCGTGCCGCACCCCGCCACCAGTATCTGCTCGGGCGGCGGCGCGATGCCGGCCAGATCGCCCCGCGGGAAGAGACGGCGCAGGTACTGCGCGAGCGAGCCGAAGGCCGGTTCCCGCCTGGCGCGCTGCCACCGCGGATAGGGGTTGGCTTCGTATTGCATCCGCACCGCGTTCGAAACGCCGTCGAGCACGGGCGTAAGGGACTCGATCGACTTGCGCAGCGACGCTTCGGCGCGCGGCTCCTCGATCTGCCGGCGCAGCAGCGACGCGAGCGGCGTCGCGGTCAGGCCCGCGGCCGCGCGCGCCACGTCCGCAAGCGAGCCCAGAGGGCGATAGCAAGCGAGAAGCGCAACGTCGTGCAGCGCGGGCGGTCCGCCGGCGCGGGCGGATTCCGTGACCTCGGCAACGAGCCTCGCCACCCCCTCCCGCTCGACGTCCGTTTCCTCGTTGACGTACTCGGTATTGAAGTGCTGGTGCGCCGCCGCGATCACGCTCTCGAGAGGAAGAAAGGGCTCGCCCCGCATTCGGGACAAACGGTCCGCGAGCAGCCGGCCCCGGGCGAACGCGACGATGCGCTGCACGGGCTCGCGCGCAATCACGACCGCCTCGAGCAGGCGCAAAAGCAGCGGGTCGGCAAGAACGCTTCGTACGGCATCGCGCAGCTGGGGCTCGCCCACCGCGGAGGGGCTGCCGGCCCCGAGCGCCGCGAGCGCGCTGTCGAGTCCCGGTGCCGAGAGCACGAGGCCGACGACGGGGCGCACGAGCCGCATGGGGTCCACCGAAGGATGCCCAAGCGCGGCTTGGAGCGCCTGACGCAAGGGAGGATCGGCGGGATGCCGCAGATCGAGATCGCGCACGCAGGCTTCGAACTGGATCCAGTCGGCGGGCGAATCCGGCGCGAAGCGCAGTGCCGTCACGATGCTCTGGAGCGCGAGCCGCTTGTCGGCGTCGGGCGCCTCGCCGCCGCATTGGAGCCGGGCGCAAGAAAGGTTGTACCAGGCCTCGTGGAAGGTCGGCTCCAATGCGAGCGCCCGCTCGTAGCTTGCGCAGGCGCGCTCCGGAAAGCCCAGCGCGAGATCGCAGTTGCCGAGTCCATTCAGCGCATCGGGAATGGCGGCGTGAAGCGCGAGCGCGCGTTCGAAGTGACGGCGCGCCACCGCGTACTCCGCCCGATCGAGCAGGAGATTCCCCAGGCCCGAATGCGCCTCCGCGAGCGAGGGATCGAGCCGCAGGGCCGCTTCGAGGTGCCCGATGGCGATCGCGTTTTCGCCGAGGCGGCGAAGCGCGACCGCAAGGTGGCAGCGCAGGTCGGGACGTTGCGGAGCGAGATCGACCGCGGCCGTCAGGAGCTCGGCGCCTCGCTTGTGGTGCCCGAGCAACACCGCGAGCACGCCGATCGAATGCAGCGCGTCGGCGTCTTTCGGCGGAGAGGACGGACAGGCGGCGAGCGCGAGCTCGGCCGCCCGCCGGTCGCCGCGACCCAGCGCGCGAAGGCCGGCAACCGCGGGGGCCGCCGCGCCCCCGGGGCCGAGATGCCCGAGATCCGCCTGCAGGGAAGTCATCAGTCGATTTTAATGCCGACCTTCTGCGCGAGCGGCTTCCACTTCGCGATGTCGCGGTCGATGACCGCCTTGAACTCCTCGGGCGTGCCGCCGACCGGCTCGGCGCCCATCGCGAGCAGCTTCTCGCGCATCTCGGGCGAGCGTGCGATCTTGGCAATCTCCGCGGACAGGCGATGCACGATCTCGGGCGGCGTGCCCGCGGGCGCGAGCACGCCGAACCATGCGACGGTCTCGAAACCGGGCAGTCCGCTCTCGGCGATCGTCGGGAGCTCGGGCATCAGCGCCGAGCGCGATTTCGTGGTGACCGCGAGCGCGCGCAGCTTGCCCGCTTTGATGAGCGGCACCGTCGGCGGCATGTTGCCGATGAACACGGCCACCTGCCCCGATACGACGTCGGTGAGCGCCGGCGAGCTGCCTTTGTAGGGAATGTGCTCGATGTCGACACCGGCCATCGACTTGAACAGCTCCATCGACATGTGCGCGCTGCTGCCGTTGCCGCCCGACGCGTAGGAGAGCTTTCCGGGCCGGCTTTTCGCGTACGCGATGAACTCGGCGACCGTGTTGGCCGGCACCGAGGGGTTGATCACCATCACGTTGGGCGACACGGCGACCTGGCTGACCGGCGCGAAGTCGCGCTGGATGTCGTACGGAAGGTTCGCGTACACGGCCGCGTTGATGCCGTGCGATCCGGCGTTGCCCATGATCAGCGTGTAGCCGTCCGGGGCCGCCTTGGCGACGGCATCGGAGCCCACCACACCTCCGGCGCCGGGCTTGTTCTCGACCACCACGGACTGGCCGAGCGCGATCGAGAGCTTGTCGGCGAAAAGGCGCGCGATCACGTCCGGCGCGTCGCCCGGCGTGCTCGGCGCGACGAGCTTGATCGGCTTGGCCGGCCACGCCTGCGCCGCGGCGTGCGGCGACAACGCGAGCACGGCGGCGGCAAGGAGCGCGCGAAGGACGCGCGTGGCCGGCAGATGCCTACACTTTGCGAACGGCATAGAGCTCCATGCTCGCCACGTATCGCGAGGGGATGTCGAAGAGGGCGATCTCGAACCCGTGCTCCGCGAGCAGGCGCGAGAGCCGCGTGAAGGAGAAATTGTGGTGATGCTCGATCTCGATCCAGTAGGGGTTCGCATTGTCGGCGTCGAGCTGCTTCCACGACGAGGATTCCATGTTGGGAAGCGACAGCACGAGACAGCCTCCCACCGGGAGCAACGTGCGCGCGTGGCTCAGTGCGCGAGCCGGCCACGGCATGTGCTCGAGCACGTCGAGCATCGAAATGACGGCCGCAGGCCGGTCCATCGCGACGTCGAGAAACCCGGCCTGGATCACGCGGTAGCCGAGTGAGGCCAGGGCATCGACGGCCTGCTGCCGTCGGTCGACGCCTACGGCATCGAAGCCGAACTCGGAGGCCAACATCAGCACGAGGCCGTTACCGCAGCCCACGTCGAGCCAGACCGGCGCCGCGTGTCGACCCGAGAAGGTGCTCGCATAACCGCCGAGCGCCTGGACAGCTTGGGCGATCACCGGCTTCCAGAGCTGGCGTCGCTGCTCCAGGTTCCCTCCCGCGACCTGGTTCGCGTGGGCGCGCCCGAACAGCTCGCGCAGCCCCGCGTCCGTCCAGTAGTGGCGCGTGTGCACGTGCCCGCACGACTCGCACCGCATCCAATCGATGAAACGCGGCAGCGGCTCGTGCCACAAGCGATGCCGGTGGCAGTCGCCGGTCCCGATGTGGACGCTCGTGCCGCCGCAGAGCGGGCAGCCGGGATAGGCTTCCTGCAGGCTGGCCGCGGCCGAATCTTCGACGACGCCGGACATCGGACCTCTACCGTTTCGATCTCATTGCAGCATCGCCTGGACCTGCTCTTCGCCGACGCCGACGAAATCGGCCGCGGCGAGAAGATCCGCCATCGTTTTGTCGTCGAGCGGCACGCCGTGCAGCAGGCGCTCCGCCCGCGTTCGCCGCTCCGCGTCCCCCGGCCCGAGCACCGGTCGGCTCGGATCGGCCGGTGGCGACGCCTTCACATACTCGACCAGGCGGCGGGCTTCGGCCAGTACGGTCTGCGCGCCGTCGTACACGGCCGGCGCGATGAAGATCGACAGCATGTTGTTGCGGATGACCTTGTCGTCCGGGTCCGAGCTCTTGCCCGTGGTCATCGCACCGGCCAGGAGGTCGGTCACGATCGAAAGGCCCGACCCCTTGTGCGCGCCGATGGTGAGCAGCGCGCCGCCCGCGAAGAATCGCGCGGGGTCCGTCGTGGGCTGGCCGTGCTTGTCGACGACCCAGCCTTCCGGCACCTGCTCGCCCTTGTTGAGCGCCACCATGAGCTTGCCTTCGGCCACCGTCGACGTCGTGATGTCGAGGATGGCGGGGTCGCCGTTGGCCACCGGGACGCCGATCGCAAGCGGGTTCGTCGACAGGCGGCGGTCGCTGCCGCCGTAAGGCGCGACGCGCGCCGCGCCCGACGTGTTGAGGAAGTGCAGCGACGCCTGTCCCGCTTCGGCCGCCATCTCCGCCCAGTCGCCGAGCCGGCCGAGGTGTCCGCAGTTGCGCAAGCCGATCATCGCGATGCCCTTCTGCGCCGCCTTGCGGATGCCCAACTTCGTTGCGAACTCGCCGATCACCTGCCCGAAGCCCAGGTTGCCGTCGACGATCGCGATCGTGTCGCTGTCGAACACCAGGGTCGGCGGCGTGTTGGGCTTGAGCCAGCCCTCGCGCACCCATTCCAGGTACTTGCTCACGCGCAGCACGCCGTGGGATTCGTGGCCGACGAGGTTGGCGTCCACGAGACGGCGCGCGACCGTGCGAGCTTCCTCGGCGTGACAGCCGCCGGCCTCCATGACGGCGGCGACAAGATCGAAGAGCCTTGCGGCGGGAACGGTGGGCATCGTGGACACCGGGCCCTAATGAATCTCGGGCTCGGGCGTGGGCGCGGTGCCTTCCAGGAAATCGAAGTCGCAGCCTTGGTCGGCCTGCGTCACGTGCTGCTGGTAGAGCGCGCCGAAGCCGCGCTCGTAGCGCGGCGCAGGCTTCTTCCACGCGGCGCGCCGGCGTGCAAGCTCGGCCGCGTCGACCCGAAGCTCGAGCTTTCGCGCCGCGACGTCGAGCTCGATGAGATCGCCGTCCTGCACGAGCGCGAGCGGGCCACCGACGAACGATTCCGGCGCGACGTGCAGCACGCACGCACCGTAGCTCGTGCCGCTCATGCGCGCATCGGAGATGCGCACCATGTCGCGCACGCCTTCGGCGAGGAGCTTCTTCGGGATCGGAAGCTGGCCCCACTCGGGCATGCCGGGCGCACCGAGCGGGCCGCCGTTCTTGAGCACGATGACGGAATCCTTCGTCACAGGCAGCGCGGGATCGTCGATGCGCGCCGCCATGTCGTTGTAATCCGCGAAGGCGACGGCCGGACCGGTGTGCTTGAGCAGATGCGGCTCGGCGGCCGCGGGCTTGATGACGGCGCCGTTGGGCGCTAAGTTGCCGCGCAGCACCGCGATGCTGTCCTTCTCCACGAGCGCGCGCTCGCGCGGCAGGATCACGTCGCGATTGAACACTTCGGCGCTCGCGACGTTCTCGCCGAGCGCGCGGCCGTTCGCCGTGCGCGCGGAAAGATCGAGCAGGTCGCCGATGTCGCGCAGGAGCGCACGCAGCCCGCCCGCGTAGAAGAAGTCCTCCATGAGGTACTTGCCCGCGGGCCGGACGTTCGCCACGAGCGGC
Source organism: Casimicrobiaceae bacterium (assembly GCA_035499955.1). GTDB lineage: Bacteria > Pseudomonadota > Gammaproteobacteria > Burkholderiales > Casimicrobiaceae > VBCG01. Next base: position 11,547 of record DATJXV010000002.1, read on the forward strand.
GTTCGCCGCGCGAGCTCGTCGAAGCGGTCGATGGTGAGCGGGACGCCGGCGCGGCGCGCGACCGCCACCATGTGCACGACCGCGTTCGTCGAGCCGCCGAGCGCCAGCACGGTCGTGATCGCGTTGTCGATGCTTGCCGCGGCGACGTAGTCGCGCGGCTTCCAGTCCTCCCACACCATGTCGACGATGCGCCGCCCAGTCTCGGTGGCCATGCGCGCGTGGCGCGAGTCGGCGGCGGGAATCGACGCCGCGCCGGGCAGCGTGAATCCCATGGCCTCGGCCGCCGAGGTCATCGTCGACGCCGTGCCCATCGTCATGCAGTGGCCCGGCGAGCGCGCGATGCCCTGCTCGAAGCCGAGCCACTGCTCCTCGGAGAGCTTGCCGGCGCGCTTCTCGGCCCAGTATTTCCACACGTCGGAGCCGCTGCCCAGCTGCTGGTCGCGGAACTGCCCCGACAGCATCGGTCCCGCGGGCATGAAGATCGCCGGTAAGTTCATCGACAACGCGCCCATGATGAGCGCGGGTGTCGTCTTGTCGCAGCCGCCCATGAGCACGCAGCCGTCGACGGGATAGGAGCGCAACAGCTCCTCCGTCTCCATCGCCAGGAGATTGCGGTAGAGCATCGTGGTCGGCTTCTGGAACACTTCGGCAAGCGCGAGCGCGGGCATCTCCAGCGGGAACCCGCCGGCCTGCAGCACCCCGCGCTTCACCTCGTCGGCGCGCTGCCGGAAGTGCGAATGACACGCGTTGATGTCGCTCCACGTATTGACGATGGCGATGACGGGCTTGCCCTGGTAGTCCTCGCGCGAATAGCCCATCTGCGCGGTGCGTGAATGATGGCCGAAGCCGCGCATGTCCGACTCGCCGAACCAGCGGTGCGAGCGGAGGTCTTGCGGCGTCTTGCGCGCACTGGTTTTCACGGGGACGTCCTCCGAGGCATGCTTCGGCGCGATTATACGTAGCGCGTTATAGTAGCGGCATCGGCAACTCATCCACGGCGGGGCTACCATGAGCGCGAAGGGCCGCTCCCGAGGGCGAATTGCCCCTTGCGCCTCCGCGCGGAGGGTAGTCCCATGAAGCTTCACCAGCGTGCGCGCGTTGTCGGCTTCGCGCTCGTCGCCCTGGCCGCGCTGTCGCTTGCGTCCGCATCGCCTTGCGCCGCTCAATCGCGGGCGTCGCGAACGTCAAAGGCGGACGAGATCAAGGCGGAGGGCCTCGACGCCGCGCGGTTGTTCGCCGCCATCGTGAAGGTTTCGGCGCACGCGGTTCCCGATGCGCGAAGCTCGGCGACGCTCGGCGATGACCGCGAAGGCACGGGTGTGGTCATCGGCGACAACGGCCTCATCCTGACCATCGGCTATCTCATCGTCGAGGCCGACGAGGTGAGCATCGTCGACAGCAAGGGGCGCACGCTTTCGGCGCGCGTGGTCGGCTACGACCACGCCACGGGCTTTGCCCTCCTGCGCACGCTCGCGCCGTTCGACGCGAAGCCCGTGGCGCTGGGCGAATCGGGCAAGGCCGCGGAGCACGATCCCGTGATGATCGCTTCCGCCGGCGAGGACAACGTCGCGTTCGCTTACATCGTGAGCAAGCGCGCGTTCTCGGGCAACTGGGAATATGCGCTCGACCAGGCGCTCTACACGAGCCCGCCGATGATGAACTGGAGCGGCGCCGGCCTGTTCGACCGCGACGGCAGGCTGCTCGGCGTGGGATCGCTCATCGTGCGCGAAGCGAACGACGACGAGCCCAAGATCCCCGGCAACATGTTCGTGCCGATCGATCTCCTGAAGCCCATCCTCGCCGATCTCGTCAAATCGGGCCGCCGCGCCGGCCCGGCGCGACCGTGGCTCGGCCTCGCCACGGACGAAGTGTCGGGACGCCTCGTCGTCGCACGCGTGTCGCCCGAGGGGCCGGCGGATCGCGCGGGCATCGGCGCCGGCGACATCATCTTAGGCGTCGGCAGCGACAGCGTGCGCACCCAGGCCGAGTTCTACCGCAAGGTGTGGGCGCGCGGCGGCGCGGGCACCGAGATCCCGCTCAAGATCCTGCAGGGGGTCGACGTGAAGAACGTTCCCGTCGTGTCGATGGACCGCGTCGACTACTTCAAGCGGCCGACGACCTACTAGCCTTCGCGCGCAGCAGCGCGTGCACCGTGCCCAGACGCGTCGCGACGAGCGGCGCGAGCGCTTTCGGGGAAAGCTCGGCGGCCACGGTGCGCAGTCCGCGCTCCCCGAGCCGCGCGCGCAGCTCGGGCGAGGCCGCGACCTGCCGCATCGCCTGCGCCGCGGAGGCGACGTCGGGCTCCGCCCACAACTGCCCCTTGCGGTAGGGCCCGAGATCGCGCTCGAGCGGGACCAGCCGGTAGTCGACCAGCAACGCGTTGTCGGCGCGCGTGAAATCGACGTTGCCTGACCAGGGCGTGGCGATGACGGCCTTGCCGCACGCCATCGCCTCGGCCATGCCGAGCCCGAAGCCCTCCGCGCGATGCAGCGACACGAAGCAGTCGATGCTCGCCATCAGCGCCCACAGCTCGGCCCGCGCGAGATAGCCCGTGAGCAGCGTGATGCGCGCGTCGGCGCGGGCGAGTTCGGCAAGCTTGGCCTTCAGGTCCGGCTGGTACTCGAGGTTGCCGATCTTCAGGAACAGGCGCACCGGCTCGCCGCCGGGGAACGCGGCGCGAAACGCTTCCGCCACGCCGAGCGGATTCTTGCGCTCCGGAACGGACAGCACGTCGCACATCGCGAAGAACGCGACGTCCTGCGCCGACAGCCCGAAGCGCGTGCGGTCGGGCGCAAGCGGCGGCGCCTCCACCGAGTGCGGGACGCGCAGCACCGGCACCGGCGACTTGACCGCGATCGCCTGCTGGCAGAACGACGACGGCACCCACACTTCGTCGACGAGGTCGAACGACGGCAGCCAGGCCTCGGGAAAATCGGCGAGCTCCCACGCCCAGAACCCGATGTTGTAGCGCCCCTCGAAAAGCGTCGCCCCGAGGCTTTCGTAGGCGACGAACATCTGGTCGGCGTTGATGTGAAAGAGGTTGACGCCGTGGAAATGCGCTGTCGCGTCGATGCCGGGAATCGCCTCCTGCATGCGCGACATGTTGCCGACGCGGAAGTTGATCGGCGCGGCCGGAACGCGCGCCGCCTTGACGATGCGCAGCATCGAGCGCGCCGACTCGCCGATGCCGCTTTCGGCCTCGAGGTAGCCGACGACGTTCACGCCCTCCGCCGCCTCGCTGCCCTGCGCGAGCTTGTGCGGCGGATACTTGATGACCGGGGACGCCGGCGCGTGGCCGGCAAGCTGACCCGCGGCGACGAGCGGCGGAGTGGCGTAGCTGTCGTCGAAGTAGGCCTTGCGCAGGAGCGCGTGGCGCACGCGGTGCCGGAACGACTGCGTCGTGAGCGGCTTCACCGCGCGGCGGATGCCCCACGCCAGGCGATACGCCGCGCGGTATGCGCCTCGCATCGGGCTCTCGCCGCTGCGCGTCGACTGCGCGTCGACCGGCACCCCGGCGTCGTCGTTCTGCTGCGCAATCGTCGCGGCCGGGCGCTTGCCTTCGAGCGACGCCGCAAGCGGCGCGACGAACATCCCGGGGATTCGCTCCTGCGGCCCGGCGTGCTCGACGAACCAGTGCGCATAGCCCTTCGCGTGCTTGCCGCCCACGTCGGGAAACGCGGCCTGCAGGTCGCTGCGCGCCCGATAGAGCGAGGCGGCGAGGCGCGTGAGGCCCGCGGCGTAACCGGGCACGGGCGCGTTGAGCCAGTCGACCACGAACCGCTCGCCTTCGGCGGTCCACAGATCGGGGTGCGGCTCGTCCCACGCGAAGTCCTCGCGATAGCAGCGGCGCGCGAGATCGGGAATCGGCTCGCCGCTCGGAAATCGGCCGAACGCGTACGGCAGCTGCCGGCAGTCTTCGTAGCCGTTGCGCGCGAGGTCGCGGGCGTAGCCGTCGGCCAGCTCGCGCACCGCGGGCGGCAGGTTCTCCATCGTGAAGCGGTCCTGGTGCTTGCTCAGGAGCTTGCCGCCGGGCGCAAATCCGGAGAAATGGAAGAACAGGAGCGGCCGGCCGTTCACGCTCACGCCCTGCGCATCGCTCGCGACGGCGCGATGGTTGAGGTTCCAGTACGCGACGTTCCAGCCCGCGTCGCGCACGATGCGCACGCGCTCGTACATGCCGGGCACGAGGTCGATCCACTTCTGGTCGGTGAACAGGCCGCGCGGTATGTCCACTACGCAGTCGCGCTCGAGCTTGCGCTGCCACCACTCGACGAGCCGCCGCGTGTTCTCGCTGCGG
>DATJXV010000003.1:0-64637 GCA_035499955.1 Casimicrobiaceae bacterium
TTCTCCGGCCTCTCCAGCGCGAGGCCAAGCTGACTCTCTGGGACGACACGGCCATCAAGCCGGGCCAGCAGTGGAGGAAGGAGATCGCGGATGCGCTGAAGGCCGCCAAGGTGGCCGTTCTGCTAGTCAGCGCGGACTTCCTCGCCTCGGACTTCATTGTCGAGCACGAACTGCCTCCCTTGCTCGCCTCGGCAGAGAAGCGGGGGACGGTGATCCTTCCGGTCATCATCAAGCCTTGCCGGTTCAAGCAGACGGAAGGGCTCAAGGATTACCAGGCGATGAATTCGCCCGACGATCCGATCATCGGCATGACGGAGGCTGCGCAGGAAAACGTGTTCCTGAACCTTGCCGAGCGAATCGAGGAAGTTCTTCACAAGCGCCCGAAGGCGGAGGAGGCGCTCCAGGAAGACGACGCTCCGCAGAAGGGCGACGAGGTATTCCACCCGGGCAGCCTGTCGTTCATCCGCTCCGCCCTCGAGCCGTGCACGTTCTTCGTGAATCCGTTCTATCGCAACACCTGGCTGTTCAGTCGCTACGGAGACATCCAGGTCGAGCTTCGCGAACACACGAAGGACCCCGTCTTTCTCATTCCGAGCGGAAGGACGGCCCCTCACCTGCGGGATACCAAGTACCTGCAGACGACCGAAGGCAAGCGGGTCGTGAAGAGGAAGCAGGACGCCGCCGACGTTTTCGTCAGCCAGTGTAAGAATCAGGAGATGCCGGGCTATAGATTCACCACGCCCACCAAGGGCGGGGGCATTCGCACGAAGGTCTATTGCGCCGCCTACGACAAGTGTCTGGCCGAAGCGGAGTCCAGCGCAAAAGGCGCGAGCGAGGCGTAAGGGAGCCGTCAGACCATCCTCGCGGGAGCTGGGTCCGTGCGAACCACAACTAGATCGGCGGTGGGTTTCGAGGAAGCTGGGGCGCGCCGAACACCGCACCGAACCCTGGATTGATAACCGCGTTTCCGTTGACAATCCCGCTTCCCGGCAGTTTGTATTCTGCGGCGCTCACTGGAATTGGACTGCCCTGATACCAACACTGATCAGGATCATGTTGGCGTAGCTTTGAGGATAGCTTTGCGGCTGAGGCAACAGTTCTATCGTGAAAGACAACGCGGGCTCAAATGCCGTGGTATCGACCGTGAACGTTTCGATCGTGCCTGTCGTGAGAACGCTCGTCGGGGCCATCGCGGCCTTGCCGTTGATTGATACCGACAGGATGGGGTTGGGCACACCCTTGGCGTAGCCCAGGGCTTGAATCGTAAGTTGGTTCCTGATGCTCGCGTTTCGTACCGGCGCACAGGCAATCACACCAAGATCGCTCATGCCTTCCGAAATCCAGCCCTTCGCGACCATCGCGGATCGAACGTTCAGACTGGTTGTGTATCGGTGGTTTGGCGCGCCACCCTGTCCATTGTTATAGAGGCGGTAGACCGGTTGAGTCGTTGCTGAGCATGCGCCAGTTGCGTCTGGGGGTACGACGCCAAACACTACCCCTTCAAACTGCCAGCGAGGGTTCTGCTTTACTAGCGCGCTCTCGTCGGCACTGGGCGTATAGAAGTGCGAGCTGCAAACAATTACCCTGCCTCTCACACGGGGAGCGAGCTTGCAATTGATTGCACGCGAGCGGCCCATTTCCAGCACGAAGCACGTGGTCCACCGGGGCGCCATGCGGACGTGGCTGGGCGCCTATGGTCCTGCGCGTCCGTTGCCGTACAGCGGCCTGCGCGTGCTCAAGCGGAGAGCGTCGAAGGCCTCTTATCAGTTATAGGCAGCGACTCGAGCCAATCCAACGCTTCGCGAATGGCGGCATCGAAGCCCAGCGCGCGACCCTCGGCCATCGCCGCATCGCTTGCCTGCCCACCCAGCGCGGCGCGCGCCGCCTCGACATGGCGTTGATGAAAGCGGGCGTCGACGAAACCACTCCGCAGGTTGCGGCGCTCCTTGAGCGCCTCGATGACGCCGTTCATCCGCATCGCAAACGCGAGGTCTCTGCGAAGCGACGCGATAGCTACGCAGTCCATGACGAAATCGAGCGAACTCACGAGCCGCGCCCGCGGATCATCGAGGTTCACCGCCTCGCGTAGGTAGTTCACTGCCTTGTCGACCGCACCGAGCGCAGCGGCGTTGCGTGCCAGATTGAAGAAGGCGTGGATCGCCTGCCCCGGAACGAGCTCGTACGACTTACGATACTCGGTTTCGGCAAGCTCAAACTCGCCGAGGTGCGAATGCAGCTCGCCGAGTGAGCCGTGAAGCCCGGCCATTAGGATCACGTCGCCCGATTCCTGCGAGATCATAAGCGCTTCGAGGAAGGCTTCGCGCGACTCGTCGCAACGCGCCAGGGCAATGGCAGCGTTGCCCACGATCGCGAGACCCCGCCCGAGCGCCCCGGCATCTCCGCACGCACGCGCAATCCGCACGCTCTGGCGCGCCAGGGCATACGACTCTTCGTGACGGCCCGTGAGGTAGGCAAGTAATCCGGCGACATACAGGCCGTAGCTTCGCGGGACGTCGTCATGCTGGGCGTCCGGAAGTGCGACCACGTCCAGTGCGATACCGTACCAAAGCTCGACATCGCGCCACGTGAGCCAAGTAGAGTAGCCGACGAGCATCGCGAGTGCCGCCTGGGCGCCGCCCGTGGCGACGCGCGCATGTGTAAACGCATGCAGAATGTTCTCGCGCTCGGCGTCGAGGTGCGCGACAGTCGCGGCTTGCGTCGCGCCGCCGAGATCGCGCCGCACTCGCGGGGCGAGAGACGCGTAAAACGCGAGGTGGCGATCCCGCGTGCGCGTTTCCTCGCCCGACACCGCAAGGCGATCGAGCGCGTACTGCCGCACCGTCTCGAGCGGGCGGTAGCGCTCTGCCTTGGCATCGAACACGACCAGCGACTTCTCGACCAGCTGGCCGAGGAGCTCCAGGATATCGGCCGGCGCGTCGTTATCCCCGGCAGCCACGGCCTCGGCGGCGTCGAGCGCGAATCCGCCCACGAACACAGACAATCGGAGAAAAAAGGCACGCTCCCGCGGCGTGAGGAGGTCGTAGCTCCAATCGATGGTGGCACGCAGCGTCTGCTGGCGAGGCCGCACCGTCCCGTCGCCGCTCTTGAGCAGCCGGAAGCGGTCGCGCAATCGTTCGGCGACGAGGTTCGGCGACATCACGCGCATGCGTGCCGCGGCAAGCTCGATTGCCAGCGGTATCCCGTCGACGTCGTGACAGATGCGGGCAACCGCCGCCGCGTTGTGCAACGTGAGCGCGAAGCCGGGACGCGCTGCTGTGGCGCGGTCGAGGAAGAGTCGCACCGAGGCAAGCTCGCGCAGCTCCGCGGGCGATGATTCGCGACGTAAATCGGGTACGGGCAGCGTCGGCACGGGATAGGTCGCCTCGCCCGCGATGCGCATCGGCTCGCGGCTTGTGGCAAGGACCGTCATCTGCGGACCTGCCTGAAGGAGATTTCGTGCCAGCTGCGCACACGCACCGAGGACATGTTCGCAATTGTCGAGAACGACGAGCACCGCGTGCGCAGACGCAAAGCGCAGGAGCGCCTCGAGCACGGGCGCGCCGGACTGCTCGGGTACGCCGAGCGCCGAAGCAACCGTGTTTGCAACCAGCCGCGAATCGGACAACTCCGCCAAGTCAACAAGCCACACGCCGTCGGCATAGGCATCCACCAGCGCGGTGGCAAGTTCCACCGCAAGCCGCGTCTTACCTATGCCGCCGACGCCCATGAGCGTTACGAGGCGATGGCGCTGCAGCATCTCGCGCAAGTCGGCGAGCTCCTGCTCGCGACCGACGAACGATGCGACGGAGGTGGGCAAGTTGTGCCGCACCGAGGGCACCGCAGCCGGTGACGATGCAACCTCCGTCGGCTGCAGCATGAAGCGGTAGCCGTGACCTGGAACCGTGGCGATGGCTTCCTGCCCTAGGACCTTACGCAGGGCGGAGACCTGGACCTGGAGATTGTTCTCCTCGACCACCAGGCCGGGCCACACGCGGTCGAACAACTCGTCCTTCGTGACGAGCTGGTCGCGGCGCTCGACCAAGGCGATGAGCAGGTCAAACGCGCGTGCACCGACGGGCGTCGGACGCTCGTCGACCAGGAGTTGACGCGTAGCGGGACGCAGCTCGAAGCGATCGAATCGGTAGCTGACCGACATGGGCACGAGGGCCAGTCCGGCGGACAACGGAAATCTACTCCACTTTCGTGGGCTGGGCCACCCGGCGTTGGGCGCGCGCAACGCGTTACAGCTCCCCACGTGCGTGCGATCGGGCGGGCGAACCCCGCGAGCGCTACGGCGCAGGTTCTTGGACATTATCCGCGACCGAACTTGTAGGCCAAGCGGTGCTGCTACGTCGCCAACTTACTCGCGCAGCGGCAGCACGCGGGTATGGTCACCAGCGCAGCGCGATTAGCTGCTGCATTGCAATTGATTGCACCGCACTCAACGAGCAGAGTGGTGGCTGAGCGCTCACGCGTGCGTGCGTTGATCGGGTCGCGAAGCATCCTGAATGCCCGCAAGTGACCATGCTCCATCAGCGTTGCCGGGCTTATGAAAATGTGGCTATCTTGCACACGCTTGCACACAAGTAGCGGGCGGCCAGGCTGTCCTAATCGAGATCTGATCTCGCAGGCGGTGTCAGATCATATCGGCGCTTTGCGGTCTCGGTTCGGCCGTCAGCTGCCGTCGACCAACACTAGCTGACCGACCGCTTCACGCGAAAAGGAGCCGGTCGCTGCCGTTGGGACAACGCGAACTATCGACCCGAAGCGGACAAACCGGCGGCTCCAAAACGGTCACCGTGTCGTACGGAAGCCGACGCCCGAGGAATGAACGGAAAAGCAAACGGGCCACCCCGGTCAGGAGATGGCCCGCGCAACTCATGCTCGGTCAAAGACGCCCCGTCACGCACCGCATTAGGCGGCGCTGTCGGAGCTATGGACTTGCGCTTCCGGCTTTCCTTGCCGTTACTTTCCTGCAACCGGCATCACGCCGGGCGGTCCCTGGAACGTCGCGCGATCCTTTAGCCCTTCGGAGACGGAGGCATCCGGCGCGTAGTTGCGGAAGATCAGATAGAACGGCCCCTTTGGCGTCGGAAGCCAGTTCGACTCCTTGTCGGGGCCGGGGCTCGTGGTCTGCAGGTACATCGTGATCGAGCCGTCAGCGTTCTTCTTCAAATTGTCGTAGTCGGCCAGGTGATAGCGGTTGATCGGGTTCGGTGTCGTGTAGCTCGTGAGCTTGTCGTACATCGTGACCGACCAGAACCCCGGCGGCACCGGCTTGGCGTAGGCCATCGGCGGCGTGAGCGTCAGCGTGTACTTCTTGGCACCCGTCATCTCCTGGTTGTTGCCGTCGAGGACGCCCGAGTAATAGATCGCCTGGGTGGCCGTGTTCGCGGTCAGTCCGAACACCGCAACGTCGAGCCGCGACAGATAGTCGGCGCCGCCGAAGCCAGTGTTGGCCGGCGGGATGACCCAGCCGTTCTTCAGCGTTCCGGCCAGCGGCATCGTACCCAGCGCCATCGGGCCGATTTCCTGCGCCGCCTTCTTCATCTGGGCGAGGATCAGCGGATTCACGTTCTCCGGCTTCCACTGCTTGCCCAACTCGATGCCGAGGTACTTGAATGATGGGAGCACCGCTTCGATCTGACTGGCCGGCGGCGGGTTCTCGTTCATTGCCGCCGAGAAAATCGACCAGAACTGCAGCGGGTCGATGAACTGCATGTGGCTGGTGGCGATACCCGGCTTCATCTTGGGCACTTCATAGCTGTAAGCAACCGGGCTCGGCGCCGCGCCGCCCTTGTACTGCGACAGGGTCTGCAGCGTGATGCCCTGCATCACTTTTTTCGCGGCTGCAAGGTCCGCCTCGCCCTTCACGTTCACGCGCGGCTGCAACTCGATCCAGCGCGTCGGTGAATCGATTCGCTTCACGTCGGCGGGTAGCTCGCCCTTCCAGCCCGGGCCGACCAGCGCGAACTTGCCACCCTTGTAACCGGACGCACCGCCCGCGGGATACGCGAACGCGTTGGTGTACATGTCGACGATCTCGATCATGTAGTAGCGGCCTTCGGAGTCGGGCGCGGTCAGGATCACGGGCTCTGCGCCCAGATCCGCAAATCCGAAGCCGTAGATCACGTCGAGGTTGGGCGACACATAGCCCGATTCGGCGGCCAGCTTGGGCGTGGAAATGTCTTCCATGCGCCAGATCGTGTTGGGCTTGGCTTTCGGATTCGGGCCAACCGCGACAGTCGAGCGAAGGTTGTACATCGCCACCAGAGGAGCCGCGAATGTGGCCGCCTGGATCGCCTGCGTGTAGGTCCACGTTTCGATGGCCTTCACCTGTTCGGGCGACGCGCTCGGCTGCTTTCCTTGGGCGGCGATAGGACCCGCACCTAACGCAAACGCAATCGAAAGTGCAATCAAACCGACACTGGATTTCTTGAACTTCATTCGTTGATCTCCATTATTGCTGTTCATTGTGACCTACCGTTATGTGCGTCGAACCGGATCGCATACGGAACCGAAAAAAGACCCATCTTCACGGATATATTTTCTCGGATCGCGCTTCACCTCCGTTGACCTACAACAAGGATTTGTCGCGCGGCTATCTTCGTCGCGTCGGAACGGCTGCGGCGCCCGTAAGTGGCGGAAATTCGATTCGGACAGGCAACGAACGACGGCTTCCGGGAAAATTGGGCACCGAAGCTGTCCGGCGGGTTGTGGCCGGTCAGAGACCTCGGCTTTGCCGATGCAGCCGACCGCTGCCTTACTTAGAGCGGTCATCGGAGCGCAGACGGCGGGTGTGAATCGGCGAGCGGACGCTCAGCGCGCTGAGGAGGGGCCGGCCCCGACCCTGAGCTGCCGTCCAAGTCGCTGCTTGGGCCCGCGCCGCTGCCTCGGCGCCGTGCATCGGCATCGACGTCAGCTGTGGATCGGATCGCGACCTGTCAGCAGGCGGCCGGCGTCTTCGAGCGCCCACGCGCTCTCGCGGTAGATCGATTCATGTGTGAACGCCGCAACGTGGGGCGTCGCGAGCACCCGCGGATGCGACACCAGTCGGTTGGGATGGCGCGGGGGCTCCACGGCGAATACGTCGAGGGCAGCACCGCGCAGAGCGCCGCGGTCCAGCGCATCGAGCAATGCCTGCTCGTCGACGAGCCGGCCGCGCGCGGTATTGACGAGCAGCGCGTCCCGCTTCATCACACCAAGCGCGGCGCGGCCTATCATCCCAGCCGTCTGTGCATTCATCTCGCAATGCAGCGACACGATATCGGCCGTTCGGAGCAGATCCTCCAATGAGGAAGGTTGCACGTCGAGCCGCGCTGCAGCCTCCGCATCGAAGCGCGGATCGAAGGCGACGATCTTTCCGCCGAAGGCGCGATAGCGCTTGGCAACCTCGCGCGCCACGGCGCCGAACCCCACGAGACCCAGCGTACGCCCCGCGAGCTCGCTGCCGAGAAGCTGGAAGTCACGCCACCCGCCCTCTTCCAGGCGCCGAATCAGCGCCGGAAATCCGCGCAGCATCGCGAGGATCGAAGCAATGGTCATCTCCGCGACGCTGACCGCGTTGGCCCCCGGCGTCCAGATCACGCGCACGGCATGCTCGGCGGCAGCGTCTAAATCGACGTTGGAAGTCGGCTTCGAGCCGCCCTTGGCGATCACTCGGAGCTGCGGAGAAGCCTCGATCACGCGCCTCGTGATATGGTCGCGCGAGTAGATCGCGACCGCATGGGCGCCCCGGACGAAGTCGACGAGCTCCTCCTCATCGAAGCGCGGACCGGGCCTCCCCTGCCGGATCGCGAATCGTCCGTCGAGCACCTCGAGAGCCGCGTCGGGAAACGGCTCCGGGATCGCCACGATCCAGGCGCTAGTCGCGCGCATGTCCTGCGGCCGACTCCGCACGCGAGATGTCTGGGCACAGCTGCTCGAGACTGGCGATCGTCTCCTTCGAGACAGGATAGATCGGACGCCGGGTCGGACCGGCGGGCCGCCCCGCCATCGCGAGCGCGACTTTGAGCGGGCCCGGATTGGGCTCGCCGTAAATCACGCTGCACAGCGGCAGCAGGCTCAGTTGAATTTGCTGCGCTTCGTCCAGACGTCCGGCGGCAAACGCGTTGTGGAGTTTGCGCAGCAAGGCGGGTACCAGGCATCCGAGCGAAAGCACCGCGCCGTGGCCGCCAAGAGCGAGCGTGGGCAGCACGTACTCGTCGAACCCTTGCAGGACGCGAAAGCCTCTCCGGGCCGAACGCAAGAGCTCGGCGCAAATCGCAAGATCACCCGACGTTTCCTTGATGGCCACGAATGACGGTACCGCTAACAGGAGCTCCAGGATCGCGTCCGCGGAGAGGCGCACGCCGCTGCGTCCCGGTCCGTGGAAGAGCACCATCGGCATGTCCACACGCTCCGCAATCGTCTGAAAGTGAGCGCGCGTATGCGCGGGCTTCGTATTGATGAAATACGGAGGGATGACCATGATCGCGTCGGCGCCCGCGGATTTTGCATGGCGCCCGCACTCGACGATGTCCTCCTGGCGCGCCAGCAACGTCCCGATCACGACGGGGACGCGCCCTGCGGCCTCGTGCACCACAGCGTCGATCACTTGCTTATGCTCGTCGACAGTGAGCGACAACGGCTCGCCGGTCCCCCCCAAGGGACACAAGCCGCCGGCGCCGCTCGCGATGAGATGGCGCACGCTCGCCCTCATGGCGGGCAAGTCGAGCGCGCCGTCGTTGCGAAAGCACGTGACCATCGCCGTGATGATTCCCTCGATCGCCTTCATGTTCAACCTTTCAAATCATGGAATTTGCATGCAGACCCGCGCTGCGCCGCGGTGCATACTTCTTGCTTCCGACTTCCCCCGCGATGCCGTGACTCTATCCATGCTTCCCGCCACCGCCCGCCCCGCGTGGTCGGTCATCGATCTCGATGCCCTCGCCCATAACGTCCGGATCATCAGGTCGATGCTCCGGCCGACGGATCGCTTCTACGCGGTGTGCAAGAACAACGCCTACGGCTGCGGCGCTCGCGAGACCGCCCAGACCATTCTGGCCGCCGGAGCCGATGCGTTCGCCGTTTCCGATCCGGAAGACGCCGAGCGCATTCGCGCTGCCGGTATCAAGGCGCCGATCCTCCTGTACGCGAGCACATGTCCCGACGCCGCGCATGCCGTGGCCGAACTCGACCTCATCGCGACCGTTCATGACTTCGAGGGTCTCGACGCCTTTTCGCTGTTGCAGCGCCCCGTGCGCGTGCACGTCGAGGTCGACTGCGGATACGGCCGCCTGGGCTTCACTCCGTGCGAATACAAGGAAGCATTCGACCGCCTGTCGCGGTCGAGGAACCTGCGCGTGCTTGGGCTTTACACGCATCTCACGGACGTGGAGAATGCGGCCGCCGTACGCGGCCAGGCGGAGCTCTTCGCGCGCGCGAGCCACGAGGCGCACGCGGCCGGATTCACGGACATCGAGCGCATGGCAGCCAGCAGCCGTGTGATGCTCGGGTATCCCGAGCTCAATCTCAACGCCGTCAATCCCGGGCGCATGCTCTACGGCATGATCGAGGACCCGTGGCAGGGCAAAGCGGATCTCATGCCGGTTATCCGCGCGATCCATTCGCGCGTGCTGCAGGTGAAGACGATTCCGGCGTCCTTCGACTTCGACTGGCCGCGACACCGCGCAGCTCCCGGCACGCTGCGCACAGCGGTCATCGCCTTCGGCTTCAAGGATGGCCTGCCCCGTCAGCCGGCGGGTGGGACGGTGCTGATCCGCGGCCGGCGCGCGCCGATCATCGGCATGCGCGCAACCGAGCACACGGTCGTCGACGTCTCCGACATTCCGGACGTCGCCGCAGGCGACGAGGTCGTCATCGTGGGCGGTCAAGGCGCGGAGACGATCACCGGGCATGAAGCCGTCGCCACTTACAGGACGCCGATGATCGAGCTCTTGCCGCGCATGACGCTCAACACGTTGCGGGTCTATCGGCGCAACGGCGCGTGACGCGCGATCACAGGTAGTTGGCCTCTGAGAAGCGGCGCAGGAACGCTTTCAGCCGATCGCTCTCGGGATGATCAAGCACGTCGCGGGGCACGCCCTGCTGCAGGATGCGGCCGCCGTCGAAAAACAGCAGCTGGTCGGCCACGTCACGGGCGAAGTGCATCTCGTGCGTGACGAGGATCATCGTCATCCCGTCCTGCGCGAGGTTGCGGATGACGCGCAGCACTTCGCCCACCAACTCGGGATCGAGCGCCGACGTCACCTCGTCGAACAGCATGACCTTGGGCTCCATCGCGAGCGCGCGGGCGATCGCTACGCGCTGTTGCTGCCCTCCCGACAGATTGGCAGGTAGCGAATCGAGCTTGTCCGACAATCCGACCTTGGCAAGGAGCGCCTCGGCGATGGTCCTCGCTTCCTGCCTCGCCATGCCTTTGGCGAGCACAGGCCCGCACATCACGTTCTCGACGACGGTCTTGTGGGGAAACAGATTGAAGCTCTGGAACACCATGCCGACTTCCTGGCGGTGCCGCGCGATCGTCTTGTCGTTCTGGGGCACCCGGGCGCCGTCTGGCCGCAGGTCGTAGCCGACGCTTTCGCCGCCCACACGGATGGTGCCGGCCTGGAAGTTTTCCAGGAAGTTGATGCATCGAAGGATCGTCGACTTGCCGGACCCACTCGCTCCGATGATCGCCGCGACCTCGCCCTGTCCCACGTCGAACGAGACACCTTTCAGCACCTCGAGCGAGCCGTAGCTCTTCACGACGTTGCGTACTTCGATCATCGCGGTCATGGCGGGCGCTAATGCACGATCGCCGCCCGCTTTTCGAGCCGGCGCGACAGGAGGGACATGGGATAGCAAATGATGAAGTAGGCGGCCATCACCGCACCGAAGATCTCGAACGTGGCGAGCGTGCGCTCGACGATCTCCTTCGCCGCGTACGTGAGCTCCCACGCCCCGACGATGGCGGCATACGACGTGCTCTTCACGATGACGATCGACGTGTTGAGCCACGGCGGAATCGACGACTTCATCGCCTGCGGCAGCAGGATGTGGAACACCGTCGGAATCCTCGCGATGCCGAGGCTGCGCGCCGCTTCCAGCTGGCCACGGGGGACGGCGGCCAAGGCGCCGCGCATGACGTCCGTGTAGAACGCGGCCGCGTACAGCGTGAGCGCAACCGTCACCGCGGCGAAGCTCGACACGCGGTAGCCGACCGCGGGAAACGCATAGTAGGTGATGAACATGATCACCAGCACGGGAATGCCACGAGTCACGAAGATGAAAGCGTCGATTGCACCCCGCACCACCGTGCTCCTCGACCCTGCGGCGAGCCCGAGGCCCAAGCCGAGAACAGAACCGATCGCGATGGCGAGCGCGGCCATGACGACGGTGTCGAGCGCGCCCTTGGCGAGGTAAGGGAGGCTCTGCGTCAGCACGCTCATCGTTACGCCGACATCGCCCGCGTCCGGTTCTCGATCCAGCGCACGACAAGGCCGAGGACGACCGTCAGCGCGAGGTAGAACGACGCTACGACGAGGAATACCTCGAACGAGGCCGCATTTCGCTCGAGGATGATCTTGCCCGTGAGGGTGAGGTCGAGCACGGCGATGCCTGATACGACCGACGTGTCCTTGACGAGGATGATGAGCTGGTTGCCGATCGGCGCTGCGACCTTGACGGCAGCCTGCGGCAGGATGAGATGCCACATCGCGGTCGAATCGGCGATGCCGAGTGCGCGCGACGCCTCCCACTGCCGCCGGCTGATCGTCTCGATGGCGCCGCGAAACGTCTCCGCCAGGAACGCAGAGTGCTGGAGCGCGATCGCGAGCACGCCGCAATAAAGGCCGTCGAGCCGCCAGCCGAGCATGGGCAGCGCGAAGTACAGCATGAACATCTGCAGCAGGAGCGGCGTATTGCGCATGATCTCGATCCACGAGCCGATCAGCGCGCTGACCGGCTTGGGCGCGTGCATGCGCAATACCGCGATGACGACCCCCAGGACGACGGCCAAGGGCAGGGACAGCGCCGCGATGGTGACCGTGACGCCCAGCGCTTCGAGCATCTGCGGATAAATGCTGGCGATCAGCCGCAGCTTGATCAGCCACCAGTCCATCGCTGCGCCCCTGCCCTTACCGCTTAGCGCTTGAAGTAGTACTTGGTGTGGTTAGGCTGCGTGCCGAACCACTTCTCGTAGATCGCCGAGTAGTCGTTGAACAGGCTTCCGCCCGTCATCTCGCCGATCAGCGTGTCGATGGCAAGCCACATCTTGAAGTCACCCATCTTCATGAACACCGCGTTGTTGGTCGGCGGCACGAGGGGCTCCTCGAGGATGCGCATGTCGGGATTCTGCTTGACGTACCACTGCGCCACCGGCGTGTCGAGCTGCGCGCCATCCGCCCGGTTCGACTTCACGGCAGTGAACTGCGCCGCGATTGAATCGAAAATCTGGGTCTTGGCCTTCGGGAAGAACTTCTTCGCGCGCTCCGCCTGCTGCGGGTTGGTCAAGAGCGCGGTCGTGTACTTGGCATCGTCGAGGTCCTTCAGTCGCTTGAACGACGAGTCCTTGCGCACGACCATCACGATCCCACTGTCGATGTAGGGCCGCGTGAATGCCACGCGCAACACGCGGTCAGGCAGGATGGTCGTGACCTGAATGCCGATGTCGACGGCGCCAGACTCCACGTTCGGCCAGCGGGCGGCGAACCCTTGCTTGACGAATTCAATGCGCTTGGGTGAGTCATCGCCGTTGAACAGCTGCTTCGCGAGCAGCTTGGCAATGTCGATGTCGAAGCCCACGAGCTCGCCCTTGTCGTCGATGAACCCGAACGGCGGCGCCTCGGACGACACGCCCACGATAAGCTTGCCGCGCGCGAGAATCTCGTCGAGCCGCGATTTCTCCTGTGCCTGCGCTGCGCCGGTCGCCGCCAGCCCGACGAGCGCAAGTGTTGCGATGAGCTTTTTCAGCATGACCCGATCTCCTCCATTGAACAGACGGTTGAACTGAACGTTCCTGCTACGGCTTTTCGAGCTCCAGCCTTCCGTCGCGCACGTAAAGGTCGCGCGTCGTGAGTCCCTTGCGCTTTCCATTCGGCACGTCGATCCAGTACCGCACCAGGTGGCGCTTCTGCGTGGCGCTGTCGCGGTACTCGGTGCGCGAGTGCATCACGGTGAAGTTGTTCACGTACTGTATGTCCCCCTTGCGCATCTCCATGTGCAACTGATACTCGGGACGCGCCATCACGGCGTCGGTGTAGTCCATCGCCTCGATTTGCCGCGCCGAGAACACGATGCCTCCTTCGGCCGACCACAGCGACTGGTTGCGATCGTACGTGCAATGCAGCAGCCCGTCATAGAAGGCGAACACCGGTATCGGCGCCGGCGATATCGGATTGTCGCCGGGCGCGTGCTCGCCGCGCCGGTGATGGTGAAATCCCTCGAGGAGGATAGCGTAGAGATCCGGGCGCTCGGCGAGAATCGCGTTGCTCACCGCACCCGAGCTCGTTAGTACGCTCTGTCCTCCCTCGACCGCGCTCTGCAGGCACAGCAGGCCGGTAAGCACGGCGCCGTCGGTGTGAAAGCGCAGCATCGCGTTGCTGTGATAGCCGCGGACGTCCTTGCCGTACGCGAGTCCCATGTCCTTGACGTCGGCCTTCATCGCACCGGCGTAGCTCTGGTCGACGAGCTTGCCCAAGTGCGCGGACACGCCCGCGTAGCCGATGAGGCTCTCCTCATAAGTGAAGCGGTCGACGGGAAAGTCGCCGATCACGGAAAAGCCGGCGCCGTTCTCGAGGTCGTCGAAGACCTCGCGCAGCATCGACCGCGTCCTGGGCAGCGGAAAGTCGGTGATTCCCACGTCGGTGTAGGTCTTGCCCGCGGCAACCGCCTTGCGCACGCCGGCTTCGATTTCGTCCTGGCATCCGTCGCTCAAAGGACGTACCCAGGATCGCGAAGCGCCGAGATCGGCAGCGAGCCATACGCTCCTATCGTGGACGATCATGGGAGGCGTCGATTTCATGCGGCTCGTTCCTGTTGCGCGCGCCTTGCGTGGCGATTCACTCGTCGTCCGAGATGGCTGCGGCGATTTCAGCCGCGGCCGACTGCATGAGGGGCCGGTGGTTCTTCAACTGCTCGACGGATACGCGCGCGTCGGGCGCCGACACGCCGAGCCCGGCGATGAGACGGCCGCTTCTCGTCCGTATCGGTACGGCGCAGCCCACCACCCCGACGACCAGTTCGCCGACCGTGATGGCCCAGCCTTCCTGCCGCACCTTGCGCAGGGCAGTACGAAGCGCGTGGGGCGAAACGATCGTCGACGGCGTCATGCGTTTCAAATCCGCGCGCGCGATCCACAAATCGAGGTCTGCCGCGGTCATGTCGGCAAGGAACAGCTTCCCCGTCGACGTGCAGTGCATCGGAGCGCGACCGCCCTGCTCGAAGTAGAGGCCATCGGCGCGTTGCACCGTCGCCGAGTCGACATACACGATCTCGTCGTCGAACCGCCGGCCGATCTGGCAGTGCTCGCCGAGGCGCTTGGCAAGTGTCACGAGTATGTGACGCGGCCTGTCGGCGCGCAACGCCCCCTCGAGCGACGCCATGCCGAGCCGCACGAGCTCGCGCCCGACCACGAGCTTCTTCGATCCGAGCGCCCGGCTCAAGAGCCCGCGGCGCTCGAGCTGCGCGACGAGGCGATGGGCGGTGGGGACGGGTAGACCGCACTCGGCCGCGATCTCCGTCACCGAAATCGGCCGGGAAGCGTCCGCAACAGCGCTCAGGACCGCGACGGCGCGATCGAGTGGCTGATCGGTCGTCGTCTCCGTCGCGTCGGCCGTCGACCTCGAAAGAAGTGCTTGACCGCTGTTCATGGGTTGAAAAACAATAACCGAAAATAGGAAGAAAATCTTCCATTTTTCAAAATTCCATCCACGGACCCTTACGCCTACGGCCTCGAAGCGCAACGAAGGAGATCGTCATTCAAGCGAAGGACGAACGGACCAAAGAATCGAAGGCGCATTCCTCGCCACGTCGCGGCCCCATCGTCGGCCTGCGGGTGCTCGACGCGGGCAACATGATCGCGGGGCCGCTTGCGGCCACGCAGCTCGCCGACTTCGGCGCCGACGTGATCAAGGTCGAATTGCCGGGCGTCGGCGACTCGATGCGGCACTGGGCGCCCATGAAGGACGGGCGCTCGCTGTGGTGGAAGGTCATCGGTCGCAACAAGCGCCTCATCACGCTCGCCCTTTCGAAGCCGCGCGGGCAGGCGCTGTTCAAGGAGCTCGTCCGCCACACCGACATCCTCATCGAGAACTTCCGGCCCGGGACCTTCGAGCGCTGGGGCTTGGGCTTCGGCGACCTGTCGAAGATTAATTCCCGGCTCGTCATGGTGCGCCTGTCCGGATTCGGACAGACGGGGCCTTACGCCAGGCGCGGCGGCTACGGCACGATCGCAGAGGCGTTCTCGGGCATCCCTTCGTTCACCGGGTTTGCGGATCGGCCACCCACGCTCCCCGGCTTCCCGATGGCCGATTCGGTGGCGTCGACCTTCGCGGCCATGGCTGCCATGTTCGCCATCTACAACCGCGACAACGGCGGCACCGGGCAGGAAATCGACGTGAGCTTGTACGAGCCGCTGTTCCGGCTCGTCGAATCGCAGGTGATCGGCTTCGACCAGCTCGGAATCGTCAAGACGCGGCAGGGCAACCGGCTCGCCGAAGACTCGCCCCGCAACACCTACGAGACGCGCGATGGCCGGTGGATCGGGATCTCCGCAAGCTCGCAGCGCACGTTCGAACGGCTTGCGGCGGCCATGGGAATGCCGGAGCTCGCGACCGACCCCCGGTTCCTCGACAACAAGCTACGGTGCGACAACGACGTTGCCCTCGACGAGATCATCGGACGTTGGTTTCGCGAGCGCGACTGCGATGCGGTCATGGAGCTCTTCGAGGAGGCGGAGGTGGTCGCGGGCCCGGTGCTCGACATCCGCGACATCGTCGAGGATCCGCAATACATCGCGAGGCAGAATATCGTATCGGTGCCCGACGACGACTTCGGCAGCGTCCGCATGCAAGGCGTCGTGCCGCGCTTCGTCGGCACGCCGGGCGAGGTGCGCCACTCGGGCAGGAGCCTCGGCGCGGACAACGAGGATGTCTACATGAACGTCCTCGGGCTCGGCAAGGCCGAGATCGAAGAGCTCGAGCGCGAAGGAATCGTCTAAGATGAAACTGCCCCAATGCTCGCTGCTCCCCGAGGGGGTGTGTCGGTGGGTCGGGGCGGCCCTTCCCCACTGACATGGCCTCCGTCTTCGAAGGCGTCCGCATCGTCGGCGCCGGCCAGACCGCCTACGCCAAGCGCTCGCCCGACACGGTGCAGAAGCTTCTGTACGTTGCCGGGACCGCGGCGTTGCGCGACGCCGGCCTCGACTGGTCGCGCGTCGATGGGCTCGCCGTGACGTCGTTCATGCTCCCTCCGGACAACGTCGCCACCGTCGCCGAGCACTTGGGCATCGAAGCGCGGTTCCTGTTCCAGGGGCTGTATGGCGGCGCCTCGGGCGTGATCGGAATGGCGCACGCGGCACGGGCCATTCGCGACGGCAGTTGCGACGTCGTCGTCGTGGCAGCCGCCGATGCCTTCGACGTCAGCTCCCACAACGAGACGCTCGACCGGTTCAACGGATCGGTGCGCGACTTCATGTCGCCACAAGGCTTTGGCGGTGCCAACGGTATGTTCGCGTTGCACACGCGGCTCTACATGGAGCGGCACGGCGCCACGCGCGAGGACTTCGGACGCTTCTGCATCGCGCTTCGCACGAACGCGCTGCTCAATCCCAACGCGCTGTTCAAGGTGCCGTTGACGATGGCCGACTATCTCAACGCCAAGCCCATCGCCGATCCCTTGCGCCTCTACGACTGCGTGCTTCCGTGCGTCGGGGCAGACGCGATCGTCCTCGTCTCCGAGCGCATCGCGCGCGATCTCGGAGGACCGTCCCTGCGCATTCTCGCCTCCGAGGAGATTCACAATCACCCCGCGAACGATGTCTATGCCACGCCGGGCGGTTGGGCGGGCCTTGCCGACAGGCTCTATGCACGTGCCGGCTGCGGCGTCAGGGATCTGCACTTCGCGCAGCTGTACGACGACTACCCGGTCATGTGCTTCGTGCAGATGGAGGGATTGGGCATCTGCCCGCCGGGTACGGCGCATCGCTTCGTCCGCGACACGGACATCACCACGCGCGGGACGTTTCCGATCAACACGGGCGGCGGGCAGCTGTCGGCCGGCCAGGCCGGTGCTGCGGGGGGCACCATCGGCGTGTACGAAGCGGTGACGCAATTGCTGGGCCGCGCCGGCGCGCGGCAGGTCAAGTGCGAGCGCGGGCTCGTGGCGGGCTACGGAATGATCGCCTACGGTCGCGGATTGAGCTCGAGCGCCGCGATCCTCGAGCGCGTGCAATAGAAAACGCCATGACGAATTCCAAACCAGCCACCGCAGTGAAGCCGCAACCGCGCGTGACCGAGCTCACGCGTCCCTACTGGGAAGGCGCGAACGATGGACGCCTCATGATTCAGCGCTGCGAGGATCCGGCCTGCGCGAAGGCGGTCTTCTACCCGCGCGTGTGCTGTCCGTATTGCCAGGGTAGCAAGCTCACTTGGTTTCGCGCCGCGGGAAAGGGATCGATCATTACCCACACCACGGTGCGCCGTCCGCATCACGACGGCTTTGCCGCGTCCGCACCCTACGTTTTCGCCGCGGTCGAGATCGAGGAAGGCGCCTGCATCTACGCGGAGATCCCCGACGCGCCACTCGAGGGTGAATCGCTCATCGGGCGCCGGGTGATGGTCGACTTCGTCGACCATGGGCCGCAGCGCCGCATGCCGGTATTCCGCCTGCAGGATTGAAGATGACCGAGGAAAGCGTGGCAGCGCCGGGCGACGCGCTCGACTTCGGCTCCGAGAACACCTCGCCCGTGCACCCGGCGTTCGTCGAGGCGATCACCGCCGCCAACGTCGGTTTCGCCACGAACTTCGAGGACGAATCGTGGACGCGCAGCGCCCTGTCGCGCTTGCGCGCGTTCTTCGAGCACGATTCGCTCGAAGCCTTTACGGTGTCGACGGGCACGGCGGCCAACGCCATCGCGCTCGGCGCCTTGGTGCCGCCGTACGGCTCCATCCTTTGTCACTGGGACGCGCACATTGAGACGGACGAGTGCGGCGCGCCCGAAATGTTCAGCTTCGGCGCCCGCCAGATTCCGCTGCCGGGCGAGCATGGGCGGATTTCACCGGCGGCGCTCGTCAAGCACCTGTCGCAAGCGCGCATCGGCATCGTGCATGCCCTGCAACCCGCGGCACTGAGCCTAACGAACCTCACAGAGGCAGGCACCGCGTACAGCGTTGCGCAAATCCAGGAGCTCGCGGGTATCGCGCGCAAGTACGGCCTCGGCGTGCACATGGACGGCGCACGCTTTGCCAACGCGGCTGCTGCGACAGGCGCTGGGCCCAAGGCGCTGACCTGGGCCGCGGGGGTCGACGTGCTGACGCTCGGTACGACGAAGAGCGGCTCCTTCGGCGTCGAGACGATCGTCTCGTTCAATCCTCGCTACAACACGCCGCTTGCCTTTCTGCGCAAGCGATCCGGTCATCTCGCACCCAAGAGCCGATTTTTCGCGGCCCAGCTCCTGGCGTACATGGATCACGAGCTTTGGCTTGCGAACGCGCGCAGCGCCAACGAAAAGGCGCGACGCTTGAGCGAAGGATTGCTTCGCGTGGCCGGCGCTTCGCTGGTGCATCCGACTGAAGGCAACGAAGTGTTCGTCCAGTTGCCGGAGCACGTAACGCAAGCGCTGGTCGACCACGGCTGCCGTTTCCAGCGAGGCTGGCGGCACGAGCCGCCACATCACCGCTTCGTCTGCTCGTGGGCCACGACCGAGCGGCACGTCGATGACGTGGTGGCGATCGCGCTCGCTGCCACGCCGCGGCAAGGATGATGCCGGGGTGAATAGGACCGTCGGTCTCCTCTGCCTCATCATCTTCGTCAACACGCTCTCAATCGGAGCGTTCCCCGTTCTCCTTCCCGAGATCGGCCGCAGCAACGGCGTCGAGTACTTCGCCCTGGGAGCAATCGCTGGCGCCTTCGGCCTCGCGAGGGTGTTTGCCGACATCCCGGCGGGGCTCTTTATCACCCACCATCTGCGACGCGCGCTCGTCATCGGCGTCGTGTCGGTGGCTGCCGGAGTGATCTGCCTCGGTGTCGGCGGGCCGTATGCAATGCTCGTGACGGGACGCACTCTCAGCGGCATTGGTCATGCTCTGTCCATGCTCGGCGGATTGACGGCGATCATTCGTTACGGGCCGGCGGGCTCCCGCGGCCTGTCGCTCAATGCGTTCGAGATGAGTGGGATGCTCGGCGTACTGTGCGGCATGATCGCCGCCGGGTTTCTTCCCGAGCGCTGGCCCTGGAACGTGACCTTCCTCGCAGCGTCCGCGCCGCAAGCGCTCGCGCTCGCGTTGCTCGCGCCAGTGCTCCGAACACTTCCGGCGGACACCAACGCGGGAGGCACGCGTCTCCTCTTCTCACGTGGAGAGGCCGATGGCGGCGGCGGCTCGCGAGCGAGGATATCTCGCACGACCATCGTCGCATTCGTGGGCGGCTGCGTGATCGCGGTCGCCTGGTCGTCGACGGGGCAGTTCGTTTTGCCGATCCGCGCGAGCCGCGACTTCGATCTCGGTCGCGAGAGCGTGGCGCTTCTGCTGTCAATACCGCAGGTCTTCGACGTGTTGCTGCTGCTGCCCGTTGGCCTGCTGGCCGACCGCACGTCGCACGCGCGCGTGCTTGCGATCGTGCTCGTGTCGATGGCGGCCGGTGTCGTTGCCATCGGCTTCGGCTCCATGCCGGTGGTGATCGTGGGCTGTGGGTTGTTTGGGATGGGACTCGCGGGGTGGATGCTTCCGGTATCGCTCATCAATCAGGAGGGTTCGGCGCGCGGGGCGTCATGGCGCACTGCGCTGTACCGGACGGGCGTCGATGCCGGCGTATTTCTAGGGCCGGTGCTGAGCGGCCTCCTCATCCAGTTCGACGTGCTGTGGACGCTCACCGCGACGACGACGGCCGGGCTGTTGGGTCTCAGCGCAATGCTCTACCGAGTGCCGAATCATCGCGAGCGTTAAAGATCCTGTACCCGATCTAGAACCGCTCAGGAGCTGAGTTTTCCGGGACCGCCAGATCGTCGATGTGGTAGCGAATGCCCTTCCCGCGGCCGCGAAACTTGGGCTCCCCACCGGCGGCGCGCCACGCCTCGAGCGTCCGAGGCTTGACTCCTAGGTATGCGGCGGCCTGCATAGGGGTAAACCAAACGCGATGCAACCGCAAGAGCGCACAGAAATCGCTTGGTCGCATAGCCGTCAGAGCAGCGGCCGGGTCAATCACAAGTATCTCCAACGGCCCCGTAGGCAGACTGTGGCCAAATGCGGTGTACGTGCACAAATTGCATGCGGCGAGCCCCTCCAGAAACGCCTTCATCGTCGTAGTCATCCAGTACGGGAACTTTCCGTCATAGCCATCCGGCTTTGGGTACCGACCAGTCCGCAGCCCGGCGTAGAGTGTGGAGTGTGAGCACGCGAGTATCGCCAGCAAGTGAGCCACCCTCAGGCGTCCCACTTGATCAAGTCCAATCACCGGTGCTTTCGGGACGCGCCAGCCTCGTTTCGGGGGCGACATCACGGGGCCCCCACTATCCTGCAAATCGCTCATGCAAGTCTCCTCTGCGGGACAACAAAGGCCCGCCGATTAGCGATTGCTCCGGCGATGCTGCATCACGGAAGTCCCGTCGGGCCGGAGTGCCAAGTTGGGCATTGCGCCCACCCCGTCGGGCTGCCAGAGAGATTCTGGTCTAGCCCACGCACTCCTTGCTGACGGATGAAGAACTACTACATAGTACTAGGCTGTCGTCAAGTGACCTTCGCCTGATCAACCAGCTCCAGTGACTGCGTCAACGCAGACTAACGCCCTTTGTGAATTCTGGGGTGTAGATACGAGCGGATTGCGGAGGTCTAGTCAATCGCTGCCAGTAGGCCCAGAGCTCGAAGGCGTGCGCCCGCCGTGCCGACCGCGGCGGACCCGGTCGCGGATGAACTCTGGTTCGCCGACGCGCGGCTGTGCGCGGCTACGTTTGCGCCTCGCCGTCTTCCGACGTCCCGCGTGCGGACCTCGAAATTCGCCCGCGTTTCGCCGATAATGCCAGCTACTGCAACGCTCACCGGAAATCCGGGGATAGCCCATGGTCGACGACCTCGTCGTGGATCTGTCGCGCTGGCAATTCGCGGCGACCGCGCTCTACCACTTCCTGTTCGTGCCGCTCACCCTGGGGCTGTCGGTCATGCTCGCGGCGATGGAGACCGTGTACGTCACCACGGGTCGCGCCATCTACCGCGAGATGACGCAGTTCTGGAGCAAGCTGTTCCTCGTCAACTTCGCGCTCGGGGTGGCGACGGGCCTCACGATGGAGTTCCAGTTCGGCACCAACTGGTCGTACTACTCGAGCTTCGTCGGCGACACGTTCGGCGCGCCTCTCGCGATCGAGGGACTCATGGCGTTCTTCATGGAGTCCACGTTCGTGGGCCTCATGGTGTTCGGCTGGGAGCGGCTGACCCGGGGCCAGCACCTCATCGTCACGTACCTCGTGGCGCTCGGCTCGAACCTCTCAGCGCTGTGGATCCTCGTGGCCAACAGTTTCATGCAGCATCCGCAGGGCGCGCGCTTCAATCCCGTCACGATGCGCATGGAGCTCGAGAGCTTCGGCAGCCTGTTCTTCAACCCGGACGCGCAGGCGAAGTTCGTGCACACGAGCATCGCTGGCTACGTGACGGCGGCCATCTTCGTGGCGGGGATCAGCGCGTACTACCTGCTGCGCAACCGCCATGTCGAGTTCGCGCGCCGCTCCTTCCGCATGGCGGCGCTGTTCGGCACGCTCGCGACCGCGGGCGTGCTCACGCTCGGCGACGCCCTGGGCTTCGTCGGCGCTCACGCGCAGCCGACCAAGCTCGCCGCGATGGAGGCGCTGTGGACCACGCAGAGCGCTCCGATGCCCTTCAACGCGGTAGCGCTCCCGTCGCAGGCGCAGCAGCGCAACTTGGTGGAGATCCAGGTGCCGGCGCTTCTGTCGATCCTCGTGACGCACTCGTTGAGCGGGACCGTTCCCGCCGTGGACGTCCTGGAGCCGCAGGCCGACAAGCGCATCCGCAACGGTATTCCGGCGGTCGTCGCGCTCAAGAGGCTGAGCGAGTCGCCGGGCGACAAGGACGCGCTCACGCAGTTCGAGGCGCACGGCGCGGACCTGGGCTACGGCTTCCTCGCCCAGCGCTACGCGCCGGACGGAGACGTTACGAAGCTCACCGACGCCGATATCGCGAGGGCCGCGCGCGACACCATCCCAGAGGTCTGGCTCGTGTTCTGGTCGTTCCGCGTGATGGTCGGGCTCGGCCTCGCGATGCTCGCCTACTTCGTCCTGGCGGCGATGTTCACGCTGCGTAACCGCATCGAGCGCGAGCGTTGGTTCCTGCGCGTGGCAGTCTGGATGATCCCGGTGCCATTCATCGCCTGCGAGATGGGATGGCTCGTCGCCGAGAGTGGGCGGCAGCCATGGTCGGTCTTCGAGACGCTGCCGACCTGGCTCGCCGCGTCCACGCACAGCGTGGCGTACATGATCTTCTCCCTGTCGGGCTTCGTCGCCCTGTACACCATTTTCATCATCGTGGAGATGTACCTCATGTTCCGGTTCGCGCGCGAGGGACCGGTCGGCCATGGACCGGAAGCCGGCGCCGCCGCCCCTGTTGCGGCGATCGCAGGCTGAGGGAGGAGGCGAGCATGGAGATCTACCTCGTTCTCAAGGCGCTATGGTGGCTGCTGCTCGGCGTGCTGCTGATGGGCCTCGCCGCGATGGTCGGCACGGACATGGGCGTGGGCACGATCCTGCGCTACGTCGGCCGCAGCGACGACGAGCGTCGCGTCGCGCTCAACATCATCGGCCCGCATTGGGACGGCAACCAGGTGTGGTTCATCCTGGGCGGGGGCGCGATCTTCGCCGCCTGGCCGCTCGTGTACGCGACGGCGTTCTCCGGCCTCTACATCGTGATGCTCGTGCTGCTGTGGAGCATGATCGTGCGCCCGCTCGGCTTCGAGTACCGCAGCAAGCTCGCGTCGCCGCGCTGGCGCAACGGCTGGGACTGGTGTCTGTTCGTGAGCGGCTTCGTGCCGATGCTCGTATTCGGAGCCGCGATAGGCAACATGCTCCAGGGCGTGCCGTTCCACTTCGACTGGCGGCTGACGTCGTTCTATACCGGGAGCTTCATCGCGCTGTTCAATCCGCTGGCCATCCTCTGCGGGCTCCTGTCGGTCGCCATGTCGGTGTACATGGGCGCCGCGATGATCGCGATGCGCAGCGAGGGCCCGATGGCCGGCCGCGCGCAAGGGATTGCGCGCCTTGCCGCCGTCGTCGCGATCGCCCTGTTCACGATCGGCGGGATCTGGGTGGGCTTCCTCGACGGCTATCGACTCGTGCGATCACCCGATCCGTGGCTCGCGCAAACGCCGCTCCAGCAGACCGTCGAGCGCGAGTCGGGACGCTGGTTCGCTAATTTCCGCTCCGCGCCGATCCTCTGGCTCGTTCCCGCGCTGGGCTACGTCGGCATCCTCGGCGGCCTCATGGCGCTGCGAAGCGGGCGCGGTCATCTTGCGTGGTGGTCGGGCGCGCTGGGCTGGATCGGCATCATCGGCACCGCCGGCGCGGCCATGTTCCCGTTCATGATGCCGTCGAGCTCGAACCCGTCGCACAGCCTGACTGTGTGGAACGCGTCCTCGAGCGAGCGCACCCTCGCGTGGATGGTCGGCTTCACCGTTATCTTCATGCCGCTGGTCGTGTGGTACACGAGCTGGGCGTTCTGGGTGATGCGCGGCAAGATGAGCGCCGAGCGCGTCCGCTCCTCCGAGCACGCCTACTAGGAACGGACCCCTGGAGCCGACCATGAGCCTGCCGATTCGCTTCATCGTCGCGCTACTGCTGACTTGCCTGGTGATCCTCATCGCGGTCATCCTCGGCGACTACGGGCCGTGGTACTTCTCATGGCTGCTCGGCACCGGATTCATGGTGCTGGTCGCCGCCGCCGGCGCGGTGCTGCTGGACGCGCAGGACGAGGCGCGCCGCGCCGCCGCCGGCAGCCGATCCCGCTAGCCGACGGGCAGGGGGCGCGTGGCGACGCGTCCGCCCTCGATGAGAACGACCTCGTCGACCAGTGCGCGCAGCGCTGCGAGATCATGCGTGACGAGCAGGACCGTGCGATTGCGCGCGAGTGCGGAAAGCGACTCGAGCATCGCCTGCGCCGTGGGCGCGTCGAGGCTCTCGGTCGGCTCGTCGAGCAGCAGGATCGGGGCATCGCGCAGCAGCGCGCGCGCGACCGCCACGCGGCGCGCCTGGCCTGCTGACAGCCTTACGCCGGTCTCGCCGACCCAGGTGGCGTAGCCCTGGGGAAGCGAGGCGACGAAGTCGTGGATCTGCGCGCCTTGGGCCGCACGCACCACGGCCGCCTCGTCCGCATCCGGGTCGGCCAATCGCAGGTTGTCGAGGATCGTCGCGTTGAACAGGTACGTGTCCTGCGACACGACGCACATCATCCGGCGCAGCTCGGATGGCGCGTAGCGGCGAAGGTCGTGCCCTCCCAGGCGCACCTGACCGGACTCGAACTCGTGGAAGCGCAAGAGCACATTGACGAGACTGCTCTTGCCTGCGCCGGATGGACCGATTATCCCGACGCGGGTGCCGTTCGCCACCTCGAGGTCGATGCCGTCGAGCGCCCAGGGGCCGTCCGGATCGTAGCGCATGCGCACGCCGCGCATCGCGAAGCCGAAATCGCGGGGCTTCGGCGAAGGGGTGGAAGGCAACTCGATGGGCGAAGGCGCATCGGCCAGCGCGAAGATGCGGCGCGCCGCGGCGACGGTTTCGCCGAGACGGTGGAAGGCGGCCGGCAGCGGTCCGACGGCCTCGAAGCTGGCGAGCACGGCGAGGGCGAGCATCGGCACTTCCGCCGGATCGAGTTCGCCGCGACCGACGAGCGCGATGGCCACGAGGGCGGTTCCCCACATCGCGAGGCTCGCGCACATCGCGGCCGCGGCCTCTGACCGCGCGGACTGGCGGGCGAGGCGCCGCTGCGCATCGAGCGCGCGCCGTGTGAGCTTCGCGACTCTCGCCGCCGCGCGGGCGCTGCCGCCGTATACGGCGAGGTCCGCCATGCCCTGTACGGCGTCGAGCACGGCCACGCGCAGCGCCGCGCGTGTTTCGACCAGTGCGACGCCGGGCTCGCGGCCGGCGCTGCGAGCGGCCAGCGGGACGGCGATCCCCGCGGCAAGCAGTAGCGCGAGCGCGATTGCCGCGATTGCGACGCTGTAGGTGCAGAGGACAGCCGTGACGACGGCGGCGCCGGTCGCGGCGACGGCGGCCGGTGAGAACAGTCGCAAGTAGGCGTTCTGCAGCGTGTCGATGTCGGCCTGCACGCGCGTGACGAGGTCACCGCTGCGGTGACGCGCCAGAATCGCCGGCGCCAGCGGCTCGATGCTTCGGAAGAACCAGACCCGAAGCTCGGCGAGGAGGCGGAACGTGGCCTCGTGCGTGACGAGCCGCTCGGCGTAGCGCCCGCCTGTGCGCAAGATAGCGAACAGGCGGATGAGCGCGGCCGGCAGGAAGTAGTTCATCAGGACGCCGGCGGCGCCGGCGAGGGCCATCGACGCGATGAACCATCCCGCGACCGCCATGAGGCCGATGTTTGCGAGCAGCGTCGCCGTCGCGATCGCCGCGCCCAGCGCCATCCACGCGCGATAGGGACGGAAGACGCGCAGCAGGCGCATCAGGACCCGAAGCTCGCCGTTCATCCGCGCAGGCCGCCGGCCTCGATCATGCGTGCGTAGTGCGCGCCGCGGCGCAGCAGGGCGTCGTGCGTGCCTTCCTCGACGACACGACCTTCGTCCAACACCACGATGCGGTCCGCGCCTTGCACGGTGTGCACGCGATGCGCGACGGCCAGCACCGTGCGTCCGCGCGAGAGGCTCGCGATCGCCTCGGCAACGAGGGCTTCCGTCGCGGCGTCGAGGCTCGCTGTCGCCTCGTCCATGACGAGCACCGGGGCGTCCTTGAGGAAGGCGCGGGCGAGGGCGAGGCGCCGAGCTTCGCCGCCCGACAGCGTCTGCCCGCGCTCGCCGACGGGAGTGTCGTAGCCCAGCGGCAGTCGCTCGATGAAGCTCTCGGCGTGCGCGAGCCGTGCGGCTGCGCGAACGGCGTCGTGGCCGATGCCAGCGTCGCCCATACGGATGTTGTCGAGGATGCTGCCGGCGAATACGTGAGGACGCTGCGGCAGCCAGGCCACGCGGCGCATCCAGTCCTCGCGATCGATCGCCGCGAGGTCGCGTCCCCCGACCAGCACCCGTCCGCGCTGCGGGCGGAGGAAGCCCATCATCAGGTCGAGCGCGGTGCTCTTGCCCGCGCCGCTCGCCCCGACCAGCGCCGTTACGCGCTGTGCCTCGATCGAAAAGCTCGCGCCGCGCAGTGCCTCCCGTCCCGGCGCGTAGGCGAAATGAACGTCGTCGAAGCGGATGTCGATCGAAAGGGGGAGGGATGCGGGGCTCGCGGCGGCCCGCGTCGGGGGGGAGATCGACAAGACCTGGGCGATGCGCTCCGCGGCGGCGACCGCCTCCATGCGGGCGTGATGTTGCGTGCCGAGCTGGCGCAGCGGCAAATAGAACTCGGGTGCGAGCAGCAGGACGAACACCCCCGCTTCGAAGGTCAGCGATCCGCTCATGAGGCGGAAGCCGATCAGCACGGCGAGCAAAGCGATGCTGACGGTGACGAAGAATTCCAGAACGAGCGCGGACAGAAAGGCGACGCGCAGCACGCGCATCGTGTCGCGTCGATAGTCCTCGGAGAGGCGGGCGAGGACCTGCGCCTCGCGGCCGGCGGCGTCGAACGTCGCAAGCGTCGCGAGCCCGCGAAAGGCGTCGAGGAAGCGTGCCGCCATGCGCGCGAGCCCCTTCCACTGCCGCGCGCTCAACCGATCGGCGCTGCGTCCGACGAGCATCATGAAAAGCGGGATGACGGGTGCGGTCAGGACGAGCACGAGCGCCGAGATCGGGTCGCGCGGGAGCACGCTCGCGAGGATCGCGGTCGGCACGGCGGCGACGAGCGCGACCTGCGGCAGGTAGCGCGCATAGTAGGGCTCGAGCGCCTCGACGGCATCAATCGCGGTGACCGCGATCTCGCCGCTGTGCGCGCCGCGCGCGAAAGCCGGTCCCAGGGATTGCAGGTGACGCAAGAGGCGATCGCGGACCTCGGTTCTGACGAGCGCAGCAGCCTCGAACGCCGAGCGCTCGGTCGCCTGCGCCAGCGCGAATCGGACGGCGAAGACCAGGAGCAGCGGCCAGAACCACGGCAGGACAGCATGCAACGGCGCGCGGCTCACGACCGCGTCGCTCAGCGCGTGGGCGAGCAGCCACGCCTGAGGGACGAGCAGGAAACCGCCGAGGGCGCCGAGGGTCGCAGCGAGGAGGACAGGTTGACGGACACGCTGCCGCTCGCCGCGCAGCCATGCTGCTCCGTGGGCCCCTGTTGAGGCGTCGGCGTCGGGGCGTTGAGGGCTCACGCGGACGGATTATATGCAGTAGAGATCCAGCAGGACCGACCTGGCGACTCGCCGGCGCGGCCCTGAGGGCGGGCGGCAGGGAGCACCGTGGCGCCTCCCGCGCAGCCCGGAGTTCACCCCCATGCGCACTCTAACCGTAATCGCAGTGCCGCTCCTGGCTGGCGCGTCGCTCGTGGCATCGGGCCAGACGCGGTGCAAGGTAACTCGCCGAACTTCGTCAATCACGGCTCCGCTGCAGCGATATGGCGCTCGATCAGGGTGGGAGCTGCGCGCTTTCCTTCCGTTTCGGAGTCACTGCGGCGCCCGACAGCTGGAAACTCGTGAAGGCCCCGAAGTATTCATCGGACGCGCACCCAACTGCGGGGCCCGCGGTAAGCGCAACGGACAGTTCGAAGTGACGGCCGTTGTTGCGCCCGGGAAGTGATCGCCCGGAGGAACGCGCGAGACGCCTGCGAGCGCCGCGCCGCGGCGGCGATTCACCGGCTGGCCACCACGAAAGGCCTGGGGAAGGCAGCAACACGGTCCCGGTCGCGCCTGTCGTGAGCGCCTCACCGTCACGGTCTTCGCGAACCACGAGCAAAGGACGCCTTGAACTGCTTCTGTTTTGCTTCGGGGAGCCCCAGCAGCGCGCGCTGCAGCCCACCGAGCTGGGCGAGCTTTACGAACAACTCGAATTCCAGTGTCTTCGCCGAAGAAATCGCAGGGACCGCGCAGATGTCCAAGCTGCCGAACGGGTTCGGCATGTTCGCCAACGCGGCGAAGGTCAAGGAAGGCTGCATCACGATCTCGATGCGGGTCACGGCCCCTTTAGGTAGCGGCTCCTTAATCTTGTGTTTCTCATTGTAGTGCTTCAGCTCCGCGCCCTTGTCGTGCACGACCACGCGCTTGTCGCCCGCGCACGCGCCAGTTTCGAGGGTCTGCAACCGACCGGCTTTGTGAAACGTCCGGCTCAACTTGCATGCTCGAGTAGTAGACCAGCAGTTCTGTGATGTCGATGCCGGAGACGTCCACCGCTAACGCGCCGCCTCTTCTTCTGCCCTATTCTTGGCGAGCCGGGCTTCCAACTCCGCAACCGGGTCGTGTCCTGCGTGGCGATCGGCTTTCCGGTGCCCTGCGATCGCCCGCGCCTGTGCGAGCGACAAGCGCCCATGCGCCAGCCACGCACTGATGCTCTGGCCGGTTGCCCCGGCCGCGTCATAGGTCCCTATCACGAACTTGCGACGGCGACTCTGGAACGTGAACTCCACGGTCCACGTCTTCGTGACATTCGGCCTAATGCGGAGAAAGAGTCCATCGCCGTCACCGAGCGGCCGGTCCTTGCTGTTAGGGTCGGGCTTTGCCGTTTCACACGATCTCGCGGACAATTTGGCCATTGGGTTCCTTGGGTGGGCCTCTGGGTGGGATCTGTTGGGTTACGATGGAGTACCGTGGGATACTCCGCGTTGAGGCAAGCCTAGTAATTCCCTGAAACGCAAGCAAACGTGAGATACGTTGGGAGAGCTTCGGTCATTTCATGCCCTACTGGCTCATGAAATCCGAGCCGGACGAGTTCAGCATCGACGATCTCGTCCGCGCGCCCCGCCAGACCACGTCGTGGTTCGGCGTGCGCAACTACCAGGCGCGCAACTACATGCGCGGCATGAAGGTGGGCGAGCGCGCGCTGTTCTACCACTCGAGCTGCCCCGAGCCCGGCATCGCCGGCGTCGTGGAGATCGCGAAGCTCGCGCACCCCGACGCGACCCAGTTCGACCGCAAGAGCCCGTACTACGACGCGAAGTCGACGCGCGAAGACCCGCGCTGGTGGAACGTCGACGTGACGCTCGTCGAGAAAACGCGCCTCGTCACGCTGGCCGAGATGCGTGCGGCGCCGGCACTTTCGACCATGATCACCCTGCGCCGCGGCAACCGGCTGTCGATAACGCCGGTCACGCCGGAGGAGTGGAAGGCGGTACAGAAGCTCATCGCCAGCGGCACGGGATGAACCTTGCGCTTGTGCCGGTGTACCTGGCGTTGGGCGCGCTCGTCGGCTTTCTCGCCGGTTTGCTCGGCATCGGTGGCGGCTTCACCATCGTGCCTGTGCTGATCGAGGTCTTCACGCGCGAAGGCTTCGCGACACAACACCTCGTGCCGATGGCGATCGGCACGTCCGCGGGCACCATCGTCTTCACGGGGCTGTCGTCGGCCCGTGCCCACCACGCCAAGGGCGCGGTCAACTGGCCTGTCGTCGCGTCGATGTCACCGGGCATCGTGGTCGGCTCGCTCGTGGGGCCGCAGATAGCGAGCAACCTCCCGCCCGCCGTGATGGCCGCGGCCTTCGGCGCGTTCATCTGGCTGGGCGCCTACCGCATGTTTCGCCACAAGCCGCCCGTGGCGTCGACACAGCTGCCGGGCAAGCTCGGCATGGCCGCGGTCGGGGTGGTCATCGGCACGATCGCGGGCATGGTGGGGACGGGAGGCGCGTTTCTCGCCGTGCCGTTCATGACCCGCTGCAACGTGAAGCTGCACGCCGCGGTGGCGACGTCGGCGGCGCTATCGGTGCCGGTCGCGATCTTCGCCGCGATCGGCTTCGTGATCGCGGGATGGGGGAAGGCGGGGCTGCCGCCGTACGCCGTCGGCTACGTGTACCTGCCGGCGCTGATCCTGATCGTGACGACGAGCACGCTGCTCGCGCCCACCGGCGCCCGCCTCGCCCATGAATGGCCGGTGCGGCGGCTGCGCTACGCGTTCGCCAGTATGCTGCTCGCGCTCGGCGCCTACATGTGGTGGAAGGCGATCCACGTCTTGTAACGGCGGCAAAACCGGCCAGAACCGCTCTTTCACGAGACGGCGGCAAGGGCTGCCGCCGTCTCGAGCTTCGAGTCCTGCTACTCTTCCTCTACCACGTCCATCTTGATCGCGCCCGTGGCGAACCCCGCGTTGAGCAAGCGGTTGGTCTGTGCGCCGGCATCCTCAGCCAGCAGGAAGCCTTCGGCGACCATGTCGTTCACGGCCTTCGTCACCTTGAAGTAGTAGTCGAGGAAGGTCGGGTACCGCTCCTCGATCGACAGGCGCGGATCGCCCGACGCCTGCCGCGCGGCCTTCGTCGCCGGGAACGGGATGCGCTGGCCGGAGCCTTCGCACCCATCGTTCTCGCCCTGCCCCGCCGCGCGCAGGGCCCAGCCCGTGTACGTGTTGAGCGGCACGCGTACGTCGGGCAGGCGCACGCCGGCGATGTCGTTTCCGTCGGCGTCCGTCGTGGGCACGTAAGACGGATAGATCGGCCCGTTCAGCGGGTTGTCCTGGTACGAGGGCACGACGTTCGGCGGGTTGATGTCCATGATCCCCTGGTCGAAGCGCGGACCGTAGTTGAACCGGTAGCGCGTCGTCTTGAGGCCGTTGTAGGTCACGCCCGGTATGCTCGGGAATCCCACGGCCGATTGCGGCAGCGGCGGCGCGAGCGTGCCGTCGGCAAGCCGCGGCACGCGGCTGTCCGGGGGCGGAACGCCGTTGGTCGCCCAGTTGTCGAGCGCGATGAACAGCGCGCGCTGCACCGGGCTCGAGTCGAGCGGGTTCTGGAACTGCTGGCACACGCCCTTCGAATTGCCGTTACCCGTGCCGTGCTGCATGCTCGACATGAAGTAATAGCGCGTCAGCGGGTGGCCGGCGAGGTCCTTCGTGCCCTTGGTGTCGGTCAGGAACAGGGACGCCGCCTTCACCCAGTACTCGTTCGCCGACCAGATCTCCACCGCAAACGGGCACGTGTTGGTCTGGGTGCACCTGTCGTAGCGGCCGGCCGTCTTGCCCGTGATGTGGTCGGTCTGCGACTCGTTCGAGAACGGGAAGACGCCCTCGGCGTACAGGTGATCCTGGCGGTTGCGCTCGGTGCGGCCCGGTTGGGAGAAGCGCAGGTTCATGTTGATGCCGTCGGCGGCTGCGATCCACTGCATGAGACCGTCGAACACCTTCTGGTGGTTCTCCGACTCGTTGAAGCCCAGGTTGCGGAAGTCGTTGAGCATCCGACCCGGCTGTGAGCTGATCTCCGTGTAGACCTTGGAAATGTCGCCCGCCATGGGGTTGGGCGTGCCCACGTCGTCCGCCGCCGCGTAGCGCAGCCACGCCACGAAGTCGCGCACCGCGGCGAAGCCGATGCCGTTGACCGTCGGGTCCTTCGCGGTATAGCTGAACTCGTAGATGTCGGCGTTGTTGAACGGCTTGCCGACGAGGCTGATGGCCGAGCCGTCGGCGTTGTACGTCCAGCCGCTTGCGGGGATCACCGTCGGAACGTCGTTGAGGTGAACGCGGTCGGTGAGCACCGCCTTCGACTGGTCGAGCGTGGCCGCCTTGTAGTTGAGCGTGTACGAGGTGGTCGTAGCGTTGCCGTTCACGAAGTACTCGTACGCAGGCCCCGTGATCGTCGAGCCGTCCGGGTTGTGCGCGACCGGCAGGTTGATTATCGAGTTGAAATTGGCCGTGCTCGTGCCCGC
Source organism: Casimicrobiaceae bacterium (assembly GCA_035499955.1). Taxonomy (GTDB): domain Bacteria; phylum Pseudomonadota; class Gammaproteobacteria; order Burkholderiales; family Casimicrobiaceae; genus VBCG01. Next base: position 32,117 of record DATJXV010000003.1, read on the forward strand.
CGCGAAGTCCCATCCGCTGAACGCGAGCGTGTAGCCGCGCGGCATCAGAAACGAATTGGCGAGCGCCGTCGGGTCGGTGATCGACCCGGGGTCGTTGCTGCCCACGCCGCGGTTGAGGGCGCTCACGGTCTTGCTGCCGCGGTTCGGCGGCTCGTACATCATCCGGTGCGCGCCCTTCGTAAGATCGATGGGCTTCAGGATGTAGAACGTGTGCGAGTACTCGACCTTGCCGTTCGCGTTGCGCGGCGCGAGCTGGATGTCGGTGATCAGGGCATTCCTGGGATCGTTCGGATCGAGCTCGCCGTAGGCCATGCCGACGATCTTCTCGTACTGCCCGACGCCGTAGAACGAGTAGCCGCCGAAGGTCGGAGACTCCTTGCTCGAGACGACGAACTTGACGAGGCGGGCGTCGGCCGGGGCCGAGGCGATGAGGCTTGCCGTTGCGTACAGCGTGCCGACGACGGCGGCGTACAGCAGGTTGCGCCGCGCGGTACGCGGCACTTGGCGATTGCAGACAGCCATGACCTTCCTCCTGGTAGTGCCCGGGTCTTCCCCTCCGCATGCGTTATTTAGACTGGAGGCCCGGGGGTGATACACGACGATGGATGCAGGCGCCCGCGGGTCCTCGTCCCCGACGGGTTCCCCTGCCGATGTTGGCGTGGGTGGGCTTTCGCAGAGCTCGCCACCCGTTACGCCGCTGGCCTCCTTCCCAAGCCTCGTCGTCCCTGCCGCGGCGCGTGGGACGAGGCTTTCGGTTCCCCTGGCCGCTGAATCAATTCAAAGACCGCCGACAAGAAAGTCCCTCGCTTTGGATTCAGGCGGCGGTCTCCCCGTAGCCGAACTCGGTGCTCGCATGACCGCCCGCCGTGACCTTCACCGCGCAGAACTTGAACTCGGGAATCTTTCCGAACGGATCGAGCACAGGATTGGTGAGCACATTAGCAGCCGCTTCGTAATAGCAAAAGGGGATGAACACGGTTCCGCGCGGCGTTCCCCCGTCCGCACGCGCATACAGCGTCACGCTTCCGCGGCGTGACGCGACCGTCATCGCGTCACCCGCCGCAACACCGAGGTCTTCGAGGTCCTGCGGATTGAACGAGGCGACCGGTCCGGGCTCGATGGCGTCGAGCACCTCGGTGCGTCGCGTCATGCTGCCGGTATGCCAGTGCTCGAGCTGTCGTCCCGTGATGAGCACGAACGGATACTCGCGGTCGGGCTGCTCGGCGGCCGGGATGAGCGACGCGGGCACGAGCTTCGCGCGGCCGTCGGCGGTCGGGAAATCCTCGGTGAACACCACCGGCTCGCCCGGGTCGCCTTCGTGTTCGCATGGATACGTAACCGCGCTCTCGGCCTCCAGCCGCTCCCACGTGATTCCCGCGATCGAGGGCATCGCGAGCCGCATCTCGGCGAACACGTCGCGCGGATGGGCATACGTCCACGGCAGTCCCAGGCGCTTTCCCATGTCGATGAGGATGTCCAAGTCCTTACGCGCTTCGCCGGGCGCGGCGAGCGCCTCGCGGCCGAGCTGGACCGTGCGGTCCGTGTTGGTGAACGTCCCGGTCTTCTCGGGGAACGCGGAAGCCGGCAGGACGACGTCGGCGAGATACGCGGTCTCGGTAAGGAAGATGTCCTGCACGACGAGCATCGTAAGCTCGGAAAGCGCCTGGCGCGCGTGCTGCACGTCCGGGTCCGACATCGCCGGGTTCTCGCCCATGATGTACATGCCGCGGATCTCGCCCGCATGCACGGCGTGCATGATCTCGACCACGGTGAGGCCGGGCTGAGTGTCGAGCGGCGCCTTCCACAGCGCCTCGAAGCTGTCGTGCGCCGAAGCGTTGTCGACGCGCCGGTAGTCGGGATACATCATCGGGATGAGGCCTGCGTCGGAGGCGCCCTGCACGTTGTTCTGGCCGCGCAGCGGATGCAGCCCCGTGCCCGGCCGCCCGACCTGCCCTGTCAGCATGGTGAGCGCGATGAGGCAGCGCGCGTTGTCGGTGCCGTGCACGTGCTGCGAGATGCCCATGCCCCACAGGATCATCGCGCCCTTCGCGGTGGCGAACAGGCGGGCGACCGTGCGGATCGTCTCGGCCGGTATGCCGCAGAGCGGCGCCATCGCCTCGGGGCTGAACGCCGCGACGTTGCGCTTCAGTTCCTCGAAGCCGCTGGTGCGGCTTTGCACGAATGATTCTGCGACCAGGCCTTCCTCGACGATGGTGTGCATCATCGCGTTGAGCAGCGCGACATCGGTGTCCGGCTTGAACTGCAGGTAGTGTGTGGCATGCCGCGCGAGCTCGGAGCGCCGCGGGTCGGCGAGGATCAGCTTGGTGCCGTTCTTCACCGCGTTCTTCATCCACGTCGCGGCGACGGGGTGATTGACGACCGGGTTGGCGCCGATGAGCAGGACGACGTCGGCCTTGAGCACGTCCATCACCGGGTTGCTGACCGCGCCCGAGCCGATGCCTTCCAGGAGCGCCGCCACGCTGGAGGCGTGGCACAGCCGCGTGCAGTGGTCGACGTTGTTGCTCCCGAAGCCCGTGCGCACGAGCTTCTGGAAGAGGTACGCCTCCTCGTTGCTGCCCTTCGCCGACCCGAACCCGGCGAGCGCCTTCGGCCCATGCTCGTCGCGGATGCGGGCGAGGCTGCCGGCCGCAAGCGACATCGCCTCCTCCCACGTCGCCTCGCGGAACACGGACAGCGGATCGGCCGGGTCCATGGTGAAGTCCGCCGACTTCGGCACGTCCTCGCGGCGGACGAGAGGTTTCGTGAGGCGATGCCGATGCGTCACGTAGTCGAATCCGAAGCGGCCCTTCACGCACAGGCGCTCGTGGTTCGCCGGTCCGTCGCGCCCCTCCACGCGCACGATGCGGTTGCCGTCGACGTGATACGTGATCTGGCAGCCGACCCCGCAATACGGGCACACGGACGGCACCTTCTTGTCGACCGGGGCGAGATAGGCGTCGTTGGCGGGCGCGAGCGCGCCGGTGGGGCACGCCTGCACGCACTCGCCGCAGGCCACGCACGTCGACTGGCCCATCGGGTCGTGCAGATCGAACACGATGCTCGAGTGCGCACCGCGGTAAGCGTAGCCGATGACGTCGTTCACCTGCGCTTCGCGGCACGCACGCACGCAGCGCGTGCACTGGATGCAGGCGTCGAGATTGACCGCCATCGCGGGATGCGAAAGATCCTGCGAAGGCTGCTCGCGCCGCGCGAAGCGCGGCTTGCCAACGCCGAGCTTCTTCTTCCAGAACGCGAGCTCGTCGTGCGGCTTGTAGACCTTGTCCGCCATGTCGGAGGCCAGAAGCTCGACGATCATCCTCTGCGAGTGCAGCGCGCGCGGGCTGTCGGTGGTCACCTCCATGCCGGCGGCGGGCTTGCGGCAGCACGACGGCGCCAGCACGCGCTCGCCCTTGATCTCGACCATGCACGAGCGGCAGTTGCCGTCCGGCCGCATGCCCGGCTTGTAGCAAAGCCGGGGGATCGCCACGCCGACGCGGTCCGCCACTTCGATCAGCGTCTCGCCGGGCAGCGCCTCGACGTTCTCGCCGTTCAGGCGAAAGGCGATCACTTCCTGCGCGAGGGCAGAGTCATTCATATTTCATCGGGGAAGTATTTGACGACGCACGCAATGGGATTCGGCGCCGCCTGCCCGAGCCCGCAGATCGACGCATCGGCCATCGCCTGCGAAAGGTCGGCGAGCAACGCCGTGTCCCAGCGCGTCGCGCGCATGAGGCCCGACGCCTTTTCCGTGCCCACGCGGCACGGCGTGCACTGACCGCATGACTCGTCGGCGAAGAACTCCATCATGTTGAGCGCCGCGTCGCGGGCGCGGTCGTGCTGCGACAGCACGATGACCGCCGCGGACCCGATGAAGCAGCCGTGCGGCTGCAGCGTATCGAAATCCAGCGGGACGTCGGCGAGCGAGGCGGGCAGGATGCCGCCGGAGGCACCGCCCGGCAGGTATCCGTATAGCTCGTGCCCGTCTTCCATGCCGCCGCAGTGCTCCGCGATCAGCTCTTTCACCGTGACGCCCGCCGGCGCGAGGTGCACGCCCGGGTTCTTCACGCGGCCCGACACGGAGAACGAGCGCAGGCCGTGGCGGCCGTGGCGGCCGTGGCCGGCGAACCATGCCGCGCCCTTCTCGAGGATCTCGCGCACCCAGTACAGCGTCTCCAGGTTGTGCTCGAGCGTGGGCCGGCCGAAGAGGCCCACCTGCGCGACGTACGGCGGCCGCAGCCGCGGCATGCCGCGCTTGCCCTCGATCGATTCGATCATCGCCGACTCCTCGCCGCAGATGTACGCGCCCGCGCCGCGGCGAAGGTGGATATTGGGAAGTGCGCACGGCGGATCGGTCGCGAGCGCCTCGATCTCGCGGGTCAGGATCTCGCGGCAGGCGGCGTACTCGTCGCGCAGGTAGATATAGATGCTGTCGATGCCGACCGCCCAGGCGGCGATCAGCATGCCTTCCAGAAAGCGGTGCGGATCGCGCTCGAGGTAGTGGCGGTCCTTGAACGTGCCGGGCTCGCCCTCGTCGACGTTCACCGCCATGAGGCGCGGCGCCGGCTCGGCCGCCACGATCTTCCACTTGCGTCCCGCGGGGAAGCCGGCACCGCCGAGCCCTCGCAGCCCCGAATGCTCCATCTCGGCGATCACCGAGGCGGCGTCGCGCTCGCCTGCCACGCAGTCCACGAGCAGCTTGTAGCCGCCCGCGGCGCGATACGCGGCGAGATCGAGGTACCGCGGCAGCGCCGGCGTCGTCTGCCCGGCGTCGATGGCCGCCGCGATCTTGACCCGCGTGGCGCGATCGATCGGGTTGCGCCCGACCACCGCGGCCGGCGCCTGCTCGCAGCGTCCGATGCACGGCGCAGGCAGCACACGCACGCCGGGCAAGCGCAGGTCCTCGAGCTCGCGGCGAAGCCGCTCGCCGCCCGCCATCTTGCAGGAGAAAGTCCCGCACACGCGTACCGTCACCGCCGGCGGCACGGCGTCGCTGTCCTTCACGACGTCGAAGTGGTGATAGAAGGTCGCGACCTCGTAGACCTCGGTCATCGCGAGCTTCATCTCCGCGGCGAGCGCGACCAGATGCGCCGCCGACAGGCAGCCGTAGCGGTCCTGGATCAGGTGCAGATGCTCGATCAGGAAATCGCGTCGGCGCGGCGCGTCACCGAGGAGGGCCGCGACCTCGGCCGCGGCGCCCGGGTCGACCGGACGGCCCTTCGGCTGCGCGCGGATGCCGCGACCCTTGCGCAGGCCGGAAGTGTCGATGGTGGCCGCGTTGTCGCTCATCAGTCGAGAAAGTCGCAGTACTTCTCGACGTGCGCGGCGAGATCGAGCGAATGCTGTCGCACCAGGCGCTCGGCGAGCTCGGTGTCGCGCTGCTCGAGGGCCTCGATGATGCGCATGTGGTCGATGATCGAGCGCGCCGCGCGGTCCTTCTGCGAGATCGTCATCCTGCGGATGGCGCGCACGTGGATGAAGAGGTTGTCGATCGTCTTGCCCATGAGGTGCGAGCCGGACAGCCGGATGATCGCCTGGTGGAATGCGATGTTCGCGGCGGAGTACTCCTCGAGGTGGTCGGCCGGCGCTTGCGTGCGGAACTCGTCGAATATGCGGCGCAATCCCGCGATGTCCTCGTCGGAGGCATTCGCCGTCGCAAGCCGCGCCGCCATGCTCTCGATGGCGGCCCACATCTCGATCATCTCGATGATCTGCTTCTTGGTCTTGCGCACGATGAAGATGCCGCGCCGCGGCTCGGTGCGCAGGAAGCCCTCCTGCTCGAGCAGCGTCATCGCCTCCCGGATGGGCGTGCGCGACACGCCGAGCGCTTCGCAAAGCTGCTTTTCGTCGAGCCGGATCTCCTCGGGATGCGCGTAGATGTCGGCCTCGGTGATCATCTGCTTCAGTGCCGCGTAGGCCTGATCGCGGAAGCTCGCGGACGCGTTGATGGGGCGCAGATTCAGCGGCAGGGGTGACTCGGCTTCGACGGTCGCGGACATCGTGAGGTGTCAGTGAGTATCAGTGCGATTCAGAAGAGCGTTGGCTGGACGGTGATCGGTGGACTATCGTCAGGCTCGACGATCCGTTTTCCCGCACCGCAACAAAATTGGCCACCCGCTCGGCCAAAAGCTCGCCGATGGCGTCCTCGGCTGCACATCCGGTTGGTCCATCGGCCCGCCCGGCAACCTCCGACCCCCGACAGGGAATGTGCGCGGACCCCAGCAGTCCATGCCCGGGCTTTCCTCCGAACAGCATTGACTTTGTCTGATATACGAAATACGTTACGCCAAATATCGACATAAACCAATAGGCCGCGTGCCGCGCCGGATAATTCTTCGTCGCGACGGTCGTACTCGCGGCACCCTGGAGGAGGCGGCCGGTTCCGCGGGTCCCGCGCGATCGGGTCGCCAGAGTACGGCGTTACGAAATTCGTCCTAGTATTTCCACGAAGGGTTTCGCAAGTCGCTTCACGCAGCATTCCGCAGAGGCACACGCCGACAAAGGCGGGCCCAAGATCCCAGGAGGAAACCATGGCTGACGCAATACGGGCAACTACAACGACAGCTGCCGCGCCGTACACCCATCGGTGGACGCAACTCGTCATCGGCATCGTATGCATGGTGCTGATCGCGAACCTGCAGTACGGCTGGACGCTGTTCGTCGCGCCGATAAACAAGGCGCACCAATGGGACGTCGCCGCGATTCAGGTGGCGTTCAGCATCTTCATTGCACTCGAGACCTGGTGCACGCCCATCAACGGCTGGATCGCCGACAGGATGGGACCGCTCAAGGGCCCGCGGCTGGTTGTGGCGATCGGCGGCATCCTGGTCGCGATCGGCTGGATCGTGAATTCCTACGCCCAGAGCCTTTCGATGCTGTACCTCGGGGCCGTCATCTCCGGGATCGGCGGCGGGGGGGTGTATTCGGTGTGCGTAGGTAACGCGGTCAAGTGGTTCGCGGACCGGCGCGGACTCGCCGTGGGTCTCACGGCAGCCGGCTACGGTGCCGGAGCGGCGCTGACGGTCATTCCGATGCGAATGCTGATCGATTCGTCGGGCTACGAAGCGACGTTCTTCTGGTTCGGCCTCGTGCAAGGCGGTGCGGTGTTCCTGATCGGGTGGCTCCTGCGCGGCCCGCTGCCCGGCGAGGCGCCCGCCGCCGCGTCCACGGCGCGCGTGCTGCAGACGACGAAGAACTTCTCGCCGATGCAGATGCTCAGCACGCCGACGTTCTGGCTTCTGTACGTCATGTTCGTGCTGATCTCCGCGAGCGGTCTCATGGCCACGGCGCAGATCGCCGTGGTCGCCAAGGACAACGGCATCTCGAATACGGTGCTGTTCCTCGGCGCGTCGACGCTGACGGTCGCGCTGATCGTCGACAATGTGTTGAACGGCCTCGCACGGCCCTTCTTCGGATGGGTCTCCGACCGGATCGGACGCGAGCCGACCATGGCGATCGCGTTCGGCGCAGGCGGCATCGCGTATTGGCTGCTGGGCGCCCTGGGCACCAATCCATGGGCGTTCGTCCTGTTCGCCGGCCTGATCTTCTTCACCTGGGGCGAGATCTTCAGCCTGTTCCCATCCACGTGCACGGACACCTTCGGCTCCAAGTTCGCCACGGTGAATACGAGCCTGCTCTACACGGCCAAGGGCACGTCGGCGCTTCTGGTGCCGCTTGCCAACGTGCTGAAGGATGCGTTGCACGGGTGGCAGGGGGTATTCGTCGTCACCGCGATCGCGAATTTCGTCGTGGTCGCGCTCGCGTTACTCGTGTTGAGACCAATGCGCGCCCGCCAGCAGGCCGCGGGGAATGCCTCGGTCGCGGAGCAGATACCCAAGGCCGCGTAGCTTGCGACTGTTCGCCGGGGCTCGGTGAACGGGAGTTCGAAACAGAGATCGGAGACTTTCATGTTGACCGTATCAACCGGAACCACCAAACCGCCGGCCGGCGGCGTGGCCGCCGAAGACACGCTGAAACACGCGGCCGGCGGCGATACCGATCGCCAACGGCAGGAGACGGACGGCTTCACGCTGGTCATCGACGCCCTCAAGCTGAACGGCATCGACACGATCTTCGGGCTGCCCGGCATCCCGATCACCGACCTCACCCGCCGGGCGCAAGCCGCGGGCATCCGCGTGATCTCGTTCCGCCATGAGCAGAACGCGGGCTACGCCGCCTCGATCGCCGGCTTCCTCACGCAGAAGCCGGGGATTTGCCTGACCGTATCGGCGCCGGGATTCCTGAACGGACTCACGGCGCTCGCGCACGCGACGACCAACTGCTTCCCGATGATCCTGGTCAGCGGGTCGAGCGAGCGCGAGATCGTCGACCTCTCGCAGGGCGACTACGAGGAGATGGACCAGCTCGCCATCGCCAAGCCGCTGTGCAAGGCGGCGTTTCGCGTGCTGCACGCCGAGGACATCGGCGTCGGCGTGGCACGGGCGATCCGCGCCGCGCTGTCGGGACGTCCGGGCGGGGTCTACCTCGATCTTCCCGCCAAGCTCTTCCCGCAGGCGATCGACGCCGAGGTCGGCAAGAGCTCCCTCATCAAGGTGGTCGATCCGGCGCCGCGGCAGATTCCTGCCGCCGACGCGGTGCAGCGCGCCGTCGATCTGCTCAAGACCGCGAAGAAGCCGCTCATCATCCTGGGCAAGGGCGCCGCCTACGCGCAGGCCGACGCGGACATCCGCGCGCTGGTCGAAAAGACCGGCATTCCCTACCTGCCGATGTCGATGGCGAAGGGCCTGCTGCCCGACACGCACGACCAATCGGCCTCTGCCGCGCGCTCCTACGTCCTGCCCGAGGCCGACGTCGTGATGCTGATCGGCGCGCGCCTCAACTGGCTCCTGTCGCAGGGCAAGGGCAAGACGTGGGGCGGGGCGACGTCCAAGGCGTGGGGCGGACAGAAGTTCGTCCAGGTCGACATCTCGCCCATCGAAGCGGACAGCAACGTGCGCATCGACGCGCCGGTGGTCGGCGATATCGCCTCCTGCGCGTCGGCGTTGCTGAAGGCGATCGGGCCCGGCTGGCCCAAGCCGCCCGCCGAGTGGATCGACGCCATTGCCGAGCGCAAGACCAAGAACGTGGCGAAGATGGCCGAGACGCTCGCGAAGAACCCCACGCCGATGAGCTTCCAGAGTGCTTTGAACGTCGTGCGCGACATCGTCAAGGCGAACCCGGACGCCATGCTCGTGAACGAGGGCGCCAACGCGCTGGACTTCACGCGCAGCATCGTCGACATGTACAAGCCGCGCAAGCGCATCGACGTGGGCACCTGGGGAATCATGGGCATCGGCATGGGCTACTGCGTGGCGGCTGCGGTCGTGACCGGCCAGCAGGTGATCGCGGTCGAAGGCGACAGCGCCTTCGGCTTCTCCGGCATGGAGACCGAGACGATCTGCCGCTACAACCTTCCGGTGTGCGTCGTCATCATGAACAACAACGGCGTCTACCGCGGCGACGAGAAGAATCCCACCGGCGGCCCCGATCCTTCGCCGCTCGTGTTCGTCAAGGACGCGCGCTACGAGAAGCTCATGGAGGCGTTCGGCGGCGTCGGCGTCCACGTGACGACGCCCGACGCGCTGCGCAAGGCGATGGAAGAGGCCATCCGCTCGCGCCGGCCCACGCTCATCAATGCGGTGATCGACGAGGGGGGCGGCACGGAAAGCGGCCGCATCACCAGCCTCAATCCCGCGGCAAAGAAAAAAGCATAAGGGGAAATCAATGGGCAAGGCATTGGATGGAGTCCGCATCCTCGACTTCACGCACGTGCAGTCGGGGCCGACGTGCACGCAGCTACTCGCCTGGTTCGGCGCCGACGTGATCAAGGTCGAGCGTGCGGGCGAAGGCGACATCACGCGCGGCCAGCTGCGCGACATTCCCGACGTGGACAGCCTCTACTTCACGATGCTGAACCACAACAAGCGCTCGATCACCGTCGACGCCAAGAAGCCGAAGGGCAAGGCGGTGCTCGAGGCGCTCGTGAAGAAATGCGACGTGCTGGTCGAGAACTTCGCGCCCGGCGCGCTCGACCGCATGGGCTTCACCTGGGAGCACATCCAGAAGCTCAACCCGCGCATGATCGTCGCGTCGGTCAAGGGATTCGGTCCCGGTCCGTACGAGGACTGCAAGGTGTACGAGAACGTCGCGCAGTGCGCGGGCGGCGCGGCGTCGACCACCGGTTTCGACGACGGCCCGCCTCTTGTCACAGGCGCGCAGATCGGCGACTCGGGCACCGGCTTGCACCTCGCGCTCGGCATCGTCGCGGCGCTCTACCAGCGCAACACCACGGGCCGCGGCCAGCGCGTGCTCGCCGCGATGCAGGACGGCGTGCTCAACCTGTGCCGCGTGAAGCTGCGCGACCAGCAGCGCCTCGACCGCACGCACGTGATGGAGGAATACCCGCAGTACCCGAACGGCGTGTTCGGCGACGCGGTGCCGCGCGCCGGCAACGCCTCGGGCGGCGGCCAGCCCGGCTGGATCTTGAAGTGCAAGGGCTGGCAGACCGATCCCAACGCGTACATCTACTTCATCACGCAGGCGCCGGTGTGGAAGGACATCTGCGAGGTGATCGGGCGGCCGGAGTGGCTCACGGATTCGCGCTACGCGACGCCGAAGGCGCGCTTGCCGCATCTCATGGAGATCTTCGGCGAGATCGAGAAGTGGACCATGACCAAGACCAAGTTCGATGCCATGGACATCCTGAACAAGCACGACATCCCGTGCGGCCCGATCCTTTCGATGAAAGAGCTCGCGGAGGAGCCGTCGCTTCGCAAGACCGGCACCGTGGTCGAGGTCGACCATCCCAAGCGCGGCAAGTACCTGAGCGTGGGCAACCCGATCAAGCTCTCGGACAGCCCGACCGAGGTGAAGCGCTCCCCCCTTCTGGGCGAACACACCGAGGAAGTGCTGGCGGAGCTGGGGTACAGCCGTGACGACATCGCGGCCTTGCGCGCCGAAGGCGCCATCTAACAAGGAGAACGAGCATGGCGAACAACAAGGCCGCGGTGAAGAAGATCCTCGCCGCGGTAAAGGCCGAGGGCCGCACGTCGCTCACCGCCCCCGAGGGCAAGGAGGTCTGCGACGCGTACGGCATCGCCGTGCCGAAGGAAGGCATGGCGAAGTCCGCCACGGAGGCGGCCAGGCTCGCCACGAAGATGGGCTACCCCGTCGTGCTGAAGATCGTCTCGCCCGAGATCCTGCACAAGACGGAAGCGGGCGGCGTGCTCGTCGGCGTGAAGAGCGCGGCCGAAGCGAAGGCGGGCTTCGGCAAGATCGTGGCCAACGCAAAGAAATACAACAAGAAGGCGAACCTCCTTGGCGTGCAGGTTCAGCAGATGGTCGGCGCCGGCCAGGAAGTCATCATCGGCGCAGTCACCGATCCGTCGTTCGGCAAGCTCGTTGCGTTCGGCCTGGGCGGCGTGCTGGTGGAAGTGATGAAGGACGTGACGTTCCGCCTGGCGCCGGCGTCCAAGGACGACGCGCTGTCGATGCTCGACGGTATCGCGGCGGCGGAGATGCTCAAGGGCGTGCGCGGCTCGGAGCCGGTGAATCGCAACGCGCTCGCGGGAATGATCCGCAGCGTCTCGCAGCTCGTCTCGGACTTTCCCGAGATCGCCGAGATGGACCTCAATCCCGTGTTCGCCAGCAAGGCGGGTGCGGTGGCCGCCGACGTTCGCATCGTGCTGGACTGGAACCCTGCGCCCGCCCGCTACCGCCCGAAGCACGAGGACATCGTGCGCGACATGAACCGCATCATGAAGCCGGAGGCGGTCGCCGTGATCGGCGCCTCCGACGAGACCGGCAAGATCGGCAACTCGGTGATGAAGAACCTGATCAACGGCGGCTACAAGGGCAAGATCTACCCGATCAATCCCGGGGCCGCGGAGATCATGGGGCTCCCGGCGTACAAGAGCGTGAAGGACGTGCCGGGAACCGTCGATGTCGCCGTGTTCGCGATCCCTGCGAAGTTCGTCGCCGCGGCGCTCGTCGAATGCGGCGAGAAGAAGGTCCCCGGCGCGGTGCTCATCCCCTCCGGCTTCGCCGAAACCGGCAACGTGGAAGGGCAGATGGAGATCCAGGCGATCGGCCGCAAGTACGGCGTGCGCCTGATGGGCCCCAACATCTACGGTTTCTACTACACGTGGAAGAACCTGTGCGCGACCTTCTGCACCGCGTATGACGTGAAGGGGCACGCCGCGCTGTCGTCGCAGTCGGGCGGCATCGGCATGGCGATCATCGGCTTCTCCCGCTCGGCCAAGATGGGCGTGTCGGCGATCGTGGGCCTGGGCAACAAGTCGGACATCGACGAGGACGACCTCCTTACGTTCTTCGAGCAGGACGACAACACGCAGATCATCGCGCAGCACTGCGAGGACCTGAAGGACGGCCGCGCGTTCGCGGAAGTCGCCAAGCGCGTGTCGAAGAAGAAGCCGGTGGTCATGCTCAAGGCCGGGCGTACGAGCATGGGCGCGCGGGCGGCGAGCTCGCACACCGGCGCGCTGGCCGGCAACGACAAGATCTACGACGACGTCCTGCGGCAATCCGGCGTCATCCGCGCCAGGGCGCTGCGCGAATTGCTCGAGTACGCGCGTGCGATTCCGGTGCTGCCGACGCCCAAGGGCGAGAACGTGGTGATCATCACCGGCGCCGGCGGCTCCGGTGTGCTTCTGTCGGACGCGTGCGTGGACAACGGCCTGAAGCTCATGCCGATGCCGCCGGACCTCGACGCCGCGTTCCGCAAGTTCATCCCCCCGTTCGGCGCCGCCGGCAATCCGGTCGACATCACCGGCGGCCAGCCGCCGAAGACGTACCAGGACACGGTCCGGCTCGGCCTCACCGACCCGCGCATCCACTCGCTGATCCTCGGCTACTGGCACACGATCATCACGCCGCCGATGGTGTTCGCGAAGAAGATGGTCGAGGTGATCGATGAAATGCGCGCCAAGGGCATCCAGAAGCCCGTCGTGGCGTCGCTCGCGGGGGACGTCGAAGTGGAGGCGGCGGCGGAGTACCTGTTCGACCACGGCATACCCGCGTATCCGTATTCCACGGAGATGCCCGTGATGGTGCTCGGCGCCAAGTACAAGTGGGCGCGGGGGGCCGGGTTGATCTGATTCAGGGAGGGGTGGCTGCACTCATGGCCGCCGCGGACTGATACGCAAGGCCGCGCAGCCGCACGAGCGCGAGCACGGTGTCGACGATGGGCGTCGGCACCCCGGTTGCGCGGCCCAACTCCTGCACCACGCCGACGAGCGCGTCGATCTCCATCGGGCGCCCGCGCAGGAGGTCCTGCAGCATCGACATCCGGTGCGGTCCGAGCGCCGCGGCGCCGTCGAGGCGGCGCTGCGCGCTCACGCGCAATCGCAGGCCCAGGCGCTCGCCGATCGCGCGCGCCTCGTCCATCATCGCGAGGCACACCGCGCGCGTGCCGGGATCGGTGGCGACGCGGTCGATGGTCGCGCCCGTGAGTGCGCTCACGGGGTTGAAGCACAGGTTACCCCACAGCTTGAGCCAGATCTCGTCGCGGATGTCGGCGCGCACCGGCGCGTCGAAGCCTGCCGCGGCGAGCGCCTCGTGCAGGCGTGTCGTTCGCACGGTCGAAGTCCCGTCGGGCTCGCCGATGGGGAACTTGTCGCCGTGCTCGTGCACGATCACGCCCGGCTCGGCGATCTCGGCGGCGGGATACACGACGCACCCCAGCGCGCGCGCAGTCCCGAAGCGGGCGCGTTGAACGCCGTTCGGGTCGATGCTCGCGCAGGCAAGACCGCGGAACGGCACGCCGGGCACGTCGAAGAACCAGTAGGGCAGGCCGTTGCTCGCGGTCACGAGTGCGGTGCTTTCACCGAGCAGCGGCAGCATTGAGTCGACCGCGGCGGGGATCGAGTGCGCCTTGAGCGCGACGATGACGTAGTCCTGCACCGGCAGGTCCGCCGGGCGGTCGGTGCAGGGAACGCGCACGACGTGCTCGCGGCCGCCGATGCGCAGCGCAAGCCCGCGCTCGCGCATCGCGGCAAGGTGCGCGCCCCGCGCGACGAGGCTCACGTCGATGCCCGCTCGCGCGAGCTGCACGCCCAGGTAGCCGCCGATCGCGCCGGCGCCGAAGATGCACACCTTCATGGCGCTTACTTTCGCACAAGTTGCGCTGGCATGCGGAAGTGTCCTACGCGCGAATGCTACGAAGGCCTATCGCCGCGCCGCACGCCGACGGTCACTATCGCGCTCATTGTCGAAGGCCCGCCGCGCCGGCGTCGCGCTCGACGCGCGGCCCGGGACACGAGACGCTGCCGAGGCAGCAGAGCACGGGCGCAAGCCGTCGGCAAAGCGATCGCGTGCCAGCAGCAAGGCGCTCAAGAAGGAGCCGAGCAGCCGCAAGCCGGCGGCGGCGAAGGCGGCGGCAACCCGCAAGCACGCACCGTAGCCGCCTGCTCAGGCGGGTATCGTATAGCGCGCCTCGAGCTCGTCCAAGAACCTCATGCCCATGAGGTCGTTGATCTCGTCGAACGAGGCGGTGAGATCGGGGCGATCGACGACGCGATCGTTTCCGATCACGTCCGTCATGAACACGTCCAGCGCGTTCATCATGCCCTTGATCGCCGCCGAGGAGAGAAGCCGCGGGTAGGAGACCTGCGCCACGCCGAGGGACTGGAGCTCCTTCGGCGAGATGAGCGGCGTGGTCTTGCGCGAACGGATGCCGAGGCCCATGTTGACCGAGAGCGACTTGGGCACGCTCCTCACCACCTTCGCGATGTCCTCCTTGGAGGCGAGCGCATCCGCGAACAGGCAATCGGCGCCGGCCTCGGCGTAGAGATTGAGGCGGCGGATCGCCTCGTCCAGTCCGAGCGGCCCCGCCGCGTCGGTGCGCGCCTTGATGACGAAGCTTGGGTCGTGCCTCGCGTCGACGGCGGCCTTGATCTTGGCGACCATTTCCTCCGCCGGCACGACGCTCTTGCCCGCCATGTGGCCGCAGCGCTTGGGCCACACCTGGTCCTCGATCATCACCGCCGCCATGCCCGCCTTCTCGAACGCGCGCACGACGAAGTAGACGTTCATCGCGTTGCCGTATCCCGTGTCGGCGTCCGCCTGCAGGAGCAGCCCGCTGCAGTCCGCGATGCGCCTTGCGTTGGCGAGGTTCTCCTCGAGCCCCATCAAGCCGCGGTCGGCCCAGCCGAGGCGACTCTCGGACGTGCCGGCGCCCGAGATCGAGGCGGTCGCGAAGCCCATTTTCTCTACCAGGCGCGCGGTGAACCCGTCGTAAACGCCGGGGGCGATCGTGATCTCGGGCGAGTCGATGAGCGCCGCAAGACGCGCCCCCGGGGATGCGTTCGGCGTGTTGCGAGGAGTCTCGTGGGTCATCGTGCTTTCCTTGGCCATCAGTCAAGTGAATTCGCGAAGGACGCTGCGCGGAATGCCGCCCTCGACCATCAGGCGGCGCTCCGACGCGGTGAGCACCTCCGGTACGACTTCGAACTCGATGCGTCCTCCGTGAGGTCGAGCTGCCGTCACGCGCACCGTGCCGCCGGAGGCGACGGCCTGCTCAACCCCGTGAAGCGTGAACGCTTCCTCGCCGCTCAGGCCGAGGCGGCGCCACCCTTCGTCGCGGCGAAAAGCGAGCGGCACGACGCCCATCCCGACCAGGTTCGCGCGGTGGATGCGCTCGAAGGATTCGGCGAGCACGGCGACCACGCCGAGCAGCGCTGTGCCCTTCGCCGCCCAGTCGCGGCTCGATCCCGAGCCGTAGTCCCGGCCGCCCAGCACGATCGTCGGCACGCCCTCGGCCTTGTATCGCTCGGCTGCCTCGTAGATCGTCATGACCGCCGCGTCGGGATAGTGCTTCGTGAAGCCGCCTTCGAGCTCGGGCGTGAGCGCGTTGCGCACCCGGATGTTGGCGAAGGTCGCGCGCGCCATGACGTGATGGTTGCCGCGGCGGGAGACGTACGTGTTGAAGTCCTTCTGCGCGATCTTCCGCTCGCGCAGGTAACGGCCCGCCGGCGTGTCGACCGGAATCTCGCCTCCGGGCGAGATGTGGTCCGTCGTGAGCGAGTCTCCGAAAGCGGCGAGCACGCGAGCGTTCGCGTACTTCGCAGGCTCGCCGCGCGCCTCCGCGAAAAACGGCGGCTCCACGAGATAGTGCGATCGCGCGTCCCAGCCGAAGCGCGGTCCGGACGGCGCCTCGATGGTTCGCCAGGACTCGACTGCGGGATCGAAGGCGTCTTCGCGCCTGGTGAAGATCGAGGCGTCCTCGGCGTGCTTCATGGCCGCGCGCAGCTCCTCGGGCTGCGGAAGCAGTTCGCGCATGTACACGGGCACGCCCTTCGAGTCGAAGGCGAGCGGCTCGGACGTGAGGTCGACGTCGATGCGCCCCGCGAGCGCGTACAGCACTACGAACGGCGGCGCGCCGATGTAGTTCGCGCGCACGAGCTTGTGGATGCGTCCCTCGAAATTGCGGTTGCCCGAGAGGACCGCCGCGGCGACCGATCCGTCTCGCTCGATGGCTCCTGCAACCGCGGGATCGAGCGGCCCGGACTTGCCGCCGCACGTGGTGCAGCCGTAGCCGTCGACATGGAATCCCAGCGCCGCGAGCGGCGCGAGGAGACCCGCCGCTTCGAGATACCGCGTCACGGCCCGCGATCCTGGGGCAAGCGAAGTCTTCACCCACGGCGGCGGTCGGAGGCCGCGAAGCGCCGCCTTCTTCGCGACCAGGCCCGCAGCGAGCATGACTTGCGGATTCGACGTGTTCGTGCAGGAGGTGATCGCCGCGATCACGATCGCGCCGTGAGTCGGCATCGCGCTCGCGCCGGGCACCGGTGCGGGCTTTGCCCCGAATCCACCGTCGCTCACCGGCTCGGCGAGGCGGCGGCGAAAGTCGCCCGCTATCGCGCGCAGATCCAGGCGATCCTGCGGGCGCCGCGGGCCGGCCATGCCCGGTCCGGCGCTCGACAGGTCGACGTCGATCACCTCCGAATATTCAGGCGCCGCCGCTGCCGGGTCGCGGTACAGCGCGTTGCGCCGGCAGTAGGCTTCAACGAGCTCGACGTGCGCCGTGTCGCGTCCCGTCATCCTCAGGTATTCGAGCGTGCGGCCGTCGACGGGGAAGAAGGCGCACGTCGCGCCGTATTCGGGCGCCATGTTCGACAGCGTGGCGCGCTCGGGCACGGTGAGCTCGCCGATCGCGGGCCCGAAGAACTCGACGGCGCGGTTCACGACACCTTTGCCGCGAAGGATTTCCGTGACGCGAAGCGCAACATCCGTCGTGAACGCCCCGGCCGGCTTTTCGCCGTGCAATCGAACGCCGACCACGTCGGGCACCGGGAACGTGTACGCCCGGCCGAGCAGGGCGACCTCGGCGTCGATCCCGCCCACACCCCATCCCAATACGCCCAGCGCGTTCACCATGGGCGTATGCGAATCTCCGCCGATCACGAAATCGGGGAAGGCCCACGTCGACCCGTCCCTTTCGGCGGTCGCGACGACCTGCGCGATGTTCTCGAGGTTGACCTGGTGGATGATGCCCGTGCCGGGAGGAAACACGCGAAGGGCGTGGAACGCTTGCTGCGCCCACTTGATGAACCGGTAGCGCTCGTCGTTGCGCGCGAACTCGTGGCGCAGGTTGACGAGCAACGAGTCGGGCGAGCCGTAGGCGTCGATCTGCAGCGAATGATCGACGACGAGGTGAAGCGGAAGCCTCACGTCGACACTCCGGGGATCCTTGCCGGCGCGGGCGACGGCGTCGCGCAGCGCGGCCAAGTCCTGCAGCACCGGGACGCCGCTCGAGTCGGGCAGGATGACTCTTGCGACGTGCAGCGGAAGCTCGGACCCCACGCGCCCTCGCCAGTGCCCGATCGCGTCGAGCTCGGCGTCGCCCACCGCCTCCTTGCCGCTCCACAGCCTGTGTCGCCACAGGTTCTCGAAGAGCACCCGGATGACGTACGGCATCGCATGGAGGTCGGTGCCGGCCTCGATTGCGACCGAGTGCAGGTCGACCGCATGGAAGGAGCGGTCCCGGACGACGATGCCGAGTGTTGGAACGGCCGTGGCGAGCGAGCTCATGCGCAAAGTGTAAACACTTATGTGATTCAAGTCAACTCTCTTCATCCACTATGATGCCAACAGCCTCAATAAGTGTTGACACTTT
Organism: Casimicrobiaceae bacterium; assembly: GCA_035499955.1. GTDB lineage: Bacteria > Pseudomonadota > Gammaproteobacteria > Burkholderiales > Casimicrobiaceae > VBCG01. Next base: position 50,247 of record DATJXV010000003.1, read on the forward strand.
GACCCAATGAAGCTATGCTTCGCGGCCATGAATACCCGATCCGGCCCGCCGCGCGTCGAGTCCGAGCCCACGCTTCCCCTGGCCGACAACGTGTTCGACGTGCTGCTGTCGCGCATTTACGATGGTGCCCTTGCGCCTGGTTGCGTCGTGAACGAGGCGGCGCTCGCGGAAGAGTTCGCGATCAGCCGGGGTCCGGTTCGCGAGGCGATCCGGCGCCTCCAGGGGATCCGGCTCGTGACGCGCGAGCCCTACGTTCGTGCGCGCGTCGTCACGCTCGACGCGGCTACGGCGCGCGAGCTGTTCGAGATGCGGCTCGCGCTCGAAGGCCTGGCGTGCCGCCTCGCGGCGGAGCGCATGACGGACGAGGAGATCCGCTCGCTTGTCGCCGACCTCGAGCGGGAACGTCGCGGCGTGCTGCTCGGAAAGCAGGCGCCGGGCGCGGTGTTCGACTTTCACCGAAGGATCGTCGAGGGGTGCAGGAACAGGATGATCCACGGCGCCCTTTGCGGCGATCTCTACCATCTGTTGCGGATGTACCGCCGGCGATCCGGCGCCGTGCCCGAGCGCAAGGAGGAGGCGTATCGGGAGCACTGGCAGATCATGCGCGCGATTCGCGCACGCGACGGCGAGCTTGCCGAGTCGCTGATGCGCGCGCACGTGGGCCGCGCCTCCGATCATCTGTTCGGTCAATTGCCGAGCGCTGCCGGCGCCTCGAGCTGATCGTCCTCTTATGCCTTCACTCCTTTCATGTCGAACCACAACAGACCCGATCCGATCATGAACCGCTTCGCCGTGTTCGCGCTCATCCTTCTGTGTTCGCTGCCCTCGCGTGCCGACGAATACCCCGCCAAGCCCATTCGCCTCATCGTGCCTTCCGCAGCAGGCGGCAGCGTCGACAGGCTCGCCCGCGGCATAGGCCGCCGCTTGTCGGAACGGCTCGGTCAGCCAGTGGTCGTCGACAATCGCGGCGGTGCGGGAGGCACGATCGCGACCGAGGCGACGGCCACGTCGAAGCCCGACGGCTACACGATCCTCATCGGCACGATCGCCGGGCTCGCCACGAACGTGAGCCTCGACAAGCTGCGCTATGACCCGTTGAAGGACCTGGCGCCGATCACGCTCGTCGGGACGCAGGACTACGTCCTGCTCGTGAATCCCGCCGTTCCGGCGAGCTCGGTCAAGGAGCTGATCGCGCTCGCGAAGGCCAAGCCCAAGAGCCTGAGCTACGCCTCGGCGGGCAAGGGCACGGGCAGCCATCTGTCGGGCGAGCTCCTGAGCCAGCTCGCGGGCATCGAGCTCATTCACGTCGCGTACAAGGGCATGTCTCCGGCGCTCACCGACGTCATCGGCGGGCAGGTCTCGATCACGTTCGCGAGCGTCGCGAGCGCGATTCCGATGATCAGCGCCAAGAAGCTCAAGGCGATCGCGGTCACCGGCAAGAAGCGATCGCCGCTGCTGCCGCAGGTGCCCACGATGATCGAGGCGGGTGTGCCGGGCTACGAGTCTTCGACGTGGTACGGCTTCGTCGCGCCGGCCGCCACGCCGCAGCCGATCGTCGACAAGCTCTACAAGGAGACGGCGGCGACCTTGAGGGAGCCCGACGTGCGCAAGATCTTTACCGACGAGGGCATCGAGCTCGTCGCAAGCACGCCGCAGGAGTTCAAGACGTTCATGGCCAACGAGATCGACAAGTGGCACAAGGTGATCAGCCACGCGTCGATGCAAGCCAACTGACGCCCACTCGAGTGCTAAGTCGATCGCGCGGCGACGTCCTCTGCGTACGCGCATAACGCGGGCAACGGATCCGCCGCCAGGAACCGCGCGCGCAGGTCGCGGCAAGCCGCGGCGACGGCGCTCGATGCGCACAGCGCGCTCAATGCATGCGCGGCCGTCGCTTCGTCGAATTGGCGGGGCGGCAGGCTCGCGGCCACGCCGAGGCGCACCAGCCTGTGTGCGTTGTCGATCTGGTCCGCGGCTCGAGGCACGACCAGCTGCGGAACACCCGCCGCGACCGCCTCGAAGCTCGTGCCGATGCCGCCGTGGTGCACGAACGCGCGCGAGCGCGGCAGCAGCGCCGCATGAGATGCGTAGGGGACGTGCAGAAAGTCGCGGCCGTCTTCGCCCGGGGCCGGCAGGCCGATCATGATGCCGCGCGCCCCGAGCCGCGCCGTGACGGCCCTGGCGCGCCGCGCGAAGCGCTCGACATCGGTGGGATACGAGCCCTGTGTCCACACGATCGGGCTCTGCCCTTCGGCCAGGAAGCGCTCGACCAGGTCCGGAAGGGTCGCGCCGTGCGCCGCGCCGCGCAGGGTGTCGAATTGCCGCAGGTTGCTCGGCCAATCGGGCTGCGGCGCGGCGAGCCATGCCGGGAACAGCGCCGCGATGCCTTCCGCGCTTCGCCACAGCGCCTCGAAGCTGTGCATTGTGCGCAGGCCGTGCCGTCGGCGGAAGAAGTTGACCGGCGCCATCAGCGGCCGAGCGGCCACGTCCTGGGCCAGGAACCAGGCGCGCGCCGCCCACGGGGGCAGGCGCGTCGTCCATTGGAAACCCTGCGCCAGGACGGGCACGTCGGTTGCGCTGCGCATCATCATCGGCTGCAGGTGGGTGACGAGCCGGGAGACGCCGGCGCGCTCCGCCCAGGTCATGGCGGGGAACGACACGGTGTTCCCGACGACGAGGTCGAAGCGCGCGCCCTCGAGCGCCTGCCACGCCATGTCGAGCGCGCGCCTTACGATCTCCATGAGCAGTATCAGTCCCGACACGGGCCGCCACACGCGCGGGTCGTTCACGTCCCGGCGGTAGGCCTCCTCGGTGTCGAGCGGAATCAGCGTCCAGCCGTTCGGCGTGATGAGCTTGCCGAAATAGGGATTCGCGAGAAACGTGATGCGATGGCCGCGGGCGGCCATCGCGTGCGCGAATACGACGTGCGGGCGGACGTCGCCCTCGGTGCCGAAGGGTGCGAACAGGATATTCATGTGAGCTGCGAGCCGCGGGGAGCGTCCTACGCTCGAAGCGTCCTACAGGCGGATCGGGACGGCAACGGCGTGAAACCCCAGACCTGAGAGCAGGGGGCTACCTCAGGTTTTCGCGCAATGTATTCTTCTGGACCTTTCCCATGGCATTGCGCGGCAATGCCTCGAGGAAGACGACATGCTTCGGGACCTTGAAGCTCGCGATCTCGCCCTTGAGCGCGGCGATGACCCTGGCCTCGGTCAACGCGTGGCCGGGCTTGGCTACGATGACGGCGGCCACCGCTTCGCCGAAGTCGGGATCGGGAATGCCGACCACGGCGGACTCGACGACACCTTCCATCTGGTCGATGCGCTCCTCGATCTCCTTCGGGTAGACGTTGAGGCCGCCGGTGATGATGAGATCCTTGGCGCGTCCGACGAGCCGCAGGTAACCGCGCCCGGGCCCGTCGGGCACCCACTCGCCGACGTCACCGGTCTTGAAGTAGCCGTCAGGGGTGAATTCCTCGCGCGTCTTCTCGGGCATTTGCCAATAGCCCGAGAACACGTTCGGCCCCTTGACCTGCACGCCGCCGATCACGCCGGCCTCGCACACCCGACCTTGCTCATCGGCGACGCGCACGTCGATTCCGTGCAGCGGCCGGCCGACCGTGCCGCCGACGCGCGGGCCGTCGAGCGGATTCGACGTCATCATGCCGGTCTCGGTCATGCCGTAGCGCTCGAGGATCGCGTGGCCGGTGCGCGACTCGAACTGCGCGAACGTCTCGGCGAGCAGCGGCGCCGACCCCGACACGAACAGGCGGATCGTGCGCGACGCCTCGCGCGTGAACGACGGCTCCGCGAGTAGGCGCGTGTAGAACGTCGGCACGCCCATCATCACCGTCGCGCGCGGCAGCAGCGAGGCGACTTCGCGCGCGTCGAACTTCGGCAGCCACAGCATGCGGGCGCCTGCGAGCAGCGCGCAGTGAGTCGCGACGAACAGTCCGTGGACGTGATAGATCGGCAGCGCGTGCAAGAGGAGGTCGCTGCTCGTGAAGCCCCACGCCGACACGAGCGCGAGCGCGTTCGACGCCAAGTTGCGGTGCGTGATCATCGCGCCCTTGGAGCGCCCGGTCGTGCCCGACGTGTACAGGATCGTGGCGAGGTCGTCGGGCGCGCGCTCGATGGGCGGAAACTCGCTCGACCGTCCGCTCGAGCGGTCGGCCAGCTCGGGGAGGGTCAGCACCGTCGCCTCGCGCGCAAGCGCGACGACCACGCCCAGGTGGCCTTCGTTGCAGACGACGACGCGCGGCTTGGCGTCGTCGAAGAAGTAGCCGAGCTCGGCGCGCTGATAACCGGTGTTGAGCGGGAGGTAGACGAATCCCGCACGCAGGCAGGCGAGGTACAGCGCGAGGACGTGCCAGTGCTTGTCGACCTGGACCGCGACACGGTCGCCTGGCTTGCATCCTGCCGCTGCGAGCGTGCGCGCGATGCGCGCCGACATCGACGCAAGGTCGTCGTAGTGCACGACCGGACCGTTCGGAATGACCAGGCACGCCTGCTCGGTGCCTTCCGGGAAGTGTCGCTCGAAGAGCGCGTAGAGATTGGCGTTCATGGACGTGCGCGCCGATTATTCCACACGGCGGCGAGACGCCCGATCTGCGTGCCGCGGACCTCGAGCAGCGCCGCCGCGTTCGCGATGCATGCTTCGAGCGTCATCGGCCCGTTCGGAAGTGCGAAGCAGCCGTCGAAATGGCGGCCGAGCTCGGGCAGCGCGTCGGCGTCCACCGCGCCGGATACCAGCGTCACCGGCACGCCGCGCGCGCGGGCGTGGCTCGCGACGATGAACGGCGCCTTCGACAGCAGCGTCTGGCGGTCGCTGCGTCCCTCGCCGGTGATCGCCCAGTCCGCACCGTCGAGCGCCGCGTCGAGGCCGGTCAGCTCCGCGACGACCTCGGCCCCCGACCGGACGCTGCTTCCCAGAAGCTGGAATGCGAAGCCGAGGCCGCCGGCCGCGCCGGCCCCCGGCTTGTCCGCGACGCAGCGGCCGAACGCGGACTCGGCCAGCGCGGCGAAGCGCGCGAGCGACGCATCGAAGGCGGAGATCTCGTCCGGCCGCACGCCTTTTTGCGGACCGAAGATCGCGGAGGCGCCCATCGCGCCGGTGAGCGGATTGTTCACGTCGGACATGATCGCGAAATCGCACGACGCGAGCCGCGGATCGAGGCGCGAGACATCCACGTGCGCGATGCGAGCGAGCCCCGCGGGCGTTGCGGCCACCGGTGCGCCGCCCGCATCGAAGAGGCGGGCACCGAGCGCGGCGATGAGGCCGCTCCCGCCGTCGTTCGTGCTGCTGCCTCCGAGACCCACCATGAAGCGGCGCACGCCGGCATCGAGGAGCAGCGCGACGAGCTCGCCCAGCCCGCGCGTGGATCGCTGCGACACGTCGGCGCGCATGCCCGCGGGATCGGTGATGCCGACCACTTGCGCGACCTCGACGATCGCGGTGCGCCCCTCGGGACGGTCGACCAGGCCGTAGCAGGCGTCGAGCGCGTCGCCGGCCGCACCCGAGACCTTCGCTCGATGCCGCTCGCCCGCCACGCGGAGGATCGCGTCGAGCGTGCCCTCGCCGCCGTCGGCCATCGGCCGCGCGAGCACCTGCGCGTCCGGGAGGCCGCGCGCGAGCCCGCGCGCAAGCGCATCGCACACGGCGGGCGCGTCGAGCGAGCCCTTGAACGAGTCGGGAGCGAGAACGATGCGCATGGCGGCTATGATACTGACCCCTGAACTTGGGAGGCCGCCTCAAGAAGCGCGGCGCCGCCCGTCGTGGCCGCGGCCTCGTCACCGCGCCGCGAGCATCAGCCCCAGCACGGCCCCCAACACGATGTACGTTCCCGGCTTGCGGATCACGTACCACACGGGGTCCTCGTGCATTCGCCCCTCGTGAGCCGCCCACCACGACGCGAGCAATAAATAGGCTATCAGCGGGACCGCTCCCCAGAGCAGGTGCGGATCGCGGTAGAGGGTGCCCGCCGTTTCGCTGCCCAAGTACAACACGAGCACGGCAACCGCCAGCAGCGACGATCCCCAGCCGACCACTTCCACGAACTTGCGGTCGTCGAAATGGTAGGCGCGTGCGTGATGAACGCCGTGCCGGTATGCGAGGGACGTGAGCTCGGTGAAGCGCTTCATGAGGGCGAGGCTCCCGAACGCGAAAAAGGAGAACGCCAAGAGCCAACCCGAGATCGGCACCTCGATAGCGAGGGCCCCGAGGTAGATGCGCAGGGTGTACAGGCAAGCGAGCCACCCGGCGTCGAGCCACGCGACGTGCTTGACCCACAACGAATAGCCGACCGCCGCCACGGCGTAGGACGCAAGGCCCAGGGAGAACGCGCGCGGAAGCGGAACGCACGCGAACGCGCTCGCTGTCGCCAGCACCGCAATCACGGGGATCGCCCACTGAAGCGGCACCGTCCCGGAGGCGAATGGACGGCGGTGCTTGACCGGATGGCGGCGGTCCGCCTCGAGGTCGAGCAGGTCGTTGACGACGTAGATGGCCGATGCCGTCGCGCACATGGCGAGCACGGCGAGCGCCGCGGCGACCACCGCATGCGAGTCGGCGTACTTGTGCGCCGTCAGGAGCGGAACGGCAAGCAGCGCATTCTTCGCCCATTGGTGCGGCCGGAGGAGCCTCCAGAGCTCGGCGGCCCGCGACGCGCGCCGCGGAAACTCCCGCTCGATCGGCACGTTGCCGAGAGCGTCGCGAACGCGGGGCGAGGCGTTGACCAGGATCGCCGCCCTCGCCCGCTTCCACACGGCGATATCGGCCCGCGAGTCCCCCGCGTAGGTGAACCCACCCTCGCCGTAAGCGAGCGCCAGCACGTTCGCCTTCTCGACGCTCTTGCAATTGACGCGATCCGTCGCGTGCACGCCCGCGAAAAGCTCGAGGTGCTCGGCGATGCGCCTCGCGCTGTCGATATGGCTCGCCGTGGCGAGGACAATCGTGCGCCCCGCTGCGTGCTCGGATCGCAGGAACGCGACGACGTCGGGATCATAGGGGAGCGTCGCGGCGTCGATGGGGGCAAGCGACGCGATGCGTGCCTTGAACGACGCGCGTCCGCGAAGCATCCACCAGGGCAGCGCAAGAACGATCCAAGGCCGGTGCCGCACCAGCACGAGCAGCGACTCCATGAGCGTGTCGGTGCGCACCAGCGTGCCGTCGAGATCGACGCACAGCACCGGACGCGCTGCGCCGCTCACGCCTTGCACGGCTCGCCGGCCTTCGAGGGAAGCGGATTGGGCGCACGCGACGGCCGGTACCAGATCTCGACCGCCAGCGGCAGCGGCTTCGCGCGCAGGCCGTCCGCCGTGAGCGTGAAACGCGCGATGACCTCGCGCCCCTGACGGATTCGCTCGCCTTCGATTGCCTCGGCGTTCGTCTCGTCATAGATAACTTGCGCGTAGTCCGCGAGCGGCTCGAGCGCGGGCTTGCAGCGATGGCGGTAGCTCACGAGCTGCTCGAAAACGTAGGACTCGGGAAGAAGATAGGGGAGCATGCCGCCCGTGCTCACGACGACACGCGGAGCGCGGGTCGAGGCCGCTCCCGTTGCCGCCCAGTGCTTGCGGATCGCTTCGGCTTGTCCTTCGGCCGTCGCGAGGAACGCGCGGGTGTGGCGCGCGCCCAGGTGCGAGAACTCGAATTGCTCGCTTGCATCCGACGTGCCTTCGACCAGCAGCGCGAGGGATGGATTCGCGCTGTAGAAGTAGATGAACGCGGCGAGCCCGGCCTGCCATGCGAGCAGGGCCGGGAAGGCCGCGCGGGATCTGTCCGCCAGAGCGCCGCCCGACGCAAGCAGCATGGCGGCCGTCGCGGGCAGGAACGGCACGAGAAGCCTGAACCCGTACATCATGTGCACCGTGCTCGCGAATAGCGCGTAGCCGAACGTGAGTGCGAGCCCGAGCCCCAGCGCACGCTCCGCGGCGGCCCTCGGGCGCATGCGTGTCGGCACCGCAAGCCAGATCCAGGTCAGGCAAAGGAAGCTCGCGACGTAAAGCGTGCCGCGGCCAAGCTCCCGCGCGCCTGGAGCGTGACCCGCTTTGACGTAGAACGACGTGGGCAGGAGATCGCCGAAGTATCGCAGCGTGAACGCCGACCACGCCAGGACGGCGAGCGCCCCGCACAATGCCGCGATGCGGACGCGCGCGTCGCGGCGACGTCTCCACGCCGTGTAAAGGGCCACCGGCGCAACGAACAGCGATGCGTCGTAGCGGATCAGCACGGCGGCCGCCGCGAGAGCCACGATCCACTGGGCGTGGCGGGCATCGCCATGGAGCGCGAGGAATGCCACGGCGGTACAGACGCAGAGCAGGAGCGGCGTCTCCATTCCGCCCACGGTCCAGAACGCGACGAAAGGACAGGCGAGCGTCAGTCCGAGGAAATGGGCCGCGGTCCGGCTTCGACCCCACGCACGGTGCGCGAAGGTCAGCAGCACGGCGGCGACCGCGAATGCGCAAATCGCGCGATAGAGGGTCACGAAGGCGCCGGCCAGCGGTTGCAGGACGAGCAGCACGCCGAGATGCATCGGCGACGTCAGCGCGTTGATGAACTCGCCCTCGTTGTAGACGATCCCGTGCCCCGCGGCGACCTGCATCGCGTAGCGCGCGACGATATACGCGTCATCGGCGGGAAGGGAAAAGAACGCGACGGCCATGGAGGCAGACAGCGCTGCGACCACGGGGACCGCCCAGCGGGGCGCGGCGGCGCGGCCCTGCGCCCTAAAGGTCGAGGCGGGCGAAGGCACGCTGCGGCACGACGCGCAGGACGCGCATGATCCAGCGCCAGAACCAGGGGACGTAGACGGTCGACTTCCCGTTACGCACTGCGCGCACGATCGTGTGCCCCGCGCGTTCCGCCGAGATCCACAGGAGGCCTTTTCGGAAAGATGCCGTCATCGGCGTGTCGACGAACCCGGGCTTGACGAGCGTCACGCAAACGCCGGCCCGAGCAAGCCTTCCCATGAGGCCCTCGGCGAGCACGGCGATACCTCCCTTCGCGGCGCCGTAGACGTAATTCCGCCGCTTGCCGCGGTCGCCGGCGGCGGAGCCGATGGCGACCAGGCTTCCGCGCCCTTGCGACTCGAGGATGGCGGCGAGGGCCATCAACAGCACGGCGTGGCTCGTCAGATTGACGGCGAGCGCATCGCAGAGCGAAGCGCTGTCGTGCTCGCATCGCGCCTGATCCGGCAGCGATCCGTGCGCGACGAGCGCGACGTCGATCGCCCCCAGCGCCTCCCTTGCCGCCTCGCAGAGCGGCGCGCACGCCTCGACGTTGCCGAGATCGGCGACCGCGACGTGGACGCTCGATGCGCCGCGCACGCGCAGATCCTCGGCGATCGCTTCGATGTGTTGCGCGTTGCGGGCCGCGAGGAAGAAGCGCGCACCTTCGACGGCGTAAATGCGGGCGACAGCCTCCGCGATCGCGGACGTCGCCCCGAAGATGGCGATGCCGGGCGCGCTGGCCATCACGCGCCGAGCCCGGACGTCACGCGTCTCCACAGGTCGGAGCCGAAGCCTGGATCGAGGAAAGGCAAGATCCGCCGCCAATCCGGATAGCCTGCCTCGAAATCCGCCGGGCTCATGCACGTGTCCTTCGCCGGATACACGCGGCCGCCATGCTCGCGGACGATCGCGTGCAGCCGCTCGAACAGGCGGAACGTCGCGTCTCCGGCACAGGGAAAATCGAGCGCCAGCGTCGTGCCCTCGAGCGGAAACGAGAGGATGCCGGGGCTCGGTTGGGCGCCGAAGCGCTTCAGCACCGCCAAGAGCGAGCCCTGTCCCGATGCCGCGATCGATTCGAGCAGGGCGTCGATGCCGTCCTGCGCGCGCGCGCCGGGAATCGCGCATTGCAACTGAAGGAACCCGTGGGGCCCGTAGAGCCGGTTCCAGCGGTCCACGCGATCGAGCGGGTACAGGAAGCGGTCGAGCGGGACCGTCTCCACTTTGTGCGCCCGGCGCATTCCCGACTTGAAGTACGCGAGGTTGAAAGCCCTCATCGCGGCGGGCCGCACGAGGCCGAACGGCGGCGTGAACGGAACCGTGCCGAGAGGCGATGAAGGACGCGGTGATCCCGCCGCGTGATTCGCCCGCGTGAAGAGGCCGCGAAAGCGTCCGTCGCGGTAGGAGAAGCAGTCGAACCACGCGACCGTGTAGGTGTGAGTGGCGTCGGACGCGTCGCACAGCGAAGCGAATTCGGCGTAGCTGGTGCAGGGCAGCGTCTCGATGTCGACGTTGGTGCCGGGAACGCGCTCCAGCGCGAGCTCGGCCCACGTAACGAGTCCCGTGAGGCCGAGGCCACCGATGGTCGCCTCGAACCACGCGCGATGCTCCGTCGCAGAGCACACGATGCGCGTGCCGTCCGTGCGCAGGAGCTCGAATCGCAGGACGTGCCGGCCGAAGGTGCCGCGGCGATGATGGTTCTTGCCGTGCACGTCGTTGGCGATCGCGCCGCCCACGGAGACGAATTGCGTTCCGGGCACGACGGGCAGGTACCAGCCCCTCGGTGCCGCGAGCGCCAAGACGTCACTCAGTCGTGTGCCGGCTTCGGCACGCAGCACGCCGCGGGCTTCGTCGAACGCGATGAAGCGGTCCAATCCGCGCGTGCAGAGGAGCGTGCCGCCGCTGTTCTGCGCGACGTCGCCGTAGCTTCGCCCTTGGCCATACGGCAGGAGCGATCGGGGCGGTCCGGATGGTAGGATCGCGTCCCGCCAATGCTGCTCGACGCCCCGCTGCGTGACGCGGCGGCAGCGGCCCCAGGACTGGAGCTCGGGTTGCGCATTTCCCCACATCGCATCCGGCCGCGAGTTCGTATGAGGCAGCTATGATGCCATACGCGTTGCGCCGCGCTTCGGCGGGCGCGGGAGCCGACGACAGGGTGCTCGTTGTGCCGCTTTGCGCGGCGGCGCTCGTCGCGTACCTGCTGATGGCGGTTCCCTCGCTGTGGAACGCGCGCACCGGTGCCAATCAATTCCAGGACGATGCGTTCTACTACCTCGTTCCCGCGCAGCATTTCCTGCAGCAGGGCCGGTTCACGTTCGACGGCGTCACCCCGACCTACGGATTCCATCCGCTGTGGATGGCGGTCACGCTTGCCGCCGGGGCCGTCGTCGGGCCGCATGCGGCTCCGGAGCACTTCGTGTTCGCGCTCAATCTCGTCGAAAAGGCGGTCCAGGCCCTGGCGCTCGCGCTGTGCCTCGCGTGGTTCGTGCGCGAACGCACCCGCGATGCGGCGGCGGCGGGCTACCTCGGCATCGCGTTGCTGCTCCTCTTTCCCCTCTACAGCATTTTCCACCAGGGCATGGAGACGACGCTTGCGGTGCTGCTGCTCGCAGCGGCGATCCACGCGCTGCGGACCGACCGCCTGACGGGGCTCGGCGTGCTGCTCGCGCTGCTTTTCCTGTGCCGCCTCGACAGCGGATTCTTCGTAGGGCTGCCGCTCGCCGCGTATGCGATGTGGAGCCGGCGCGCAATGAGCGGCCGCCTGTGGGCGATCGTCCCGATCGCGGTGTGCATGGTCGCGGTGCCGCTCGCGTACCTCGTGATGACCGGCCATCCGGTGCCCATCAGCGGAGCGATCAAGTCGTCGTTCCCGGCCGTGACGTGGCACGGGTCCTATTTCGTCGAGCCGCTCAACGTCGCGCAGATGTACGGATGGCGGACGCTCGTTCACGGCTTGAACCCTTGGCTGTGCGCGGCGTTGCTCATCGCCGGTGCGACATGCACCGCCGTTTCGCGATTCGACCGCACGACACGCAACGACATCGGCGCGGTGGGCGTCCTGGCCGTCGCGCTTATCGCGAACCTGGTCCTCTTCCAGAAGTGGGAGAAAAGCGTCGATCCGCGCTACTTCGCGCTGCCGATGGCGGCTTGCGCGTACGTGTTCATGGCCGGGCTGGCGGGCGCCTCGCGACGGCTGCGGCGACCGCGCGTCCTCGCGCACCTGCCCGTCCTCGCGGCTGCCGTCGCTTTCGCGGCCGAGGCAATCGTATTCGCGTCGCGCTTCCCCACCGCCATGCATGCGACGGACGATACGCAGCAAGTGTATCTCGAGCTGTCGCGGGTCTTGCCGGCCGACGCCGTGATCGCGGGCACCGACGTGGGCGCCCTCGCGTTCTGGACCGGACGCCGCGTAGTCAACCTCGACGGCGTGATGAACGACTTCGAGTATCAGAAGACGCTGCGCGACGGGCGGCTTGCCGAATATCTGCGGCGCAACGGCGTCACGCACATCGGCACCGCGCTGTGGGATGCGGAGCAAAGCTACACGGCGCGCCCGACCGAGCCCATGTACCGCCATCAGATCGATCCCGCGGCTACGCACGGGGCTCCCTACCAGTGTCACTGGTACTACGTGCACTCCTATGTCTATCGTGTGGACTCCGACCGCATTTGCCTGCCCGCTGCGTCCGAAGTGTTTCGCCGCGCGATGGGACGCATGGGCGTGGGCTACGCGGCCTACGTGGTGTATGCGCTTCGCGGGGATTCCTGAACGCGCGCGGCGCAGGCGCGCGTGCAGCGGCCTTCAATCCCGGTCGTCGTCGTCGCCGTGCGTGGCGCGTGCGAGCCGATCGCGAACGGCTTGCCATGCCGGATCGTCGGGCACGGCTTCGATCAGGATCGTGGCGGCGCGCACAGCGTCGAGGCTTCGCAGGTTGGCGTACAGATCGTGCGCGTAGCGTACAGGATCGCCGGGTGCAGCGATCCAGCGCGAGCCTTCGATCCGCGCGGGGCGGACGGCGGTGCGCGCGAGCACCGCATACTCGGCCGCGTCGTGCGCGATCAAGCCCGCGAGCTCGCCGGCGTCGACCAGCCTCGATGCGGTTCGCGGCGCGTAATGCGACGCGAGCGTGCCCGACGCGCGCGGCGCTCCGGCCGGCGCGATGCGGGGCGCCGCGCCGAGAACGCGCGCAAGCTCCGCCGCTGCGATGCCGCCGGGACGCAGCAGCATCGCGCCGCGCGCATCGAATGCGACGATCGTGCTCTCGATGCCGACGTCGCACGCGCCGCCGTCGAGGATGAGCGCGACGTCGCCACCCATGTCGTCCGCGACGTGCCGCGCGGTGGTCGGCGAGATGCGGCCGAAGCGGTTCGCCGACGGCGCCGCGACGCCGCTGCCGCCCGCGCGCGCGAAGGCGCGCAGGAGATCCCGCGCCACCGGATGCGCGGGCACGCGCAGGCCCACGCTGTCCTGGCCGCCCGTGACTGCGTCCGACGCACGCGGCGAGCGCGGGAGAACGAGCGTGAGCGGTCCGGGCCAGAACGCGTCGGCCAGGCGGCGCGCGCCTTCCGGCATCTCGCGCGCCCACGACGCCGCGCCGCTCGCGTCCGCGAGATGCACGATCACGGGATGATCGGCCGGTCGTCCCTTCGCGGCGAAGATCGCGCGCACGGCGCGCTCGTTGCCGGCGTCCGCGCCCAGGCCGTACACGGTCTCGGTGGGAAACGCGACGAGGTCGCCGCCTTTGAGAAGGCGCACGGCCCGCTCCATGGCCTCTGGCGTGGGCAGGACGATCGGCGGGGACGAAAGGGTCATGGCGCCTGACGCAAACTGCTAAAATAGCGGCTTTTTGGCGCAAGCGCCCACGGGAGCAGGGAAGGCAAAGTCCCCGGCGCGAATCGAGGTGTCGATGAGCAATTTCCTGTTCACGTCGGAATCGGTCTCGGAAGGCCATCCCGACAAGGTCGCGGACCAGATCTCCGACGCGGTACTCGACGCGATTCTAGAGCAAGACCCCACGGGGCGCGTCGCGGCCGAGACGCTCGTGTCCACCGGGCTCGTCGTGATGACCGGCGAGATCACGACCAGCGCGCACGTCGACTACAACCGCGTGGCCCGCGACACGGTGCGCTCGATCGGCTACAACGATCCGGAGCTTCGCTTCGACGCCGACGGATGCGCGGTCATGGTCTGCTACGGCCGCCAGTCGCCGGATATCGCGCAGGGCGTGGACCGCGCCTCCGACGACTACCTCAACCAGGGCGCCGGCGACCAGGGCCTCATGTTCGGCTACGCGTGCGACGAGACGCCCTCGCTCATGCCGTTCCCGATCTACTACGCGCATCGCCTCGTCCAGCGGCAAAGCGAAGTGCGCCGCGACGGGCGCTTGAAGTTCCTGCGCCCCGACGCGAAGTCGCAGGTGACGGTACGCTATGTCGACGGCCGTCCCGTCGGCGTGGACACGGTCGTGCTGTCGACCCAGCATCACCCGTCGATGAACGAGCGGCAGAAGGAGCTCGCCGAGGCGGTCATCGAGGAGATCATCAAGCCTGTCTTTCCCGCGAAGATGCTCGACGGCACGCGCTTCCTCGTGAACCCGACCGGGCGCTTCGAGATCGGCGGCCCGCACGGCGACGCCGGCCTCACCGGCCGCAAGATCATCGTCGACAC
>DATJXV010000004.1:0-8249 GCA_035499955.1 Casimicrobiaceae bacterium
AACTTCCTCGCGCTCGGAAACCGGCCGCTCGGCCTCGGCAATTACTCGAGCGTGCTCGCCGACGACGCCACCTGGCACAGCGTGTGGGTGTCGTTCGCCTACACCTTCGGCACGATCATCCCGGCGTTCGCGCTCGGCCTCGGCACGGCGCTCATGCTCGACCGCGTCTTCCCGTTGCGGCGGTGGCTGCGCAGCCTCGTGCTCTTGCCGTGGGCGGTGCCGGGGGTCATGGTGAGCATCGTCTTCCTGTGGCTGTTCGACGCCTCCTTCGGCGTCACCAACTACTTCCTGCGCTCGCTGGGCCTCATCAGCACGGACATCGCGTGGTACACGGACGAGTCGACCGCCCTCGTTGCGGTGATCGTTCCCACCATCTGGAAGAGCTATCCCTTCTTCACGCTTACGCTGCTCGCCGCAATGCAGTCGATCCCGGGCAATCTCTACGAGGCGGCCGAGGTGGACGGCGCGCCGGCGTGGCGGCGCTTCACGGACATCACATGGCCCGGCATCCGCGGCCAGGCCACGCTCGCGATGGTCCTCAACGGGCTGTGGACGTTCCGCGAGTTCGACATCATCTATGCGGCCACCGGCGGCGGTCCGTCGAAGGCCACGGAGACGCTGGGCATCCGCGCGTACAACGAGGCCTTCGGATACTTCTACATGGGCCGCGCGGCGGTGATCGGCGTGCTGATGCTCGTCATCGCGCTCGCGGCAGTGCTGCTCGCGCGCAGGCAACTGCGCAAGGAGTTCTTCTGATGCGCCGATGGGGGTGGACGGTAGCCGTCGCGCTGCTCTGCGCGCTGCTGCTGTTCCCGTTCTACTGGATGTTCGTGACCGCCGTGCTGCCGACGTCGCAGGTGCTCGCGCGCTCGCCCACGCTGCTGCCTTCGATCGCGGACATGAGCTTCGAGGCGTTCCGTGGAGCGTTCGAGCGCAAGCCGCTCGCCACGTGGCTCGCGAACAGCCTGCTCGTGACGCTCGGCGCCACGGCGCTCAGTCTCCTCGTCTCGGCGCTCGCCGGCTACAGCCTGTCGCGCTTTCGCACGCGCGCGCAGGAAATCACAGGCCTGACGCTGCTGCTGACCAAGATGCTGCCCGGCAGCCTGATCGTGATCCCGTTCTTCATCATGGCGTCGACGTTCCATCTCATCGACAGCCTGTTCGCGCTGATGCTCGCCAACGCGGCGGTCGGCGTGCCTTTCGCCACGTGGCTGCTGAAGGGCTTCTTCGACGGCATCCCGCGCGATCTCGAGCATGCCGCGATGATCGACGGCTGCAGCCACCTCACCGCATTCGCTTACGTGATCATGCCGCTCGCGCGCACGGGCCTTGCCGCCTGCGCCATCTACCTCGCGATCCTCTCCTGGTCGGATTTCGTGTTCGCGAAGACGCTCATCAACGACCAGGCGCGCTGGACGATCACGACGGGCATGGTGTCGTTCGTCGGCGAGCACGGCATCGAGTGGTCGGCCCTCATGGCAGCGGGCATCCTTTCGATGGTGCCGATGATCGTGCTGTTCCTGATCCTCGAGCCCTTCCTCGTGTCGGGCATGACGGCCGGATCGCAGCGATGACCCTGGCGGGACCGACGTGCACGTGCTCGTGACCGGCTCGGCGGGACGCGTCGGACGGCGCGTGGTCCCGCTGCTGCTCGCGCGCGGCGACACCGTCAGGGGATTCGACCTGCGCCCGCTCGGCCTCTCCCACCACGGCTACGGCGAGGTCATCGGCGCGTTTGACGACCCCGATGCCGTCGAGCGCGCGATGCGGGACGCGCAGGCCGTGCTGCACCTCGGCGCCTTCATGTCGTGGCTGCCGCGCGATGCAGCGGCGGTCTACACAGCCAATGCGACCGGCACGTTCCACATGCTCGCCGCGGCGTCGAAATCGCGCGTCGCGCGTGTCGTCTTCGCGAGCACCGGGGAGGTGTACCCCGAAGTGCGCGCGAAGTACCAACCCGTGGACGAGGCGCATCCGCGCGAGCCTACTTCGGTCTACGGGCTGTCGAAGCTCGTGGCGGAGGAGATGGTCGCCTTCTTCCATCGCGCGCACGGGTTGCCTTACGTCATCCTGCGCTTCGCCCATACTCAAGACGCGGCCGAGCTTCTCGATGCGCAAAGCTTCTTCTCGGGGCCTCGCTTCTACCTGCACGGCAAGATCCGCCAGCAGCGCGAGCTCGGCAACGCCGAGGCGCTCCGCGTGCTCGAGCCGCTCGACGACGGCCGCGAGCGGCACCTCGTGCAGTGTGCGCCGGACGGTACGCCCTATCGCATGATGATCGCGGACGCCCGCGACATTGCGCAGGGCGTCGTGCTGGCGCTCGACGCGCCCGGCGCGCTCAACGCGACGTTGAACCTCGGGCCCGACGAGCCGATCGCCTTCGACCGCGCGGTCGCGCTCTTGCAGGCGAAGACCGGCCTTGCGGTCGTTCGTGCCCGCATGCCCGGCGCGCCCGTGAACTACGCAACGTCGAACGGCCGTGCCCGCGACCTTCTGGGCTTTCGACCTCGCTTCACGTTCGCCGCGATGGTGGACGACGCGGCGCGCTGATGGCACGCTCCCGCCCATGACCGTCGCGCTCACGCCGGGTCGACTGACGCTCGCGCAGCTGCGCGAGATCTGGTCCGCCCCATGCGCGCTCGCGATCGATCCGGACGCGCGGGCCGGTGTGGACGCAGCTGCCGCGACGGTTGCGAAGGTGCTCGCGCACGGCGACACCGTCTACGGCGTCAACACCGGCTTCGGCCTGCTCGCGCGCACGCGCATCGACGACGCGCGCCTCGCGGAGCTGCAGCGCGCGCTCGTGCTGTCGCACAGCGCAGGCACCGGCGCGCTCCTGGACGACGCCGTCGTGCGCCTCGTGCTCGCGCTCAAGGCCGCGTCGCTGGCGCGCGGCTACTCCGGCGTGCGAAGCGAGGTCATCGACCTCATCGTCGCGGTGTCGAACGCGGGCATCGTGCCGTGCATTCCCGGACAAGGCTCGGTGGGCGCATCGGGCGACCTCGCGCCCCTCGCGCATCTTGCCGCCGTGCTGATCGGCGAAGGCGAGGCGCGGGCGGACGGGGGGACGGTCACTGGCGCGAGGGCGCTTGCGTCGCGCGGCCTCGCCGCCATCGCGCTCGCGCCGAAGGAGGGGTTG
Organism: Casimicrobiaceae bacterium; assembly: GCA_035499955.1. Taxonomy (GTDB): domain Bacteria; phylum Pseudomonadota; class Gammaproteobacteria; order Burkholderiales; family Casimicrobiaceae; genus VBCG01. Next base: position 3,140 of record DATJXV010000004.1, read on the forward strand.
GCGCTGCTCAACGGCACGCAGGTGTCGACCGCGCTCGCCCTCGCGGCGCTGTTCGCGGCCGAGCGCGCCATGGCGGCGGCGTTCGTCGCCGGGGCGCTGACGGTCGACGCCTGCCTCGGCAGCGACACGCCGTTCGACGCGCGCATCCAGGCCGTGCGGGGGCATCGCGGTCAATCGGACGCGGCACGCATCTATCGCGATCTTCTGGCCGGCAGCGCGATCCGCGCATCGCATGTCGACTGCCATCGCGTGCAGGATCCGTACAGCCTGCGCTGCCAGCCGCAGGTGATGGGCGCCTGCCTCGACCAGATGCGGCACGCGACGGAGGTCCTGCTGACCGAGGCGAACGCGGTCTCCGACAACCCGCTCGTGTTCGCGGACACGGGCGAAGTGCTCTCCGGCGGCAACTTCCACGCCGAGCCGGTCGCATTCGCCGCCGACGATCTCGCGCTCGCGATCGCCGAGATCGGTGCGCTGTCCGAGCGGCGTACGGCACTCTTGATGGACGCGCATCTTTCCGGTCTGCCGCCGTTCCTCGTGCCGGACGGCGGCGTCAACTCCGGCTTCATGATCGCGCAGGTGACGGCCGCGGCGCTCGCGAGCGAGAACAAGGCGCTGGCCCATCCGTCGTCGGTCGATTCGCTGCCGACGTCGGCCAACCAGGAGGACCACGTCAGCATGGCGACCAACGCCGCGCGGCGGCTGCTGCCCATGACGGCGAACACGGCGGGCATCATCGCGATCGAGCTGCTCGCTGCCGCCCAAGGGGTCGACATGCGCAAGCCGCTCGCGACGTCCGAGCCGCTGTCGCGCGCGCACGCGGTCGTGCGCGAGGCGGCCGCCTTCTGGGATCGCGACCGCGCCTTCGCGCCCGACCTTGCCGCGGTGCGCGCGCGGGTGGAAGGCGGCGACTTCCTCGCATTCGCGCCTCGGCTGCTCGAAGTGCCGGTAAACTTCTGATGCAAATGCACCCGCGTGGCGGGTGCATACTTGCCTCATGGTCCCCGACGATCCTTCGCCGCCCGTCCGCTACGCCGACCGCGTGATCCGCGCGCCGCGCGGCACGCAGCGCACCGCGAAGAGCTGGCTCACCGAGGCGCCGCTTCGCATGCTCATGAACAACCTCGACCCCGAGGTGGCGGAGAACCCCAAGGAGCTCGTCGTGTACGGCGGCATCGGCCGCGCCGCCCGCAACTGGCCATGCTTCGACGCCATCGTCGCCGCGCTGCGCGACCTGGACGACGACGAGTCGCTGCTCGTGCAGTCGGGCAAGCCGGTCGCCGTGTTCAAGACGCACCCGGACGCGCCGCGCGTGCTCATCGCCAACTCGAACCTCGTGCCGCGCTGGGCGACGTGGGAGCACTTCAACGAACTCGACCGCAAGGGCCTCATGATGTTCGGGCAGATGACGGCGGGCTCGTGGATCTACATCGGCAGCCAGGGCATCGTGCAAGGGACGTACGAGACATTCGCCGAGGCCGGTCGCCGGCACTACGGCGGGCAGCTCGACGACAAGTGGATTCTCACCGCGGGCCTGGGCGGCATGGGCGGCGCGCAGCCGCTCGCGGCGACGATGGCAGGCGCGTCCATGCTCGCGGTCGAGTGCCAGCAATCGCGCATCGACATGCGCCTTGCCACGCGCTACCTCGACGTCCAGGCGCGCGACCTCGATCACGCGCTGCAGCTCGTTGCGCAGGCATGCTCGGCGCGCAAGCCCGTAAGCGTCGGGCTTCTCGGCAACGCCGCCGAAGTGCTGCCCGACCTTCTGCGCCGCAACGCGCGGCCGCACATGGTCACCGACCAGACGTCGGCGCACGACCTGGTGTACGGCTACCTGCCGTCCGGCTGGAGTGTGGAGCGCTGGCGCGCCGCGCAGGCGGATCCCGCGCGGCACGCGACGCTCGTCGCCGCCGCGAAGCGCTCGATCCGCGCGCACGTCGAAGCCATGCTGCAATTCCACCGCGGCGGCATCCCGACGTTCGACTACGGCAACAACATCCGCCAGGTCGCGCACGACGAAGGCGTGGCGGACGCCTTCGCCTTCCCGGGCTTCGTGCCCGCTTACATCCGGCCGCTGTTCTGCGAAGGCAAAGGCCCGTTCCGCTGGGTCGCGCTGTCGGGCGATCCGGAAGACATTCGCGCCACCGACCGCAAGGTGAAGTCGCTCTTCCCCGAGAACGCGCACCTGCTTCGCTGGCTCGACATGGCCGGGTCCCGCATCGCGTTTCAGGGGTTACCGGCGCGCATCTGCTGGCTGGGGCTGGGCGAGCGTGACCGCGCCGGGCTTGCCTTCAACGAGATGGTGCGAAGCGGCGAAGTGAAGGCGCCCATCGTGATCGGCCGCGATCACCTCGATACCGGCAGCGTGGCGAGCCCGAACCGCGAAACCGAGTCGATGCGAGACGGGTCCGACGCCGTCTCCGACTGGCCGCTCCTGAACGCGCTGCTCAATACCGCGGGCGGCGCGACGTGGGTGTCGATCCACCACGGCGGTGGCGTCGGCATGGGCTATTCGCAGCACGCCGGCGTGGTGATCGTGTGCGACGGGACGGAGGCCGCGGCGAAACGGATTGCACGCGTGCTCTGGAACGATCCTGCGTTGGGCGTCGTGCGTCACGCGGATGCGGGCTACGAGGCCGCGCGGTCCGTCGCGAGAAGGGCGCAGCTGCGGACGCCAATGGCATAAGAATTGCTCCAAGCGTCGCGCGAATTTTCCGTCTTGCAAGCGTCGCAAACGGGGCGCATTATCCGGCCGTCGTCCTCGGTTGGACCCGTGAAAACGGCATTGCCGCTATCAAAAAACGGCAGGCCGCCCAACCGGCCAATTTTTTTGGGGTTCTCAACATTCCGCAACGTCGGACGCGGTCCGCGCGCCCTCGAGAGGTCTCTTCATGAGCCAACGATTCTTCCGCATTGCTGGAGCTCTTACGCTTCTCCTGTCGATGTCGATTTCCTTGCACGCCGTCGCGCAAGGCCAGGTGTCAGCGGAGGTCATCCAGCAGATTCAAGCGATCCAGAGCGTCAAGGCGAGCTTCACTCCCGGACAGCAGAAGATGGACTCGAGCCTCGCGTTCGGGGTCCTCGCAACCAGGAACGATCCGCGGGTCGCGGGCATCGCGGCGATCACGCCGCTCGCCGGCAACGTGCGTGTCGCGATCACCGGTACGGTGGGTCCTGACCTGCTCGGCGCGATTGCCGCTGCCGGCGGCTCGGTGGAAGCGCAGAACGCGGACTTCGGCAAGCTCATCGCCTCGCTCCCGGTAGGCGCGCTCGAATCGATCGCGGCCCGCCCCGACGTGTTGTCGGTGCGCCAGCCTTCGCGTGCGCGTACGAACGCCGGCCTGGTGACGGCTCAGGGCTACGTGGCCCAAACCGCGAAGCAGGCCGGCGCGGCGGGGTGGACGGGCGCCGGCGTGAAGGTGGGCGTGCTCTCCGACAGCGCCTGCCCGGCGACGGTCACGGCGCTTATCGGAACCGGCGATTTGCCTGGCGGGACCACGTCGCTGCCCGGGCAGGACGGCTGCGGGCTGGGCGAGGACGAGGGCACCGCGATGATGGAGATCGTCCACGACATGGCGCCGGGCGCCCAGCTCCTGTTCGCGACCGCGTTCATAAGCGACGTGCAATTCGCCAACAACATCATTGCGCTCGCCGCGGCGGGCTGCAAGGTGATCGTCGACGACGTCACGTACAGCAACGAGGGGGCGTTCCAGGACACGATCATCGCGCAGGCCGTCAACCAGGTCGTGGCGGGCGGCGCGACCTATTTTTCGTCGGCAGCCAACAGCGGCGCCCTTTCCCACAACACGTCCGGTACCTGGGAAGGCGACTTCGTCAGCGGCGGCCCCGTCGGCGGTGCCATCGCGGGGCTCGGCGAGACGGGCCTCGTCCACAACTTCGGCAGTGTCACCTTCCCGCAGACCTACAACGTGATCAAGGCGCCCTCGCCATTCGGCGCCTACGACCTGCAATGGTCGGATCCCTTCGGCGGATCGGCCAACGACTACGATTTCTTCCTCCTGGACAGCACGGGAACGGTGGTCAAGGCTTTCTCGGCGGCGGTGCAGAATGGGACGCAGGACCCGATCGAAGAGATATACCCCGCCACCGCCGTGCCGGGAGACCAGCTCGTCGTGGTGCTGTACCACGGCAGCCCGCGGGCGCTTCGCATCGACATGAACCGCGGCCAGCTCGTGACCGCCACGTCGGGCTCGACCTTCGGCCACAATGCGGCCTCGACCACCGTGACGATGGCGGCCACCTTCTGGGGCAGCGCGAAGAGCGGATTGCAGGTCTACACAGGCGGGCCCAGCAATCCCACCGAGACTTTCAGCTCCGACGGCCCGCGCCAGATGTTCTACAACCCGAACGGCACGCCGATCACCACGACCCGGTCGGGGCCCAATGTCCTGTTCTCGACGGGAGGCGGGACGCAGCTTCAAAAGCCCGATCTGTCGGCGACCGACGGCGTGTCCGCCCTGACCCCGGGGTTCAATCCTTTCTTCGGGACGTCGGCGGCGGCGCCGCACGCGGCCGCCATCGCGGCGCTCATCCTCCAGGCGAGGCCGAGCTACTCGACCTCCCAGATCGTGACGGCCATGAAGCAGACGGCGCTCGACATCATGACGCCCGGCGTGGACCGCGATGCCGGCTCCGGCATCGTGATGGCCTGGCCCGCCGTCCAATATGCGTTGACTCACTGACGCGCCGAGTACGACGAACTGCGAGAGAACACCATGAAGATCATTAGCGCGCTTGCTCGAGTTTGCCTGCTCACGTTGTCGCTCGCCGTCACGGCTGTCCACGCGTACGCGCTGCTCGACGTCACGGACCATCTGGTCAGTACGGACGCGATTCAAATGGGACGCTTGAGCCGTAACGCCATACCTCAGGACTGGGCCGGTTCCGAGCCCTTTCCCGGGGTGATCAACGGCGGAGTCGCCTATCACTACAGGACGTACTCGGTCTACGTCGGCGCCTCGCAATACGTCCAGATCTTTACGGATGCGTCGGGCGGCGCGGCGGGGGTCGTTTTCACGTCGGCTTACCTCACGTCTTACAACCCCGCCAGCCCCGCGGCCACCTGGGTGGGCGACGCGGGGTCGTCGGG
>DATJXV010000005.1:0-7732 GCA_035499955.1 Casimicrobiaceae bacterium
TATCCGGCCGCTTCCAGCGCGGCCGTCGCCTCGCCGGGGGCCCTGCGTACGAGCTCCGTCATTGGCGAGCCTTGGCACGAAGCCGGCGCCACCACGACGGCGACTCGGCGCGCAAGTGCGCCGTGCCCGCGACGAGCAGCGTGACACCGGACAGCGCGCCGCGCTCGAGCGCGGCCACCCCAGGGTCGAGCCAGTCGCGCGCGAACGCGGCCGCATCGATGGCGGCAGGCAGCACGAAGAGCGCATCGCGATCCGCGGCCTCGAGCGAGGACGGCAGGGCGTTCGTCCGCAAACCGGCGAGAGCCGCGAGGCCGCGCGCGACGTCGCCCGCGCGGCCGGCCGCGGCGTAGACCTCGATCGGCGCCAGCCGCAGATCGCGCGGCGCGAAGCCGCCGCCCGATATCCAGATCCCGGTGACCGGCGCACGGCCGGCGGCCTCCCGCGCGGCATTCACCGGATGCGCGTGCAGCAGCATCTGCATCTCGGAAAGCCAGCGCCGCCACGTTGCGCCGTGCCTCCCGCGCGGCAGGCGCGGATGGATGGGCTCGTTCGACTCGATGGGATCGGCGTCCACCGGGACGTGCTCGAGCGCGGTGACGAACCACGTATCCGCGCGCGGCGCGCGGAACACGAGGCCATCGGTTGCGAAATGCGCGTTCAGCACCCCGACCAGCGCGACCGCGTCCTCATGCTCGAGATCGTCGACGCGCCCGGCGAGCAGAACGTCGTCACGACCCGCGACAAGCGCCACAGGGTCGGCTCGCAGCACGTAGGCGGAGCCAGGGTCGAGGCCCGCGCCGCGCGCGGCGAGCGGCGCGATGGGCGTTCCTCGCGGCGCGCCTGCGGCCTCGACAAGTGCGACGTCGAGATCGCCCGCGATTCCGTCGCGCCGGCCGTAGGACGCAAGTCGCGCGAACGCCGCCATGCCGGCGAGAGCCTCTTGCGGCAGCGCATGGGGGAGTGCGAGGGTAAGACGCATGGGAGGGTATACCAGCATGCGATAATCGCACGCCGTCGCCGACCGGGAAACGCGCCAAATTAGCTAGGCCTCCATTGTTGCCCTACGAACTGGCCGTCGGCCTGCGGTACACGCGCGCCCGCAAGGGCTCCGGCCGCAACACGTTCATCTCGTTCATCTCGCTCATCTCGATGGCGGGCATCACGCTCGGCGTGGCGGCGCTCATCGTCGTGCTTTCGGTGATGAACGGGTTCCAGCAGGAGCTGCGCAACCGCATCCTGTCGGTGGCCTCGCACATCGAGATCCGCGGCGTGCCGCAGCTCGCCGACTGGCCGCGCGTGGCGCAAGCGGCGATGCGCGAGCCGCACGTGAAGGCCGCGGCGCCTTACGTGATGGGGCAGGCGATGCTCACGGCGAGTGACGCCAACCGCGGCGCGATCATCCGCGGCGTCGACCCGGCGCTCGAGGACAGCGTCGCCGACATCGGAAGCCACATGAAGGCGGGCTCGCTCGCCAACTTGAGGCCCGGCGAGTTCGGGATCGTGCTCGGCGGCGAGATCGCGCGCGGCCTCGGGGTGGGCATGGGCGACTCCGTCGTGGTCATCACGCCGCAGGGCACGATCACGCCGGCCGGGACGCTGCCGCGGCTGCGCAGCTTCAAGGTGGTCGGCGTGTTCGAGGTCGGCATGTACGAGTTCGACAGCGGCCTTGCGCTCATCCACCTCGAGGACGCGCAGCGCCTGTACCGCCTCGACGGCGTCAGCGGCGTGCGCCTGAAGCTCGACGACCTCTTCGCCGCGCCCTCGGTGGCCCGCGACCTGTGGCAGAAGCTGCCGGTGCAGGCCGAAGTGCGCGACTGGACGCAGAACCACGCCAACTTCTTCCGCGCCGTGGCGATCGAGAAGCGCGTCATGTTCATCATCCTGACGCTCATCGTGGCCGTGGCCGCGTTCAACATCGTGTCGGCGCAGGTGATGGTGGTCACCGACAAGCAGGCCGACATCGCGATCCTGCGAACGCTCGGCGCGGCGCCGTCGTCGATCATGGCGATCTTCATCGTGCAGGGGGCTCTCATCGGCCTCATAGGCACTGCCATGGGCGTGCTGTGCGGCGTGCTGCTCGCCGTGAACATCGGCACCGTCGTGCCGTTCATCGAGCGCGTGCTGCACGTGCAGTTCCTCGACAAGTCGGTGTATTACATCAGCGACCTGCCGTCCGACCTGCAGCGCGGCGACGTGATCACCATCGCGGCGATCGCGCTGGCGCTCGCGCTCGTGGCCACACTCTATCCGGCGTGGAAGGCCGCGCGCGTCAATCCCGCGGAGGCGCTGCGTTATGAGTGATGTCGTGCTTTCGTGCCGCGGCCTCGCCAAAACCTACACGAGCGGTCCGGCGCCGGTGCCCGTGCTCACCGGCGTCGACCTCGAGGTGAAGCCGGGCGAGCGCACCGCGATCGTCGGCGCCTCGGGGTCGGGCAAGAGCACGCTCCTGCATCTGCTCGGCGGGTTGGACGCGCCGACCGCGGGCGAGGTGAGTGTCGAAGGCGTGCCGTTCGCCTCGCTGTCGGAAGCCTCCCGCGGCAAGGTGCGCAACCGCGCGCTCGGCTTCATCTACCAGTTCCATCACCTGCTTCCCGAGTTCAGCGCGGTGGAGAACGCGGCGATGCCGCTCGTGATCCGGCGCATGGCGCCCGCTCAGGCGCGCGAGGTCGCGGCCGAGACGCTTACGCGCGTGGGACTTGGGCATCGCCTGAGGCACCGCCCCGGCGAGTTGTCCGGCGGCGAGCGCCAGCGCGTGGCGCTCGCTCGCGCGCTCGTCACCAAGCCGCGCTGCGTGCTCGCCGACGAGCCCACCGGCAACCTCGACCGCAAGACGGCGGGCCAGGTGTTCGATCTCATGCTCGAGCTCAATGCCGGCAGCGGCACGTCGCTCGTCATCGTTACACACGATCCGGAGCTTGCGGCGCGCGCCGACCGCACGCTGCACCTGGTGGACGGCAGGCTGAGCTAGCCTCCCGCGTCAGGGCGTCACGCACGCGACCACGCCGGTGCCCGCGCCTTCGGCAATCCATCCCTGCGCGAGCATGGCGTCGCGGGTCGCGACGTCGGTGACGTTGCGATGATGCGGCACGCCGCCCTGGCCGTTGTTGTAGACTCGATAGAGCGGCAGTGTGCCTTGCGCGCACGCGGCCGCGAAATCCGGCAGCATCACGGCGAACGTGTAGCCTTCGAGCCGCCATGGCGCGGAGAGCAGGCATTCGTCGACGGTAAGGCCGAAGAAGTGCGAGCTCATCGGCGCGAACGCGCTCCCCGAGAAATAGCGGCAGGCCTTCCTCGTGTGCGGCGTTCCGTCGGGAAGCGCGTGGAACTCGCGCCCCGTCGCTTGCCAGGGCGTCGTGAGCTTCCCCGCCTCGCTCGCGTCGGACGTCAGGAAATAGTCGCCGGTGAACGTGTTGTGAAACTCGGCGACACGCGTGCCGGGAATCTCGCCCACGACCTGGACGAGCATGGGCGACATCGCGGGTGAATTCACGGTGCTGCCGAGGTAGGCCGCGGTGATCACATGCGCGCCTGGCGACAGCGTCGCGGCGCACTTCGCCGTGGCCGACACGGGGCCTTGCGCCATGGCTGGGGCGCTTGTGCAGCCCGGGATCGCAGAGACGCCGTCGCCAAACGCCACAGCGCCTTCCGGCCACGAACCGCTGATCGTGGCAGTGAGCTCGACCGTTGCGCCTTCGGGCGCTGGATTGGCGCCGCTGCCGATCGCGACGGCCGTAGGCGTGACGACGAGAAGAAAGCGTGCCGTCGAGCTCACGCCGTTCGAAACGTAGAGGCGCGTGCCCGAGGCGTCAATCGAACTCGCCTCCCGGCCCAGCAACAGCCCCTTGACGATCGCGATGCCGAAGCCCGCGTCCGGCGAGCCGTCCGGGTTGAAGCGCCCCAGGGCGCCGACGTCTTCCAGTCCGTCGAACACGACGCCCGTCTGCACGATCCTGCCGTCGGGCTGCAGCGCGATCGTCGGAACGTGCAGCGGACACGGGTCGTTGTTCGCCGGCATGGGCGTCCGGCAGGTGCCGAGCGCGATCTTCGCCACGCCCTTGTCGCCGAAGGCGGCGTCGACCTTGCCATGGGCGTCGAGCCGCGCGGTGCGCAGCATCGGCGGGCCGGACTGCTGGGCGGCAACGAGGATGCCGCCGTCGGGCTGCACGATCGTCTGCGCGGCCGGGAAAGGCAATGGGGCGACGCCTCCGTAGCCGAAGGACCTATCGAGAAGTCCGTCGGGTCCAAGCTTCATGACGAAATCGAATCCGATCCCGGTGGCTCCGGAAGGCAGGTAATAGCGGCCGCACATGAGGACGCTACCGTCGGGCTGCAGCATCGGCCCGCACGCGAACATCGAGAGGACAACCCCTTTCGCGAAGGTCGCGAGCGTGGTCGAGGCATCGCCATACGTGTCGTCCGCGGAGCCGTCGGCGTTGAACCGGAGGAGGAAAGGAACGCCGGCCGAAGCAAGCGGCGAGTGCGCGAGCCCGCCCACGATCGGCTTGCCGTCCGGCTGCACGGCGAGCCCGACGGAGCCGATGGAGTCCGGGCGATGCACGCCGTCCACGACGGGCGTGGACGGCACGATCGAGACGACGACGAAGCCGGAGCCGGCGAACGACGTGTCGACGCGGCCGTCGGGTCCGAGGCGTGCGACGAACACCATCGCGTGATCGCGAAACTCGGTGTACGCGATGCCCGCGGCCACGATGCCACCGTCGGGTAGCGGCGCGATCGCCGTCGTCTCCGCATAGGGAGTTCCGGTCGGAACGGTTGCCGTGCCGGCGATTCCGAAAGCGGGATCGGCGCGCCCGTCGGCGTCGATGCGCGTCACCACCGCGCGATCCGCCGCCGCGCCCCCCGCCAGGATCTTGCCATCGGGCTGTACCGCGAGCGCCGCCGCCGAAGGCACGGCGGCGATGCCGAACGTCTCGAAGGTCGGATCGAGCGAGCCCGGGCCGGCGAGCACCCGGCCCCAGTACAACACCGCGAAGGCTAAGGCAAGGACGCGGATCGCGCGGCGGCATGGCGTGCTCATGAACCGAGCATAGCGGGGGGACGCCGCAGGGCGACCCACCCGGGCAGGTAGGAGGTCTTTCAGCGCGCCTCGCGGACATCTCCGCGCAGGTGTCGGCGATGTCGTGGAAGGCTGTGCCACCGCGTCGTCGCGAGGACCCCGTACCTTGAGCGAGTCGATGTGCGCCGCGTACTCGCGTAGTTCCCGGTGAAGGCCGGCGGGCTGCGAGAGGCCGTCGCCCGCGCGCAGCGTGACGTCGCCTTCCACACCCGCGAAGCGGAACGTGAGCCAGCCGCGCAGCACGCACGCGAAGTGGGCCGTCATGTCGTGCCAGTGCCAGCCGGTAGGCGAGGCCATCGGTCTGATCGCTCGGATGTGCTTGACGCCAAGGCGGCCCTGCGTGGCCGCCGCGAGTCCGAGGTCGCGGTACTCCGAATCCGCGCGCAGGCCTTCCCGGTTCCACTTCGCGTCGGCAGCGCTCATGCGCGCGAACGCGGAAAGCGACTGTGTAAGCTCGCGCGGGCCGTCGCAGCGGGGCGTGGTCATGTCAATACTCCACGGGAATCGGGTCGAGCGAGCGCCACAGATACCACGTCGCCACGCTCCGGTACGGCGTCCAGCGCGCGCCGAACTCGCGCAGCGCCGCGGGCGCCAGGCGCTCGCCCTTGTGATAGTGGTGCGCCACCGCCTTTTGCAGGCCGATGTCGTCGACCGGCAAGATGTCCGGACGAAGCTCGTGGAAGATGAGGAACATCTCCGCGGTCCAGCGTCCGATGCCGTTGACGTCGGTGAGGCGCTCGATCAGCGCCTCGTCGTCGAGGGCGGGCCACGCGCGAGGGTCGAGCGCGCCGGACGTGAAGTGACGCGCGAGGTCGCGCAGGTAGAGCGCCTTGCGCTGCGAAAGTCCCACGCGTCGCAACGTGGGCATTCGCGTCCGGCCCACGCGCGCCGCGTCGAGGGTCAGCGGATCGCCCGCGGCGCCGGTCGCCTCGGCAAAGCGGTCCCAGATCGACTGCGCGGCCTTGACCGAGATCTGCTGGCCGACGATGGCACGCGCGAGCACCGTGAAGGGTTCGCCGCGCCGCGCGAGGTGGATACCGGGATGGCTCGCGATGAGGCCGGCCAGGACCCGGTCGCCGCGGCCCAGCGCTTGCGTGGCCGCGTCCCAGTACGGGGGCTTCATGGCGTGACGTGCGGGCGGACAAAAAGGGTAAAATAGCAGGATTTGCTTTCCGGGCAGCCGGTAATGGTTTTCGCAGCGGAATCAGGGAAGTAGCCGTTCAGGTAGCCCGCATGAGGAGTGCCCGGACAGTTTTGCGCCGTACCGCGCGTGCCGCGGCCGCGCTTTGCGCACTGGGGCTGTGCGCGGGCGTCCTGCCGGCCGCCGCGTCCGCCGATTCCGCGAAGGTCGTCCGCCTTGCCTTCGAGGCTGCGGAGACGGGATTCGATCCCGTGCGCGTCTCCGACAACTATTCGGCCACGGTCAACGAGGTGATCTTCGAGCGCCTGCTCACGTACGACTACCTCGCGCGGCCGGCGAAACTCGTGCCCATGGCCGCGGAGGCGATGCCGGAAGTGGCCGACGGCGGGCGCACGTACACCTTCCGCTTGCGCAAGGGGATCCGTTTCACGCCCGACCCTGCGTTCAAGGGCGCGCCGCGCGAGCTCGTGGCGCAGGACTTCGTCTATTCGTTCATGCGCTTCTTCGATCCGGCCAACCGCGCGCCCTATGCGTTCATGCTGGCGGGCAAGATCAAGGGCCTCGACGATCTCGCCGCGGCCGCGAAGAAGACCGGCAAGTTCGACTACGACGCGAAGCTCCCCGATCTCGCCGCCGTCGACCGCTATACCCTTCGCATCCGCCTCGCGCGTGTGGACTTCAACTTCCCCTTCGTCGTCGCGCACACGTCCTTCGGCGCGGTGGCTCGCGAGGTGATCGAAGCGTACCGCGGCGAGACCGAAGCTCACCCGGTCGGCACCGGGCCGTACAGGCTCGGCGAGTGGAAGCGCGCATCTCGCATCGTGCTCGTCGCGAACCCGGACTATCGCGGCTTCACGTGGGATTTCGCGGGCAACCCGGGCGATGCGCGCGACGCCGAACTGGTAAGGCAGATGAAGGGCAAGACGATGCCCCAGGTGGGGCGCGTCGAGATTTCGGTGATCGAGGAGTTCCAGACGCAGTGGCTCTCCTTCCGCAACGGGCAGGCGGACGTCCTCAACCTGCCGTCCGCGTTCCGCACCGAGGCCTTCGACGCCGACGACAAGCTGAAGCCGGACCTCGCGGCGGAGCGAGTCTCGGCCTATTCGTACATCGATCCCGAGGTCGTCTACGCATACTTCAACATGCGCGACCCGGTGGTCGGCGGCTTTTCGAAGGAGAAGATCGCGCTGCGCCGAGCCATGATCCTCGCCTACCGCGTGGACGACGACATCGACGTCATCCGGCACCGCATGGCCGTGCGCGCGCAGATGCCCGTGCCGGAAGGCGTGGTCGGCCACGACCCGTCCTATCGCTCGCTCAACCAGCACGATCCCGATCTCGCCAAGCGGCTGCTCGACTACTTCGGCTACAAGAAGGGACCCGACGGTTACCGCACGCTGCCGGACGGCAAGCCGCTGGTCGTGCACTACGCGACGCAGCCCACGATCGTGGACCGCGAGCACGCCGAGCTCTGGAAGAAGTCGATGGACGCGATCGACATCGACATGCGGATC
>DATJXV010000006.1:0-2847 GCA_035499955.1 Casimicrobiaceae bacterium
CTGCCGCGCCACCCCAGGCTGTCTTTCGACGAGGCGTGCAGCATCGTATAGCGAAGAACCGCGGCGATGCTCATTCCCTTCCAGTGGATCGGCCTCTTCGCGACGGCCGTGGTGTGGGTCGTCATGCTCGCGCTCGGGCTCATGCTCGGGCGCGAGCAGATCGCCGCCGCCATGCAGCGCCGCGTCGTGCTCGCCGCCGTCATTTTCGCCGTGCTGGTGCCGGTGCCTGCGCTCGCCGTGCTCGCGGTGAAGCTGTTCTCGATCAAGGGTGCCGTGGCCGCCGGCATCGTGCTGATGGCGATCTCCCCCGGCGCACCGGTGGCGCTGCGGCGCGCGCTCGACGCGGGGGGCGACCGCGCGTTCGCACCCGCGCTCCATCTCGCCATCGTCGCGCTCGCCGTCGTTACCGTCCCGCTGAGCGTCGCCATCCTCGACTGGATCTTCGAGAAGGATTTCACGGTCACGCCGTTTCACATCGGGCGCCAGGTATTCTTCGCGCAGCTACTGCCGCTCGCCCTCGGAGCTGCGCTTCGGGTCTGGCGTCCTTCCATCGCCGCGAAGCTCGAGGGCCCGCTCGCCAGGATCGGCAACCTGCTGCTCGCCGTGATGGGCCTCATGATCCTCGTCGACATGCCGCCGCTCATCGCGGCCGTCGGCTGGACGCCGATGATCGCCGGTGTGGTCATGACCGTGTGCGCGCTCGGCGTCGGCGCGGCGTTCGCTTGGCGCGATCCGGCGGTGCGCCCCGCCGCGGCCGTCGCGGCGGCGATGCGCAATCCCGGCCTCGCCCTTGTGATCGCGACGCTCAACCGCATGCCCGCGGGCGTCACGGCCGCCGTGATCGGCTACGCGCTCGGCCTCGCCGTGACGATCATCGCGTATCTCCAGTGGCGCAAGCGGCGCTGACCGCCGGCGTCGCGGGCAGCGCGTAGCGCGCCCGATCGGCGTCGTAGCTGCGGGTCGCGACAAAGTAGAAGACGGCGGCGAGGATGCCCGCCGCGGGAATGATCCGCAACGCGACGTCGAGCCCGACCGCATCGGCCAGCATGCCGGTCACGAACGGTCCCGGCGCGAGGCCGATGAGGTTGTTGGCGAGCGTCAGCGTGGCGAATACCGTCGCGCGGATCGCGGGGTTCGTCACGTCGGCCGCGACCGCGCCCGACGGTCCGGCGAAGCCGGCGCCGATCAGCAGGCCCAGGGCGACGAGGACGAACTGCGCCGTCCCCGGCGCGATCGAGAAGGCGGCGAACAGCACCGACCCGGAAACGAGCGCGTACAGCGCCGGCACGAGGAGGCGGTTCGACGGGCGGCGTGCGCTCAGGCGATCCGCCACGATGCCGCCGATCGTCATGCCCACGCCCGCCATCAGCACGAGCGCGCCGGCGCGCACCGCCGACTGCGCGGGATCGAGCCCGTAGTAGCGGTTCATGAAGCTCGGCGCCCACGCGATGACCGCGCCTTGGATGAACATCGAAAGCCCCGACGCCACGTACGTGCAGTTCACGCTGCGGAAGCGGAAGAGCTCGCGGATCACGTCGAGCAGCGGCATCGCCCGAGTTCCCGGGGCGGTGCTCGAGGGCGGCTCCTTCACCACGAGCGGAAACACGATCGCGAGCACAAGGCCTCCGGCGCCTATGGTGATGAACGCCATCTGCCAGCCCAGGCTCTTCGCGATGACGCCGCCCAGGACGACGCCCAGCACGGAGCCGAACAGAGCCGCGGCGAGGAACGCGCCCATGACGGTCGCGTGCAGCCGGCGCGGGAACAGATGCGTCAGTATCGCGCCGCCCGCACTCCCGTAGCCGGCCTCTCCCAGGCCGACCGCCGCGCGCGCCGCGAACATCGAGGCGAAGCTCCCGGCGAGGCCGCAGGCGACCGTCGCCGTGCCCCACACGAGCGCCATCGCCGTTGCGCTGCGCACGCGGCCCCAGCGGTCGGCGAGCAGCGACACCGGAAACGTCATGACGCCGACGACGAGCGCAACGACGCTAGCGAGCGAGCCGAGCTGCGCGTCGGTCAGCGCCCACTCGGCCTTGAGGAACGGAAAGACCGCGTTGATCACCTGCCGCGACAGGTAATCGGACAGCATGAGCCCGATGAGCAGCGCGAAGGCGATCAAGGCGTAGACGCGCGACACGGGCGCGTGGGTGTCGCCCCTATCCATCCCTGCGTCGAAGTGCATCGCCACGGCGCGTCTCGGCGGCTAGGTGCGGACCGGCCGGCCGCGCCGGCTGAGCTTGCGGTTCGGGTGCATCGTACGCATCGGCGACTCGTTCGTCAGCACGGCTCTGCGGTCGTATCGTTCATCGTATCTGCGGTCGATTGGCGGCTGAGCGCCGCCCGAAGCGTGGGCGATCTCGCCGACGGGTAGTACTCGAAGAAGCGAATTCTCCGCCCCGCCCTGCCGGCAGCATTGACAATATGGGGCGTCCAATTTACATTCTGGGGCGCCGTAGAGGACCGTCCCTTGCCCGATTCGCACGTCCGCAGCGCGGCGCTTACCAACTACGCGGAGGTTGCGCGCTCGCTCGGCATCGATCCCTTCGCCCAGATGCGTGCCGCCGGTCTCGACGTGCGATGCCTGAGCGATCCCGACCTCAAGATCCCGGTGCTTCGCGTCCACGCCCTGGTCGAGGCGTCGGCGCAGGCGGCCGGCGTGGAGGACTTCGGCCTGCGCATGGCGACCTCGCGGCGGCTGTCGAATCTCGGCTTGATCGCACTCGCCGCGCGTGAAGAGCCGACCGTGCGCGACGCCCTGCGTTGCCTGCAACGCACCATGCACCTCCACAACGAGGCGATCCGGATCGACATCGAGGAGGAAAACGGCGTTGCCGTGCTGCGCGAGCA
>DATJXV010000007.1:0-28971 GCA_035499955.1 Casimicrobiaceae bacterium
CAGCGCCGAGGCGAGCACGCCGCTGCCGGTGTAGGGAATGCCGAGCCACTCGAGCACGCCCTGCACCGTGCCGTCCTCGCCGAAGCGGCCGTGCAGCGCGATGAACACGCGGTCGAACTTCTCGCGGCGCAGGTCCCAGAGGTCGCGCTCGGCGGGATCGAAGGCATGTGCGTCCACACCCTTCTCGCGCAGGGCAGCGAGCACGCCCTTGCCCGACATGAGCGACACCTCGCGCTCCGACGAAGGACCGCCCATCAGTACCGCAACCTTGCCGAACCCGTTCACGCTGCTTCTCCGACAACTCTCACTTCGGGCACGAGATCCACGCCCGTCCTCGCGCGCACGGTGCTCTTCACGTGCGCGATCAACGTCTCGATGTCCGCGGCCGCGGCTGCGCCGCCCGGGTTTACGATGAAGTTCGCGTGCATCTCCGACACGCGCGCGCCGCCGATCGCGTAGCCCTTCAGCCCGCACGACTCGATGAGCCTCGCCGCGTGGTCGCCCGGCGGATTGCGGAACACGCTTCCCGCGTTCGGCAGCGACAGCGGCTGCGTGGCAATGCGGCGCGCCAGGAGCTCCTTGATGCGGGCACGAGCGGCGGAGGCGTCGCCTTGCGGAAAACTGAACCACGCAGCCGTAAAGACGGCCCCCACGCTCGCGGAACTGCCCGGCTCGCTGCCCCCCGAGGGGGCGCAATGCCCGCCTTGGGACGGCCCGGCGGCGCGCATGTCCTCGTCGCGGAGGCTGCGCACGTGGCGATACCCGATCTCGTAATCGGCCGGCGTGCGAACGACGAACTCGCCGGCGCGCGTCAGCACTTCGACGCGCGCGACGTAACGCCACGTCTCGCCGCCGTAGCAGCCGGCGTTCATCGCCAGCGCGCCGCCGACCGTGCCGGGCACGCCGGCCAAGAATTCGGCCTCGGCGCAGCCGTGCGTTGCGGCGAAGCGCGCGAGCTTCGGGCTCGCCGCGCCGGCCTCCGCGTACACGAGCCCGTCCGCGACCGCGAGCACCGCGCCCGGGTCGTGCATGACGATCACGCTGCCGCGGATTCCGCCGTCGCGCACGAGCGTGTTGCTGCCGAGACCGAGCACCGTCACCGGCTCGCTCGCCGGAAGCCGTCGCAGGAACGCCGCCAGGTCGTCACGATCGGCCGGCAAGTAGAGCGTGTCGGCGGCCCCACCCGCCCGCCAGCTCGTGTACTTCGCGAGCGGCGCATCGTGCGCGAGCCTTCCGCGCAAGCCATCGAAGCGGAGCGGCTCGTGCATCATCATTGCGCGAGCGCCGCCGCCGCGGCGCCGATCGATCCCGCGCCCATGGTGACCACGACGTCGCCGTCGTGCACCAGCGCGCGCAGTGTTTGCGGAAGCTCCGCGACGTCTTCCACGAACACGGGCTCCACCTTGCCGGCCACTCGCACGGCACGCGCCAGCGCGCGGCCGTCCGCTGCCACGATGGGCGCCTCGCCCGCAGGGTAGACGTCGGCCAGCACCAGCGCGTCGACGGTCGACAGCACGCGCACGAAGTCCTCGAACAGGTCTCGTGTTCGCGTATAGCGGTGCGGCTGGAAAGCGAGCACGAGCCTTCTCCCGGGGAAGCTTGCGCGCGCGGCTTCGAGGGTCGCCGCCATTTCGGCGGGGTGGTGACCGTAGTCGTCGATCAGCGTGAACGCGCCGCCGGCCGGCAGAGCGATGTCGCCGTAGCGCTGGAAGCGGCGGCCGACGCCGCGGAATTCCGCAAGCGCCTTCGCGATGGCCGCGTCGGGCACGCCGGCCTCGCGCCCGACTGCAATCGCGGCGAGCGCGTTGCGCACGTTATGAACGCCGGCGAGCGCGAGCTCGATGCGAAGGTCGGGCACTCCCCTGGCGCGCGCCACGAAGCGCATGCGGCCGCCGACGTTGGCGACGTCGGTCGCGCGGAGGTCGGCGTCGTCGTCCAGGCCGTAAGTGACGAGCGGCTTCGTGACCTCGGGCAGGATCGCGCGAGCGTTCGCATCGTCGACGCACACGACCGCCACGCCGTAGAATGGCAGACGGGCGAGGAAATCGACGAACGCGCGCGTGAGCCTGCCGAAGTCGTGCTCGTACGTCTCCATGTGGTCGGCGTCGATGTTGGTGACCACCGCCAGCACCGGCGTGAGATAGAGGAACGACGCATCCGACTCGTCGGCTTCGGCGACGAGAAACTCGCCCGTGCCCAGGCGCGCGTTGGCCTCCGCGGAGAGCAGCCGCCCGCCGATCACGAACGTGGGATCGAGGCCGCCTTCGGCGAGCACCGAGGCGATAAGGCTCGTCGTCGTCGTCTTGCCGTGCGTGCCCGCGACGGCGATCCCCTGCTTCAGGCGCATGAGCTCGGCGAGCATGAGGGCGCGCGGCACGATGGGAATGCCGCGCTCGCGCGCGGCGACGACTTCGGGATTGTCCGCGGCGACCGCGGTCGACACGACCACAGCATCGGCGTTGGCGACGTTAGCCGCGGAGTGACCGATCGACACCACCGCACCCAGCTTTGCGAGACGCCGCGTGACCGCGCTCTCGGCAAGGTCCGACCCCGAAACGCCGTAGCCTTGCGTGACGAGCACCTCCGCGATGCCGCTCATGCCGGCGCCGCCGATGCCTACGAAGTGCACGCGCTTGACCTTGTGCTTCACGGCTTCGCTCCGTATGCGAAGCACGCGTCGGCGACCCGCACGGCGGCATCGCGCTTGCCCTGCGCGTGCGCGGCCTCGGCCATCGCAAGAGCGCGCGCACGATCGAGCGAGCGCAGGCGCTCCGCGAGACGCACAGGCGTCAGCCGCGCCTGCGTCTCCATCCACGCCGCGCCCGCATCGACCAGGAACCGCGCGTTGGCGCTCTGCTCATCGGCGATCGCGCCCGGGAGCGGCACCACGATCGCGCCCAACCCGACCGCGGCGAGTTCGGAAATCGTGAGCGCGCCGCCGCGGCAGATCACGAAGTCGGCCCACGCGTAGCGCTCAGCCATGTCGTCGACGAAGCCCACGCACTCGGCCTGCACGCCGGCTTGCGCATAGCCTGACCGCAGCGCCTCGACATGCTTTTCGCCCGACTGATGCACGATGTGCGGGCGGGCGTCCGCGGGCAGTTGCGCGACCGCCGCCGGCACGAGCGCGTTGAGCGCTTGCGCGCCCAGGCTGCCGCCCACGACCAGCACGTGCAGCGGTCCGCCGCGGCCGGCGAAGCGCTGCGAAGGGGGCGGCAGCTCGCAGATCGCGTCGCGCAGCGGATTGCCGACCCACTCGACGATCTTCGCGTGGCGCCCGCGCAGGGCCTGCGGAAAGCCGAGCAGGATGCGGTCGGCGCCGTACGCGAGCACGCGCGTGGCAAGCCCGGCCACCGCGTTCGCGTCGTGCAGCACGAGCGGCCTTCCCGCCGCGGTGCCCATGAGGCCGCCCGGGAAAGACGCGAAGCCGCCGAAGCCGAGCACGATGTCCGGCATGCGGCGGCGGATGACCGCGCGCGCCGCGAGGCAGGCCGCGAGCAATGCGTAAGGGCCGAGCAGCAGCGTTCGCAATCCCTTGCCCCGCACGCCGCGGAACGACAGACCCTCGAAGTCCACGCCGTGCTGCGGCACGAGCTTCGCCTCGATGCCTTCGCGCGTGCCGAGCCAGAACACGCGCGCGCCGCGCGCGATCAGCTTCGCCGCGACCGCGAGGCCGGGAAACACGTGACCTCCGGTGCCGCCCGTCGTGATCATGACCGTAGTCATACGGTGAACCCCCGCAGCAAGCGCCGGTTCTCGTAGTCGATGCGCAGCACGATGGCGATTGCGATGCAGTTGGCGACCACGCCGCTGCCGCCGAACGAAAGCAGCGGCAGCGTAAGGCCCTTGGTCGGCAGCACGCCCATGTTCACGCCGATGTTGATGAACGCCTGCACGCCGAGCCACACGCCCACGCCTTGCGCCACGAGCGCCGCAAACGGCCGGTCGAGACGCGCGGCCTGGCGGCCGATGCCGTAGGCGCGGAAGAGCACCCACACGAAGAGCGCGATCACCACCGTGACGCCCGCGAATCCCAACTCCTCGGCGATCACCGCGAGCAAGAAGTCCGTGTGCGCCTCGGGCAGGAACAGCAGCTTCTCGACGCTCGCGCCGAGCCCGACGCCGAACCACTCGCCGCGTCCGAAGGCGATGAGCGAGTGCGACAGCTGATAGCCTTTGCCGAGCGGGTCCGACCACGGGTCGAGGAACGCGGTAAGCCTTTGCAAGCGATAGGGCGCGGCGACCAGAATCGCCGCGAGCGCGACCGGAAGCAGGAGCGCGAGCCCGAGGAACAGGCGCCAGTCGAGGCCGCCCAGGAACAGGATGCCGAACGCGATCGCAACGATGACGACGAACGCGCCGAAGTCCGGCTCGAGCAGCAGCAGGCCGCCCGTGACGACCATCACCGCGAACAGCGGCAGGAATCCGCGCACGATCGTCTGCTTCAGGGGCTGCTCGGCGTGCAGGAACGCCGCGCGGCGGACCGCGTAGCTCGCGGCATACAGCACGACGGCGAGCTTCATGAACTCAGACGGCTGCATGTTGATCACCGCCAGCGGCAGCCAGCGGCGCGAGCCGTTGATGGACCGGCCGACGCCGGGGACCAGCACCAGCACGAGCAGCGCCGCGCCGGCGATGAAGACGTACGGCGCGAGCTTCTGCCACGCGCGCATCGGTATCTGGAAGGCGACCGCTGCGGCCGCCACGCCGACGGCGAGGAACATCGCATGGCGCGCGAGGAAATACCACGCGCGATACCCCGTGTAGGCGGAGGCTTCCGCCATCGCTATCGACGAGGAGTACACCATCACGAGCCCGATCGCGAGCAGCAGGATGGCCGCCCACGCCAGCGAGGCGTCGTAAGCCGCGAGCGCACGCGCCTTCGCGGGGCTCATGTCCGGCCGCAACCGATCCCAGAGGGTGGCCGAGGCGCTCGCCGTGAGCGACTTACGCATGCTCGAGCTCCTTCAACCTCGCGTGCACCCGCGCCGCGAATTTCTCGCCACGCTCGATGTAGCTCGCAAACTGGTCGAGGCTCGCGCACGCCGGGGACAGCAGCACGGCGTCGCCGGGTTCCGCGAGCTTCATGGCGCGGTCGACGGCGGCGTCGAGCGTGCCCACCATCTCCACCTGCGCGGGAGTGCCTTCGAGCGCCGCGGCGATGTGGGGCGCGTCGCGGCCGATCAGGAGCACCGCGCGGCAATCGGCGTCCACCGAGCTTTTCAGCGGCTTGAAGTCCTGGCCCTTGCCGTCGCCGCCGGCGATGAGCACAGCCGGGCGCTCGATGCCGTCGAGCGCGGCTTGCGTGGCCACGACCGTGGTCGCCTTGGAATCGTCGATATACGCGACGCGGCCCGCCTCGGCGATGCACTGCATGCGATGCGGCAGGCCCTGAAAAGCCTTCAGCGCGTCGAGCACGTCGCGATTGATGCGCGCCACGGTGGACACGAGCGCGAGCGCCGCGAGCGCGTTGAGCGCGTTGTGCCGCCCGACGAGCGAGAGCGAGTCCGTCGGCACTAGAAGGCCCCCTCCGTGCGCGAGCCAGGTGACGCGGTCGAAGAGCACGAGACCCCACTCGCCCTCCGCCGCCGGCACGCCGGCGCCGAACGATTCCGCGGTGCGGCCCGGGATCCTCATCGCGAACGAGCGTGCATCGTCGCGGTTGAGCACCTGTACGCCGCCCTGCGCGAAGATGCGCGCCTTGGCGGCAGCGTACGCATCGATGCCGGGATAGCGGTCGAGATGATTGTCGGTGACGTTGAGCACCGCGGCCGCAGTGGGGCGCAGCGACGAGGTCGTCTCGAGCTGGAAGCTCGACAGCTCGAGGACGAAGACGTCCGGCCAAGCGCAGGCGCCGGGGTCGTACGCCGTGAGGGTCTCGAGCACGGGCTCGCCTATGTTGCCCGCGACCGCCGCTTCGAAACCCGCCGCGCGGCACAGAGTCCCGGTGAGCGCCGTGACGGTGGTCTTGCCGTTCGACCCCGTGATGGCGAGCACCTTTTGCCCGGGCGGCAGCGCGCGCGCGAAGAGCTCGATGTCGCCCACGAGCTCCGCGCCGCGCGCGACCGCCGCGGCGATCGGCGGCTGGTCCTTCGCCACACCGGGGCTGATCGCGATGAGATCGGCGCCGGCGAAGGTGACGTCGGTGAATTCGCCGGTGACCAGCGACACGCCCGGCAGGGCACGCGCGAGCTCTTCGGCGCGCGGCGGGCTCGCGCGCGTGTCGGCCACGCGCACGACGGCACCTTCGCGCGCGAGGTAGCGGGCGAGCGAGAGCCCCGTGATGCCGGCGCCGAGGACGACCGCGTGCCGATTTTCGTAGCGTGCCGTCATCGTAATTTCAATGTGGACAGGCCGCCCAGGACGAGCAGCATGGTGATGATCCAGAAGCGCACGACCACCTGGTTCTCCTTCCAGCCCTTGAGCTCGAAGTGGTGATGGATCGGCGCCATGCGGAACACGCGCTTGCCGCGCGTCTTGAACGAGATCACCTGGATCATCACGGACAGCGTCTCGGCGACGAACACGCCGCCCATGATCAGCAGCACGATCTCCTGGCGCACGATCACCGCGATGGTGCCCAACGCGGCGCCCAGCGCGAGCGCGCCGACGTCGCCCATGAACACGTCTGCCGGGTACGCGTTGAACCACAGGAAGCCCAGGCCGGCGCCCGCGATCGCGCCGCAGATCACGGCGAGCTCGCCCGCGCCCGGGATGTTGGGGAAGCCCAGGTAGCGGGCGAAGATCGCGTTGCCGATCACGTAGGCGAAGATGCCGAGCGCGCCGGCGATCATCACGGTCGGCATGATGGCGAGGCCGTCCAGGCCGTCGGTCAGGTTCACCGCGTTGCTCGTGCCGACGATCACGAAATAAGTGAGCGCGATGAAGCCCCAGACGCCGAGCGGATACGACACGGTCTTGAAGAACGGCACGATCAGGTCCGCGCGCGGCGGCAGCGTCGCCGAGAATCCGCTTTGCACCCACGCGAAGAAGAGGCGCACGAACTGCGTGTTGTCGGGCGCCGACACCGAGAATGCGAGGTAGATCGCCGCCATGACGCCGATCAGCGACTGCCAGAAGAACTTCGAGCGGGCCGCCAAGCCCTTCGGGTTGCGGTACACGACCTTGCGCCAGTCGTCGACCCAGCCCACGGCACCGAAGCCCAGCGTCACCAGCAGGACCACCCATACGAAGCGGTTGGCGAGGTTGCCCCACAGGAGCGTCGTGATGACGATCGACACCAGGATCAGCGCGCCGCCCATGGTCGGCGTGCCGGCCTTGGCGAGGTGGGTCTGCGGGCCGTCGTCGCGCACCGACTGCCCGATCTTCATGCGGGTGAGCCACGCGATCATCCGCGGACCGACGACGAACGAGATGACCAGTGCGGTCATCGTCGCGAGCACGGCGCGCAGCGTGATGTAGCTGAACACGTTGAACGCGCGCATGAACTGCTCCAGCCATTCCGAGACGAGGAGCAGCATCAGTGCGTGCTCCCCGCAACCTGGCTGTCGCCGGTCAGAGCGGCCACCACGCGCTCCATGCGCATGAAGCGCGAGCCCTTGACGAGCAGGGTGGCGCCCGGCTGCGCGTCGCGGGTGACGGCGGCGATCAGGCGCTCGATCGAGTCGTAGTGCACGGCGCCCGTGCCGAACGCGGCGACCGCTTCGCGCGCGAGGTCGCCGAGCGCGTACAGGCGCACGACGCCGCGCTCGCGCGCGTAGGCGCCGATCTCGCGGTGGAACGCCGGACCCTGCGCGCCCACCTCCCCCATGTCGCCCATCACGAGGCACGGCGCACCGGGCGCGCCGGCGAGCACGTCGATGGCGGCACGCATCGAATCCGGGTTGGCATTGTACGTGTCGTCGAGCACCACCGCGCCCGCGACGGCACGGCGCGCGACCAGCCGGCCCGTGACGGGGCGAAACGCTGCAAGGCCGCGCGCAGCGGCGTCCGGGCCCGCTCCCGCGGCGAGCGCCGCGGCAGTCGCGGCAAGCGCATTGCGCGCCATGTGGGCCCCCGGCGCGGCGAGCACGACGTCGAAGCGCCCCTCCGGCGTCGTGACGGCAAGCTCGCTGCGATCGAAGTGGAGGTTCACCTTGGCACGGATGTCCGCGTGCGCGGCAAGCCCGAACGTCGTCGCGGCCGCGCCGGCGCGCTTCGCGGCCATCCGCCACACCGCGAGCTCGGCGTCGTCCGCGTTGAGTACGGCAACGCCGCCAGGCGGCAGCGCGAGCACGGCGTCGGCATGCTCGGCGGCGACTTCCGCTACGCTCGCCATGAACTCCTGGTGCTCGCGCTGCGCGTTGTTGACGACGGCGATCGTCGGCTTCGCGATCCGCGCGAGCTCGCGCGTCTCGCCGCGATGGTTCATGCCGAGCTCGACCGCCGCCGCGCGGGTGCGATCCGTCAGCCGCAGGAGCGTGAGCGGCAAGCCGATCGCGTTGTTGAGGTTGCCCTCCGTCGCGAGCACCGACTCGCGACCGTAGTGCTCGCGCAGGACGGCGGCGAGCATCTCCTTCACCGTCGTCTTGCCGTTGCTGCCGACCACCACGGCGAGCGGCAGCGTGAATCGGGCGCGCCAATGCGCGGCGAGATCGCCGAGCGCGGCGAGCGGGTCGCGCACCGCGATGAGCGAGCCGCGAAGCGCGCCGGCACGATCCTCGGCGACCATCGCCGCCGCGGCACCGCGGCCGAGCGCGTCGCCCACGAAGTCGTGGCCGTCGAAGCGCTCGCCGCGAAGCGCCACGAAGAGGTCGCCCGCCTGCAGCCTGCGGCTGTCCGTCGTGACGCGAAGGAAGCGCACGTTGCCGCCCAGCGCGCGGCCGGCGACGATGCGGGCGGCGGTCGCGGTGTCCATCATGCGGCGCTCCACTGCGCGAGCGCGGCTTGCGCCTCGCGTGCATCCGAGAAGGGCGTGCGCTTGCCGTGGTCCTCCTGGTACGTCTCGTGACCCTTGCCCGCGATCAGCACGACGTCGCCCTGCGCAGCGCTCGCGATCGCGCCCTTGATCGCGGCGCGGCGGTCGATCTCGATCACCCAGCGGCGGTGCCCGGCGTCGCGGATGCCCTTCACGACCGCGTTCGCGATCACCGTCGGATCCTCGCTGCGCGGGTTGTCACTCGTCACGACGATGCGGTCGGCGAGCGACGCGGCGATGGCCCCCATCTGCGGGCGCTTGCCGGGATCGCGGTCGCCGCCGCACCCGAAAACGCAGACGAGCTCGCCGCCCTCGGCGACCGCGGGCTTGAGGGTGGCGAGCACCTTCTCCAGCGCGTCCGGCGTGTGCGCGTAGTCGACGATGACGAGCGGCACGCCGTTGCCGCCGATGCGCTGCATGCGCCCGGCGGGCGCCGCGAGCTTGCCGATCGCGGCGATGGCGTCGTCGAGCGCGATGTCCGAGGCGAGGAGCACGCCCAGCACGCCGAGCAGGTTCTGGGCGTTGAACGCGCCCACGACCGACGAGCGCAGCGTCGTCCGGCCCCACGGCGAGGCCACGTCGAGCACGATGCCGTCGCGGTCGAGCGTCACGGGCGTCGCCGCGACGTCGGCGGTGCCGAAGCCGTAGCTCAGCACGCGCTGGCCGCGCCCGCGCGCCGCGTCGATCAGGCTTTGCCCGAACGGGTCGTCGGCGTTGACGACGGCGCATCGCAGGCCCGGCCATGTGAAGAGCTTCGCCTTGGCGCTGCCGTACGCGGCCATCGTCCTGTGGTAATCGAGATGGTCGCGCGTGAGGTTGGTGAAGAGCGCGACGTCGAACGTGGCACCGTTCACGCGGCCCTGGTCGAGACCGTGCGAGGACACCTCCATCGCCACGGTGCGCGCGCCCGCGGCGTGGAACTGCGCGAGGAGCTCGTGCAGCACGGTGACGTCAGGTGTCGTATGCGAGGCAGGTGCGAGCGCGCCGACCAGGCCGTTGCCGAGCGTGCCGAGCACCGCCGCGCGCCGCCCGCACGCGTCGAGCGCCTGAGCGATCCAGTGCGCGCACGACGTCTTGCCGTTCGTGCCCGTCACCGCGACCATCCACAGGCGCCGCGACGGACTGCCGTAGATGAAATCGGCGATATAGCCCAGGCGCTCGCGAAGGTGAGCGAGGCCCAGGTGCGGCGCCCGCCACGAGGCGTCCCACTGGAACGCGTGCGTCTCCCACAGCACCGCGGACGCGCCGCGCGCGATCGCGTCGGGCACGAACGTGCGGCCGTCCGCGGCATGGCCGGGATACGCCGCGAACGCCACACCGGGCTGCACGCGGCGGCTGTCCGACGTGATGCGCCGCGGGTACACGCCGAGCCTGGCGAGCAACGCGGGCACGTCGAGATCCTGGAGCGTGGCGTCCATTCAGGTCTCTTCGGGAACTTCGCTACCCTGGGGCGGCAAGATCACGTTGTTCACGGGCGCATCGGTCGGCACGCCGAGCGCGCGCAACGCAGCGCCCATCACGCTCGAGAAGACCGGCGCCGCCACGATTCCGCCGTAGTACTGGCCTCCCTCCGGCTCGTCGATCATCACGGCGACGATGAGCCGCGGCTGCGACGCGGGCGCGAAGCCGACGAACGAGGACACATACTTGTCGTGCGAGTAGCCGTGGCCTTCGAGCTTGTGTGCGGTGCCGGTCTTGCCCGCGACACGATAGCCGGTCACCTGCGCCTTCGGCGCGGTGCCTCCGGGGCTGGTCGCCATCTCCAGCATGTGCCGCACGGCGAGTGCGGTTTCGGGCTTGATGACCGGGCGGCCGGCGACGTGCCCATCCGTCTTGAGAAGCGTCACCGGCTTCACTTCGCCTTCGGTGGCGAACATCGTGTACGCGCGCGCGAGCTGCACGAGGTTCACGGAGATGCCGTGCCCGTACGCCATCGTCGCCTGCTCGATCGGCTTCCACGACTTCGCGGGACGCAAGCGGCCGGCGACCTCGCCTGGAAATCCCGTCTTCGGCGTTGTGCCGAACCCTACCTCCGAGAACATCTCCCACATGGTCTCGGGCGGCAGGCCGAGGGCGATCTTCGCGGCGCCCACGTTCGACGACTTCTGGATCACCTGCTCCACCGTGAGCGCGCCTTCGGGATGCGCGTCGTGGATGGTGTTCGTGCCGATGGTCATCTGGCCACCCCCGGTCTGGATCACCGTGTTGGGCCGCACCTTGCCGGCGTCGAGCGCCGCGGCGATCGTGAAGGGCTTGAGCGTGGACCCGGGCTCGAACACGTCGGTGAGCGCGCGGTTGCGCATGCGCTCCCGCGCGACCTTGTCGCGGCGGTTCGGGTTGTACGTCGGCCAGTTGGCGAGCGCGAGGATCTCGCCCGTGGCGACGTCGACGATGACGAGCCCGCCCGCCTTCGCCTTGTTCGTTTCGACGGCCGCCCGGAGCTCGCGGAACGCGAGGTATTGCAGGCGCGTGTCGATGGCGAGCGCCAGGTCGTGGCCCGCCTGCGGGGCGCGAATCGCCGCCACGTCCTCGACTGCTTCGTTGCGCCGGTTGATGATCACGCGGCGGCTGCCGGGCGTGCCGGCAAGCCACGCCTGCTGCGCGAGCTCCATGCCCTCCTGTCCCGCGTCGTGGTCGCCGGTGAAGCCCACGATATGCGCCGTCACCTCGCCCCCGGGATAGAAGCGGCGATACTCGTTCTGGTCGTGCAGCCCCTTGATGCGCAACGCCATCGCCCGCTCGGAGGTCTCGGGCGCGATCTGCTTCGCGACGAACGCGAAGTCCTCGTGCGCGTCGACTTGCGCGGCGATTCGCTGCGGCGTCGTATCGAGGATGCGCGCGAGCTGCGCGAGCTGCTCGGGTGTCGCGTCGAATTTGTCGGGGAATGCCCACAGCGACTTGACGGGCGTGGACAGCGCGAGCGGCTCGCCGAAGCGATCGACGATGCGGCCGCGATGCGCGGGCACTTCGAGGTCGCGCGAGTGGCGCGCGCTGCCCTGAGTCTGCAGGAACTCGTTGTCGATCCACATGAGGTACACGGAGCGCGCGACGAGGCCCGCGAACAGCAGCGCGAGCGCGCCGAAGACGATCGGCGCGCGCAAGCGCGGCAGCGTCGTCGGCTCCGGGGCGCGGCGCAGCGCGGCCGCCCTCACTTCGCAGCTCCCGGTACGGGTACGACCTCGGTACGTGCCGACGTGGGCAGCTGCATGCGCAATTGCTCGCGCGCGATCTTCTCCACGCGCGCGGGCATGCCCCACGTCGACTGCTCGAGCTGGAGCTGGCCGAACTCCGTGTCGTACGCGCGGGCCTCGGCTTGCGCCCGCTCGAGCTCGACGAAGAGCCGCCGCGCCTGGTGGCGCGAGGTGACCAGCGACAGCGCGCACACGACGAGGACGGCGAGCAGCAGGAGGTTCACGCGCGTCATGCAGCCAGATCGACGTAGCCGCGCGGCCAGCCGGCCGGCAGCGGATGCGCGGTGCGCTCGGCGACGCGCAGCACGGCGCTGCGCGCGCGCGGGTTGCGCTCGACCTCGGCCGCCGACGGTCTCACCGCGCGTCCGACCGCAGCAAGCGGTGCACCGGGCAGCGCGTCGCTGCGGATCGCGAGGCGCGCGGCGGCCGGATCGCCGGCAAACGGCCTCGATGCGCGGGCGATGAAGCGCTTGACGATGCGGTCTTCGAGGGAGTGGAAGCTGATCACGGCAAGGCGCCCGCCGGCGCGCAGGAACGGCACGACGGCCGGCAGCGCGAGCGCTACTTCAGACAGCTCCCGGTTCACGAAAATCCGAAGGGCCTGGAACGTCCGCGTGGCCGGATCCTGACTCCAATCACCCCGCGTGCGCGCGCCGACGGCTTCGCCCACGATCTGGCGAAGCTGCCCCGTGCGGACGACGGGCTCCCGCGCGCGCGCCGCCGCAACTGCTCTTGCAATCGATTGAGCAAACCGTTCTTCACCATAGTCCCGGATGACCTCCGTCAATTCGCGCACGCTCGTGCGGGCAAGGAAGGCGGCGGCGGATTCGCCGCGCGACGGATCCATCCTCATGTCGAGGGGGCCGTCGAAGCGAAAAGAGAAGCCGCGCGCGGCGTCGTCGATCTGCGGCGAGGAGGTTCCGAGATCGAAGAGGAAGCCGTCGACCTGCGCGTGGGCAAGCGCAGCGAGGACGTCGGGGAGTTCCGAAAACCACGCGCGGCGGAAAGCGAAGCGCGGATCGCGCGCGGCGAGCGCGTCCGCGGCAAGGGCGGCATCGGGATCGCGGTCGACGGCGACGAGCCGGCCGCCGGGACCGAGCCGAGAGAGGACGGCGGCGGCGTGCCCGCCGCGGCCGAAGGTCGCGTCGACGTAAACCCCGGAAGGCTTGACCTCCAGCGCCGCCACGGCTTCTTCGAGCAGGACGGGGACATGGGCGCCGTTCGCCATCTACAGAGAAAAGCCGGACAACTCCGGCGGAAGCCCGTCCGCCGGAAACGCGATGGCCTGCGCCGTCTCGACCTGCCACTGCGCCTCGTCCCATAGCTCGAACTTGCGGCCCTGCCCCACCAGCACGACGCGCTTGTCGAGGTTCGCGTAGCGGCGCAGCGGGGGCGGCACGAGGATGCGGCCCGCAGCGTCCACTTCGACGTCGTCGGCGTGGCCGACGAGAAGGCGCTGCAGTCCGCGAATCTTGGCGTCGAAGGAGGAGAGCGCCATCAGGCGCCGTTCGAGCGGCTCCCACGCCGTGCGCGGGTAGAGCAGGAGACAGCGCGAGGGATCGGCCGTTAGCACGAGATTGCCGCTTCCCGCCGGGGCGAGCGCGTCGCGATACCGGGACGGGATCGCAAGGCGCCCCTTGGCGTCGAGCGCGAGCGACGTGACGCCGCGGAACATCGGCAGCTCGTCGACCGCTGCCGTTGCCGGCAACGCCGCGCTTTCGCCCGCTTCTCCCGCCACGGCCGTCTTCTCCTCGCTCCCGGGCCCTCTTGGCCTGGGGCTGTCGGGGCGCCCCACTCGGCGCTCCGAAACCCCACTTTGACCCACTTTTTACCACTTCGGCGAACTATACCCGCCCCCTTCGCGAAAGGTCAAATGTTTTCCGTTGTTCGAACAAGGACTTAGCTGCGACTTTGCAACAATTACTATTTCTTATGATAAAGAGGGACTTAGAGAATATTTCGCATGTGGTTTGGGAGGTATTGCGATAGGCCGCTCCCACTTTCGAACGATCGTTCGCAAATTGTAGGAAACAGGCCGTTTCACGACGGAAATCGCGGAAAGCGAAGGCCGCACGCGGTCACGCCCGCAAGGGCCAGGTTGATGCCGCCGGCATGGTCCGGTCGATTTGTGCGCGACGACGCGTTGTGGCGCCGGCGTCGGACCACGCGCGGCCGGCAGATGAGCGGCACCCTATGCGCTTGTCATTCGAGCGCCAGGCGTGAAGAATCCGAACGCATAGGCCACGCCTCCCGGAGACCGTCGTGAATGCCACCGCCCGTACGCTGATTCATGCCGCCGCCGCAATCGCGCTGTGCGCCGCGCTGGGGGGCTGCGCGACGCGCTACGACTCGCAGGGCAACCCGATCTATCGCTGGCAGTGGGGACAGGACAATCAGCGCGACATCGACTACTCGAACCCGCGCCTTCCGATCCTTCCGCCCGCGAATCGGTCCTTCCAGTTGTGGCCGATTCCGAGCCCATACGACTTCAACGATCTTTCGCGCTACTCGTTCCTCGACGCGCCGGCGCCGCTTCCGTTGACGTCGCTGCTCGTCGGCGATAATGCGGCCTGTGCCGCTTGCTCCGACTCGAACGCGCGTCTCGCGCTGCTGGCTGTTCGCGCTGACGCTCGCGACGGTCGCCGCGCTTCCGCCGAGCGCTAGGGGCCAAGCCCCTCCGCCGGCGTCTCCCGACGCCGCGCAGCTTCACGCCGACGACGCGATCCGCTATCGGGTCGAGGTCGATGCGCCCGGCGACGTCGCAGCCGCGATGCGCAGTGCGGTCGACTTGATCCGCTGGCAGGACTTCGAGGACATGACGGAGGATCTGTTCGATCGCCTGACGCGCGATGCCGTCGCGCAGGCGCGCGAAGCCGCGGCCACGCAGGGATTCTTTTCCGCGAGCGTCGACGTCAAGGTCGACCGCTCGACCACCCCGGTGAGCGTCAACCTGCGAGTGACCCCCGGCACGCCCGCGCGCATCGAAAGCGTGGCGATCGACGTCATCGGACCCGCCGGGGAATCGCCCGCCGGCCGCGCGGCGATCACGAAGCTGCGCGACGAATGGCTGCTTCCGAAGGGCGACGTGTTTCGCCAGGAGACCTGGACCGCGGCGAAGCGCCTCGCGGTGTCCACGCTTGCCGCGAGCCCCTATGCGGCGGCCAAGCTCACGGCAAGCGAGGCCAAGATCGACCCCCCGACGAACAGCGCCGACCTCTCCGTGTCGATCGACAGCGGGCCGCCGTTTCGCATCGGCGCGATCGAGATCCAGGGGCTTCGCAAGTACACGCCGGAGCTCGTGCGCAATTTCGCCAACGTGCGCCCGGGCGACCCTTACGGCCAGGAGGCGCTCGACGACTACGTGCGCCGCCTGCTCGCGTCCGGCTATTTCGCGAGCGTTCAGGCGTCGATCGACACGAACGTGGAGAACGCCGACAACGCGACGGTGACGCTGTCGGTGCTCGAGGCGCCGGCACGACGATTGGAGTTCGGCGCGGGTTATTCGACCGACACGCAATACCAGGGAAGCATCTCCTACACCGACCTCAACGTCGACGATCACGGCCTGCAGATGTACGCGAGCGCGCGCATCGAGTCGAAGGTGCAGCAGGCCGACCTGCGCTTCGTGCGCCCGCCCACCGAGAGCGGCTGGATCGACACCTACGCCACCGGCCTGCAACGCACGGACATCGAGAACCTCGTCACGCGGACCGCGGCCGTGACCTGGCGCCGGCGCGGAATCTCGGAGCGGCGCACGCCGGCGTTCGGCGTCGGCTTCTACGGCAACGAGCAGACGCCGTCTGGCTTCCCGACCGAGCGGGCGCACGCCCTGTACGTCGACGGCGAATACACGTGGCGCGAGGTCGACAACCTGCTCCAGCCGGCGAGGGGCTGGATGGTCAACGGCCAGCTCGGCGCGGGCGTGCCGGGCGCCTCGACCGAATCCTTCGGCCGCGTGATCGGGCGCGCGATAGCCTGGTGGCCGTTCACGCGCTCCGACGTGTTCATCGCGCGCGCCGACGTCGGCGCGGTGCTCGCGCAGTCGCGCGTCGGCGTGCCGTCGACCTTCCTGTTCCGTACGGGCGGCGACACGACGGTGCGAGGCTATGCGTTCGAGAGCCTCGGCGTTCCGCTGGGCGACGCCGTCGTCGGCGGCCGCTACGAAGCTGTGACCAGCGCGGAGGTCGACCATTGGGTCAACGAGACCTGGGGGCTCGCGGCTTTCGTCGACGCCGGCAACGCGACCGACGAGCTCAATGACTTCCATCTCGCGCTGGGCTACGGCGTCGGCGGCCGCCTGCGCACGCCGATCGGCCCCTTCCGGCTCGATATCGCGTACGGGCAGGACGTGCACAGCGTGCGCGTGCACTTTTCCGTGGGGCTTTCGTTTTGAGCGCGCAGCCTCCGCGCCGCAAGGTGCGCCGGTTCTGGCGCGTGCTGTCGGCGATCGTGCTCGCCCTCGCCGCGATGCTGTTCTTCGCGTACTGGACGCTCGACACTCAAACCGCGCTCGACTACGTCGTGCGGCGCGCCGTTGCCGCCGCCGAAGGACACCTGACGATCGAAGGCGCCGAGGGCTCGCTCCTTTCCACCGTTCGCATCGCGCGCATCGCATGGCACGGCGACGAGATCGACGTGGAGGCGCGCGAGACCGCGGTGGCGTGGTCGCCGCTCGATCTGCTGTCGCGCAGGTTGATCGTGCGGGGCCTCGGCGCCAAGGAGCTTGCGCTCGAATTCAGGAAGACGCAGAAGACGGCGTCGGGCGTGCCGCAGACGCTCGCCCTCCCGCTCGAGGTCGAGGTGCGCAACATCGGCGTGCAGCGCCTGGACTGGCGCACGGGCGAGCAGGCGGGCTTCGTCACCGGCATCACGTTCGGCTACGCCGGCGGCGCTCACGAGCACGCGATCCGCGCGCTGCGCTTCGTGACCGATCACGGGACGCTCGCGGGTAGCGCGCAGATCGCCGCGAACCCGCCTTACGCGCTTTCGGCGTCGCTCGACTTCGAGGGCGACGGAGAATTCAAGGGCGGCAAGGCGCAGCTTGCGGTCGGCGGAAACCTCGAGCGCATCGCGATCGACGCGAAGGGCACGTTGCGCAACGCCGACCTCGCGGTGAAAGCCGGCGTCACGCCCTTCGCGCCCGCGCTCGTCACCTCGGCCGACGTCGATGCGCGCAACCTCGATCTGTCGCAGTTCGCCGCGGCACTTCCGGCAAGCGCGCTGACGCTCACGCTGACGGCGCGCCCCGAGGCGAGCGGATTCGCGGGCAGCTTGAAAGCGCGCAACGAAGCGGCCGGGCCGCTCGATGGCGGGCGCATTCCGGTGACCGCTCTGACGTCGCGATTCGCCTGGGATGGCGCCGTGCTGTCGCTTTCCGAGCTCGACGCCGAGTTGAGCGGCGACGGGCGCGCCCGAGGCAACGCTTCGCTCGACGCGCGCGGGGGCCCTTTGAAGCTCGACCTTTCGCTGACCAATGTCGATCTCGCGCGCGTGCAGACCTCGCTCGTCGCGACGAGGCTGTCGGGCACGCTCGCCGGCGAAGTCGACAAGGCGCGGCAAGTGCTGCGCGGCGACCTTCGCCAGGGCGATCTGGGCCTCGCGTTCGCAGCGACCGTGGAGGCCGGCCGCGTGAGCGCCTCGAGCCTGCGGGCGCAGGCGGGGGCCGGGACGCTCACCGGCAGCGGCACGATCGACCTTGCCGCGCCGCGCGCGTTCGCGCTGTCCGCACGCGCCACGCGCTTCGATCCCGCCCGCTTCATCGCGATGCCCGAAGCGCAGCTCGACGGCACGCTGGCGGCTCGCGGGACGCTGGCGGCGCCGTTCGCGGTGACCTTCGACGCGGCGATCGCGAAAGGCAGCCGCTTCGCCGGCCTCGATGCGAGCGGCACGGCCCACGCCGAGATCGCGCCGCGCACCGCAAAGCACATGAACGTCGACCTCGTCCTCGGCGCCTCGACACTCGCGATGAAAGGCGGCTACGGCACACCGGCTGACACGCTGACCTACGACGTCGACATCCCGCGCCTGGCGCAGCTGCGGCCGCTCGCGGCGCGCTACGCGAAGTTCACCCTGCCGGACCCGCTTGCCGGATCGCTGCGCGCGCGCGGCACGGTCTCGGGCGATCCGCAAAGGCCCGGCTTGACGGTCGACGCGCGCGCCGCGTCCCTCGAATGGGGCAAGCTCGCACGCGCGGCCAGCGTCGACGTCGCGGCGTCGATCGCGCCGGGCGGGGCCGCGGGACCGATCGCGCTGTCGGCGCGGCCGATCAAGGTCGAGGTGAGCGCGGCTCGCATCGTTTCGCCGCAAGTCTCGCTCGCATCGGCGAAGCTCGCCGTCAACGGCACGCTCGCGCAGCACGAGGCTTCGTTCGCGGCGAAGAGCGAGGACATCGACCTGGCAATGTCGGCCCAGGGCGGCATCGCCGACGTGAAGAGGCCAAACGCAACGATCGAGCCGACCTGGTCCGGCACCGTCGCGCGCCTCGTCAACGGCGGGCTGTATCCGTTCTCGCTGAAAGGCCCGGCGCGGGTCGCCATCGCGCGCGACCGCATCGAGGTCGGTGACGCCCACTTCGCGCTTGCCGACGGCCACGTCGATATCGCGAGCGTGGTCGTCGACGAGGGTCGCGTGTCCACACAGGGGTCGTTCACCGGCATGCCCGTCAATGCCCTCGCGCAGCTCGCGGGCCGTCCCCTGCCGTTCGCCTCGTCGCTCGAGATCGGGGGCGACTGGTCGATCGCCGCCTCGCCGCGGCTCACCGGCACATTCAACCTCCGTCGCGAGAAAGGCGATTGGTTCAGGACCGAGAGCGCAACGCTCGGGCCATCCGAACTGGCGCTCGGCATCACGGCGTTCGAAGTCGCCGGCCGCTTCACCGACGATGCCCTCGCGGCCTCCGCGCGTTTCGCCTCGGTGCGGGCGGGTACGGCCGACGCTGTCATGACGCTCGCCGCGGGCCGCGTGCCTGGCCGCATCGACGCCAACGCCCCGCTCACCGCGAGCTTCAACGCCGAGCTCGCTTCGCTGCGGCCGCTGCAGCCGCTGATCGGAACGCTCGCCGTGATGGACGGGCGCGCCCGTATCGCAGTCACCGCGCGCGGCTCGCTCGCGCAGCCCGTCTTCGACGGAACGATGACAGGGGACGCGCTTCGCTTCGACTTGCCGCAGTACGGCGTTCACCTGAGGGACGGCGTTCTGCGCGCGAGGCTCGCCGACCGATCGATCGTCCTCGACGAGTTCTCCCTGGCGGGCGGCGCCGGCCGCTTCACCGCCAAAGGCACGATCGCGCGCGCAGCGCAGGATGGCAGCCCGGCTGCCGCGCGGGTCGAATGGGAGGCCAAGGACTTCACGATCGTGAACCGGCCCGACCTGCGCCTGGTCGCCGACGGCAAGGGCGCGCTCGCGCTCGCCGACCGCAAGCTCGCGCTGACCGGCAACGTCAGCATGGAGGAAGGCCGCGTCGACTACGAGCCGTCGCGCGTCGGGACGCTTTCGAGCGACGTCGTCATCGTGGGCCAGCCGCGCAAGGTCGAAGACACGACGCTCGGCGACCTGCCGCTCGTGCTCGACCTCGGCGTCGAGCTCGGCCGCGACTTCCGCTTCACCGGCGAGGGCCTCGACACGCGCCTCGCAGGACGCGTGCAGATCACGACCTCGCCCGCGGGCGCGCTCACCGCGAAGGGCACGATCCGCGCCGTCGCGGGCACGTTCTACGTGTTCGGCCAGAAGCTCGACATCGACCGCGGGCGCCTGCTGTTCGACGGTCCCGTCGACAACCCGGGCCTCGACGTCGTGGCGCTGCGCAAGAACCTCGCGGTGGAGGCCGGCGTGGAGCTCACCGGCACGGTGAAGTCGCCGATCGTGCGCCTCGTGTCGAATCCGCCCGTGCCCGACGGCGAAAAGCTGTCGTGGCTGCTCACCGGCCAAGGCCTCGACCGGGCGAGCCGCAACGACCTCGCGATGCTCGGGGCCGCCTCCGCTTCGCTGCTCGGCCAGAACCAGAGGCCGATTACGACTCAAATCGCCAACCGGCTCGGCCTCGACGACATTTCGGTGCGCGACAGCGGCAACTCGGTGACGACGGGCACGTCCACCCAGGTGGTCGCGTTCGGCAAGCGCATCTCGGACCGCCTTACGCTCGTCTACGAGCAGGGATTGAGCCTCGCGTCGAACGCCCTGCGCCTCGAGTACGCGCTGTCGCGCACGATCACCCTGCGCGCGGAGGCGGGCACGGTGAGCAGCGTGGGCGTGTACTACCGCCGTTCGTTCGACTGAGCGGGGAGCCGTCAGGCCCGCCCAAGCACTTCCTTCGCGACCGCCACGACGTGGTCAGGCTCGAACCCGAACGTCTTCTGCAGCTCCTTGAGCGGCGCCGAGGCGCCGAAGGTCTCCATGCCGATGACCCGGCCCTGCGATCCGACGTAGCGCTCCCAGCCGAAGGTCGAGGCCTGCTCGATCGCCACACGCGCCGTGATCGCGGGTGGGAGCACGCTGTCGCGATACGCCTTGGCCTGCATCTCGAAAATGTCCCACGACGGCATCGACACCACGCGCGAGCGGACGCCCTGCGCGGCAAGCAGATCGTGCGCGGCCACCGCGAGCGAGACCTCGCTGCCGGTCGCAATCAGGATCACGTCCGGCGGCCCCTGCGGCGGATCGGCGAGCACGTAGGCGCCCTTCGCCACGCCCGACGCGGGCGCGAGGCGCGAGCGGTCGAGCGTGGGCAGCGGCTGGCGCGACAGGACCATCAACGCGGGGCGATGCTTCTGCGCGAGCGCGACGCGGTACGCTTCCGTGACCTCGTTCGCGTCGCCCGGGCGCAGCAGCGTCATGCCGGGCATCGCGCGAAGCGATGCCAGCTGCTCGATCGGCTGGTGAGTGGGGCCGTCCTCGCCGTCGCCCATGGCGTCGTGCGTGAACACCATGAGCGTCGGGAGCTCCATGAGCGCGGACAGGCGGATCGAGGCGCGCGCGTAGTCGCTGAAGATGAAGAACGTGGCCCCGAACGGCCGCAGCTTGGACAGCGACATGCCGTTGACCGCCGCGGCCATCGCGTGCTCGCGAATGCCGTAGTGCAGGTTGCGGCCGGAATACGAGCCGGGCTCGAACTCGCCGGCGCCTTCGAACTTGAGCGTCGTCTTGTTCGAGGGGCCCAAGTCGGCCGAGCCGCCCAGGAACCACGGGATGGCCTGCGCGAGCGCGTTCAGCACCTGGTTCGACGCGTCGCGGCCCGCGAGGCCCTTCGGATCGGGCGGGAACACCGGCAGGCCGCGGTCCCAGCCGACGGGCAGCTCGCGCTTCTGCATCTGGTCGATCTCCGCCGCGAGCGCCGGGTACTCGCTGCGATATTTCGCGAACAAAGCGTTCCACGCCGCGTGGTCTTTTGCGCCGCGCGCGCCGACGCCGGCCGCGAAGTGCTCCTTCACGCCGTCGGGCACGAGGAACTGCGCGTCTTCCGGCCAGCCGTACGCGCGCTTGGTGAGCTTCACCTCCTCCACGCCGAGCGGCTCGCCGTGCGCCGCCGCGGTGTCCTGGCGATGCGGCGATCCGTAGCCGATGTGGGTGTCGAGGATGATGAGCGTCGGCCGCCCCTTGGTGAGCCCGGCGACCGTGATCGCGTGCTCGATCCGCTCGATGTCGTTGGCGTCGCCGACGCGCAGCACGTTCCACTGGTAGCCCAGGAATCGTGCAGCGACGTCCTCGGTGAACGCGAGGCGCGTGTTGCCTTCGATGGTGATGTGGTTGTTGTCGTAGATCCAGCAGAGGTTGTCGAGCGCAAGATGTCCGGCGAGCGACGCCGCCTCGGCGCCCACGCCTTCCATGAGGCAGCCGTCGCCGCAGGTCACGTAAATCCGGTAGTCGAAGATCGGCAGGTCGGGCCTGTTGTAGCGCGCGGCGAGCCACTTCTGCGCCATCGCCATGCCGACACTCGTCGCGATGCCCTGGCTGAGCGGGCCCGTCGTGGCCTCGACCCCCGAGGAGAGGTGATACTCGGGATGCCCCGGCGCGTGGCTGCCGATCTGGCGGAAGTGCCTGATGTCGTCGAGGGTGACCGAGGCGCGGCCGAGGACCTCGTACTCGGCATTCACCGCCTTGACGCCGCTGAGATGGAGGATCGACCACAGCAGCATCGAGGCGTGGCCGTTGGACAGCACGAAGCGGTCGCGGTTGGGCCAGATCGGGTCGGCGGGATCGAAGCGCATCACGCGGTTCCACAGCACGTAGGCGAGCGGCGCGAGCGCCATCGGCGCGCCCGGGTGACCGGAGTTCGCCGCCTGCACGGCGTCGATCGAAAGCGTGCGGATCGTGTTGATGCACAGCGTGTCGATATCCTGGTTGCGCGGAAAGTCCATCGGAGGCTCCGGTGTCATGTCGTAGCGCCGCCCGCCGCCGCGGCGTCGGCCATCACGAGCGCGCGCTCGCCCGTGACGCGCGCGGCGGGGATACGGCGGTCGCCGGCGCGCAATTGCGAGAGCGCCTCGACCTTCTCCGCGCCGGTCACGACGAACAGCACGCAGCGCGAGCGGTTGAGTGCGGGGTAGGTGAGCGTCATGCGTCGATGCCCCTGGTACGGCTGCGTGAGCGACACGTTGAGGAAGTCCTCGTCGAGCACCGGATCGCCAGGAACGAGCGACGCGGTGTGGCCGTCGGGGCCGAGGCCCAGGTGCGCGAGGTCGAGCACGGGCGGTGTGCCGGCGATCGTCGACAGCGTCTGCGCGTAGCGCGCGGCCGCAGCCACGAGATCGTTCGCCTCCACCGGCATCGGGTGCATGTTCGCGGCGGGAATCGGAACGCGGTCGAGCAGGCTCTCGCGGATGTGCGTCAGGTTGCGGGAATCGTCGCCGGGCGGCGCGACGCGCTCGTCGACCTGGAACACGTGCACGTTGGTCCAGTCGACCTTCAACGCGGCGAGCTCGCGCAGCATCGCCCACGGCGTGCGGCCGCCGCTTACTGCGAGCTTGAAGCGCCCACGTCCGGCGATCGCGGCGGCCGCCTGCTGCGCGATGAAGGCGGCGGCGGCAGCGGCGACGGCGTCGGGATCGGCGAGAACGTCGACTTGCATCGGGGTCGGGACGTCAGAACGTCGACGCGCTGTTCGTCTCGGGGTCGTCCCAGCCGCCGGGCGGCGTGAGCTCATTGGCCTGCGGCGGTCCCCACTGGCCGGGATCGTACGGGTACACCGGCGTACGCCCGGCGAGCACGGGGTCGACGATGCGCCACGCCTCCTCGACGTAGTCCTCGCGCGCGAAAATCGTCGCGTCCCCGGCCATGGCGTCGCCGAGCACGCGCTCGTACGCGTCCATCTCGTCCGCGGTGGGGTGATGCGCCGCGAGGAGCTCGATCGTCTGGCCGACGAATTGCTCGCTCGCGTCCATGACCACCGCGCCCATTGCGATCTGGACCTCCGGGCTGATGCGGAATCGCGCGTGGTTGCATGGCGCCGTGCAGGTCGGAAAGATCGCCGGCGGCCGGCGGAAGCGGGCCATCACTTCGGTGCAGGTCACGGGCAGGTTCTTGCCCGCGCGGATGTAGAACGGCACGCCCTGCCAGCGCCAGGAGTCGAGCGTGAGCTTGACCGCGGCGAACGTCTCCGTGCGCGAGTCGGGCTCCACGCCGGGCTCCCGCAGGTAGCCGCGAAACTGGCCGCGCACGAGGTCGCCCGGCTCGAGCGTCCTGATCGACTTCAGCACCTTGACCTTCTCGTCGCGCAGCGTCTCGCTGTCGGTGCGCACGGGCGGCTCCATCGCGAGGTTGCAGAGCACCTGGAAGAGGTGGTTCTGGACGACGTCACGCACGGTGCCGGTCTCGTCGTAGAACTTGCCGCGTCCCTGCACGCCGAAGTTCTCGGCCATCGTGATCTGCACGCTCTCCACGTACTCGCGGTTCCAGATCGGCTCGAGGAAGGCATTGGCGAAGCGGAAGAACAGCATGTTGTGCACCGGCCGCTTGCCGAGGTAGTGGTCGATGCGGAAGATGTGCGCCTCGTCGAACGTGGAAAGCAGGATCGCGTTGAGGCTGCGCGCCGACTGCAGGTTCCGTCCGAAAGGCTTCTCGATGATGACGCGCGCGCCGCGCGTGCAGTCCGCCTTGGCAAGCTGCTCGACCACCGAGCCGAACAGCACCGGCGGGATGGCGAGGTAGTGCGCCGGATGCTGCGCGTCTTTCAACTCCGCGCGAAGCTGGGTGAACGTCGCGAGGTCGGCGTAGTCGCCGTCGACGTAGCGAAGCAGCGACACGAGCTTGGCGAACGCCGCCTCGTCCACGCCGCCGTGATGGGCGAGGCTGTCGCGAGCGCGGGCGCGCAGCTGCTCGAGGTTCCAGCCCTGCTTGGCGACGCCGATCACGGGCACGTCGAGCACGCCGCGCTTGATCATCGCCTGCAGCGCGGGAAAGATCTTCTTGTACGCGAGGTCGCCGGTGGCGCCGAAGAAGACCAGCGCGTCGGAATGCAGGGTGTCGGTCATGCTTTTTTCTCGAGGTGCCCGCCGAACTCGAAGCGCATCGCGGACAGAAGCTTGTTCTGGAAGTCGGCTTCGCCGCGCGAGCTGAAGCGCTCGTACAGCGCGGTGGTGAGCACCGGCGCTGGCACGGCCTCGTCGATCGCGGCCTTGATCGTCCAGCGGCCTTCGCCCGAATCCGAAACGCGCCCTTCGAAATTGGCAAGCTGCGGGTCCTTGAGCAGCGCCGATGCCGTGAGGTCGAGGAGCCACGACGCGATCACGCTGCCTCGGCGCCACACCTCGGCCACGTCGGGAAGGTCGAGGTCGTACTGGTAATGCGCGGGGTCGCGCAGCGGCGTGGTCTCGGCGTCCACGGCGTGCTTCTGCTTGCCGACGTTGGCCGAGCGCAGGATGCCCAGGCCTTCGGCATACGCGGCCATGATCCCGTATTCGATGCCGTTGTGGACCATCTTCACGAAGTGGCCCGCGCCGCTGGGACCGCAATGCAGGTAGCCCAGCTCCGCGGTGCCGCCGACCTTTTCCCGGCCCGGCGTCCGCTCGATGTCGCCGCGGCCCGGCGCCAGCGTCTTGAAGATCGGGTCAAGGCGCTGCACCGTGGCGTCCGGGCCGCCGATCATCATGCAGTAGCCGCGCTCGAGGCCCCAAACGCCGCCGCTCGTGCCGACGTCCACGTAGTCGACTTGCTTGGGCGCGAGCTCGGCGCTGCGGCGGATGTCGTCGATGTAATACGAGTTGCCGCCGTCGATGATCGTGTCGCCCGGCTCGAGCAGCGGCGCCACCAGGTGGATCGTCGCGTCGACCACCGCCGCAGGCACCATGAGCCACACCGCGCGCGGCTTGGCGAGCTTGCCGACGAAGTCGGCGATCGATGACGCGCCGGTCGCCTTCTCGGCCACCAGTGCCTCGACCGCTTTCGGGAACATGTCGAACACGACGCACTGGTGACCGTCCTTCATGAGGCGGCGCACCATGTTGGCGCCCATGCGGCCCAAGCCGATCATTCCGAGTTGCATGACGAGCCTTTCCGTGTGGTTGGTTTTACGAAGGACTGCGGCCGGGCACCCGCGCCGGGCGAGTCTATTCTCGATGCTGGCGATACCGCCGTATGAGCGCGGTGGTCGAGCTGTCGTGCGCGAGCTTGGGCTCCGTCGGGCTCGAAAGCTCGGGGATGATGCGCTGCGCGAGCACCTTGCCGAGCTCCACGCCCCACTGGTCGAACGAGTCGATGCTCCACACCGTGCCTTGCGTGAACACGCTGTGCTCGTAGAGCGCGACGAGGCGTCCGAGCGCGGCCGGCGTGAGTGCTTCGAGCAGCATCACGTTGGACGGACGGTTGCCCTCGAACACGCGATGCGGCACGAGCCAGTCCGGCGTGCCCTCGGCCTTCACTTCCTCCGGCGTCTTGCCGAAGGCGAGCGCTTCGGCCTGCGCGAATACGTTGGCTACCAGCATGTCGTGATGCGGCCCGAGAGGGTTGAGTGCCTTGGCGAACGCGATGAAGTCGCAGGGGATGAGTCGCGTGCCCTGATGGATGAGCTGGTAGAACGAGTGCTGGCCGTTCGTTCCCGGCTCGCCCCAATAGATGGGCCCCGTGTCGCAGTCGACGTGCGCGCCGGCGAGCGTGACGTGCTTGCCGTTGCTCTCCATCGTGAGTTGCTGCAGGTACGCCGGGAAGCGCTTCAGATATTGCTCGTACGGCAGGACGGCCACCGTTTGCGCGCCGAAGAAATCGTTGTACCAGACGGCGAGCAGGCCCAGGAGCACGGGCAGGTTGCGCTCGAACGGCGCGGTGCGGAAATGCTCGTCCACCTCGTGGAAGCCGGCGAGCATCGCGCGGAAGTTGTCCGGTCCGACGGCGAGCATCGTCGACAGGCCGATCGCGGAGTCCATCGAGTAGCGCCCGCCCACCCAGTCCCAGAAGCCGAACATGTTGGCGGTGTCGATGCCGAACGCCTCGACCTTCGCCGTGTTCGTCGAAACCGCGACGAAGTGCTTGGCCACCGCGGCCGAGCTGCCGCCCAGGTTGGCGAGCGCCCAGTCGCGCGCCGTGTGCGCGTTGGTCATCGTCTCGAGCGTGGTGAACGTCTTGGACGACACGACGAATAGCGTCTCCGCAGCGTCCAAGTCGCGCACCGCCTCGGCGAAGTCGGTGCCGTCGATGTTGCTCACGAAGCGGAACGTCATGGCGCGGTCGCTGTAGAAGCGCAGCGCCTCGTAGGCCATCACCGGGCCCAAGTCGGAGCCGCCGATGCCGATGTTGACGACGTTGCGGATGCGCTTGCCGGTGTGACCCTTCCATTCGCCGGAGCGGATGCGGTCGGCGAACGCGGTCATCTTGTCGAGCACGGCGTGCACGTCGGGCACGACGTCGTGGCCGTCGACCTTGATCACCTCGCCCTTCGGCGCGCGCAGCGCGACATGGAGCACGGCGCGATTCTCGGAGACGTTGATCCGGTCGCCGCGGAACATGGCGTCTATGCGCTCGCGCAGCCCCGACTCCTCGGCGAGCTGCAGGAGCAGCGCGATCGTCTCGTCGGTGACGCGGTTCTTCGAATAATCCGCGTAGATCCCGGCCGCCTCGACCGTCAGGCGCTGGCCGCGCATCGGATCCTGCGCGAAAAGCTCCTTGAGCGTGACGTTGCGCAGCTTGGAGACATGAGCGGAGAGCGCCTTGTAGGCGGGACGTGCGGTCAGTGGCGCGACGGTCATTCGTCACTTCCTCTTCAACTTGCGGGCGCGCTTCGCCGCGCCGCGCTTGGCGGCCGGCTTCGCGCGGCGGCCGGCGCCATCGGCCCACAGGCGGAATCCGCCGGGGAACGCGTTCTCGTTGGGTCCGATGCGGCAGCGCGGCGGCAGGTCGGCGATGTGCGCGGCGTTGCCGCCGCCGAGCACGATGTCCTCGGGCTCGAGCGCGGCCGACAGGCGGGTGATGACG
Source organism: Casimicrobiaceae bacterium (assembly GCA_035499955.1). Lineage (GTDB taxonomy): Bacteria > Pseudomonadota > Gammaproteobacteria > Burkholderiales > Casimicrobiaceae > VBCG01. Next base: position 27,505 of record DATJXV010000007.1, read on the forward strand.
TCGGTCACGTGCTTGCGCCATTTTTTCTTGCCGTTACGAAGCAGCGACTGCTCGCCGACGTAGTCTTCGAACGTGGCCTTGCGATACGGAAGATGGGCGAGCTCCATCGGGACCATCACGCCGTCGACGATCATCGCGGTGCCGAGGCCGGTGCCGAAGCCCAGGAACAGCATCTTGCCGCCCTTGTAGCCGCCGAGCGCCTGCATCATCGCGTCGTTGACGATGCGCACGGGGCAGCCGAACGCAGTCTCGTAATCGAAGCCCACCCAGCCTTTGCCTAGATTGTGCGGCTCGACCGCGGGCTTGTTGCGCGCGACGACCCCCGGATAGCCGATGGCCACGCGGTGGTACTTCCACCCTTTGGCGAGCGCGCGCACGCCCGCGGCCATCTGGGCCGCGGTCATCGCGGGCCCCGAGTCCATGCGCCGCTCGGCCTTCTGACCCGTGGCGAGGATCTTGACGTGCGTGCCGCCGACGTCGACGACGAGGACATTCATCCTATGCCGCCCTCAGCAGTTCGCTCTTGCTCGCCAATACGCCCATCAGCTCGTTCCACGACTTCACGAACGACGACGCGCCCTCGTCCTGCAGCTGCGCGGCGAGCGCGTCGATGTCCACCCCCGCCTTCCCGAACTGGGCGAGCACCGCCTCGCAATCGCCGCCGTCGGGCGGCACGGTCGGGCCGATGTCGCCGTGATCGAAGGCGTCGAGGAGCGTGGCTTCGGGCATGGTGTTGACGGTCAGCGGCGCAGCCAGGGCCTCGACGTAGAGCACGTCGGATGCCTTGGGGTCCTTGGTGCCGGTGCTCGCGAAGAGCAGGCGTTGCGGCCGCCCGCCTTCGTTCATGACGCGGCGGTAACGCGGCGAGGCGACGAGATCGCAATACGCTTTGTAGCTGCGCTGCCCGATCGCGATCCCCAGGCGGTTGACGAGCGGCGCGGGCACCTTGCTCGCGACCGCGACGTCCCAGCGACTGATGAACAGCGACGCGACGGAGGCGACGTCCGGCGACAGCCCCGCCGCGATGCGACGCTCGACACCGCGCAGGTACGCTTCGGCCGCGGCCACGTAATGCTCGCGCGAGAAGAGCAGCGTCACGTTGATCGGCACGCCGGCGAAGATCGCTTCCTCGATGGCGGGGAGGCCTTCCGGCGTGCCGGGGATCTTGATGAACAGGTTCGGCCGGGCGGCGCGCGCGTGCAGCTCCTTCGCCACCGCGAGCGTCGTCTTGGTGTCGTGCGCAAGAAGCGGCGAGACCTCGAGCGAAACGTAGCCGTCCACGCCGCGGGTGCGCTCGAAAACGGGGCGGAAGAGATCGGCAGCGCGCGTGATGTCCTCGAGCGCCAGCTCGAAGAACAGCGCCTCGCCGGAGCGCCCGGTACGCAGCTTGCTCCTGATCGCCGCATCGTAATCGGAGCTGCCCTTGATCGCGTGGTCGAAGATCGTGGGGTTGGAGGTGAGCCCGGT
>DATJXV010000008.1:0-4491 GCA_035499955.1 Casimicrobiaceae bacterium
GACGAAGGTCTCGTCGGGGAGCGGCATCTCCACGCCGCGGCGCACCAGGCTGTCGATCGCGGCGAGAAAGGCGGAGAGCGTCTTGCCGGAGCCGGTGGGCGCCGCGACCAGCACGTGGCGCCCCGCCTGGATCGCCGGCCAGGCGCGTGCCTGCGCCTCGGTCGGACCCGCGAAGGTCTTGCGGAACCAGGCTTCGACGGCGGGGTGGAAGGATGCGGCGGGGCACATCGTGGCTATTTTAAATCTACGCCGGCGCTGGTGACACTGTGGGGTCAGGGGGCCCGAGGAACTTGAGGAACCTGTCCGCGTCGATCGGAAACGAAGTCGGCGCGCTCCCCGGGAGAGCGCCGCGCCGATAATCTGTCGCTTGCGACACCAGAGCGAGGCCGGCTACCGGGATTAGCGAGCCAGCAGCGCCTCTCTGACCTGGCCGACGCAGATGTCGCCGTCGCCGAGGTCGGCGAAGAGGACGATCATCGGCTGGCGTTGGATGAAGGCGTCGCCGGCACCATTCCAGCGCCCGCGGCCGGCGACGGTCGCGCCGCAAATCCGAGCATGGGCTCGCTGCGCCAGTCAGTATCGGCTGGCGGCGGATAGGGCTTCACGAGCAGCGCGTCCGGCTTTAGACGGCGGTGCAGCCCCAAAGCCAACCACGCGGCCTGCAGGCCGCGGATGCTCTCGATATTGCGCTGCGCCTTCTTCGGGTCGTGCTGGCGCTGGCCCGGGTGGTTGCGAAACGACGAGAGGCGCTCGCGCAGGTAGACCGCGTCTCCCCTGAGCAGCAGCGCTGCCCAGGTGATCAAGTCGATGATGCCGTGGCCCGCCTCGTCGCCGAAGCGAAAATACTCGGGCGCCTGGCCCAGGAGCTCGGTCTTCCGAAACAGCGTCGTGCTCGGCTCGCCCACCGTGTTGAGCCCCGCGAAGATCATCGCGTTGGCGAGTGTGTACCCCGCGATGACGGAATCCTCGGCGACGACGGGAACGGTCGCCGGCTGGTCGGCCAGCGGGCGCCCCTCCGCGTCGGTGCGCTGCCTCGCGGTCGTCGCCAGCGCGATGTCGGGCGCGTTGCGGAACGCATCGAGGAGCTTCGCGACGCAGGTGGGCGCGAGCAGATCGTCGTCGCAGAGGAACTTCACGAACTCGCCGCGGGCGAGCTCGAAGCAGCGCGTGAAGTTGCCGCGCGGACCGCGACGCGTCGCGTTGCGCTCGTAGCGGACGGGAAAGCGGCTCGCGCGCGTGCGTGCCAGCGCTTCGATCCCGGTCCCCGGAGAATCGTCGCAGATCACGATCTCGATCCGCTCGTAGGTCTGGGCCAGTGCGCTGTCGAAGCAAGCGCCGAAGAAGGGCTCGTTGTAGGCGGGGATGAGGATCGAGACGAGCGGATCGCCGCGCAGCATGCGATCGGGCTTCGTGACACGGAGGCCTGGCGCGACGCCTGGCGCCGAATAGGGGTTTTCCGCATCGAGCCCGACCCTTTCCGCAAGCCGCGCAAGGTCTCGCGCCGCGGCGCTGGCAGCATCGACGGTGATCCGCAGCTCGCCATGGGGCCGGAGGCTTCTGCGGCATTCGAGGAGGAAGTGAAGCTTCTGCGCCGACTCGAGCTTTGTGACGAAGCCTCCGCAATCGATGCGCGCGAGGGCTCTGTCCTCAAAGGGAAACTCATCGCCGGGACGAAAAGAAACGTCGGCGTCGGCGTGCCATCCCATGCTGAGCATGCCCGGCGCGCGCGACTCACGACCGATCGCCACCGCCAGGCCGCCGTCTGGCGTCATCGCGGCCGTTGCCACCTGCCCTCGCGCGCGAGCGTGTCGACGTCCCGCGGATCGGCCCCGCGCGCGACGAGCGACTCGAAGACCTCCAGCGACGCGGCGCGCGGCGCGCGCTCGAGACCGATGCGCACGCCGGTGAAGGACTCGATCGCGGCACCGACTTCGTCGAACCCCAGGAGCCAGCGATCGACCGTCGCGCCGGTGAAACGTCCGTTGAACTCGTGGATGAGGAGCTCGCCCTCGGCGCTGCGCTGGCACTGGATGTTGAGCGGACCGCGCCATCCTGCAGCAGAAAACGCCCGCGCGCAGCGCTCCCCGATCTCCGCGGCGGCGGAATCGCGGTCGGCCTCGACTCGTTTCGAGCGGCGCATCCGGTTCGCGTTGAGCGTGCAGATGACGTGGACGGTCGCCCTGTCGGGACCGATCAGCGCCTGGATCGAATGCTTGAGGCCCTGGAACGTGTGGTAAAGCGGTATCCCCGAAGTTTCCAACGCTGCGCTGAACGCCGCAACCGATTGCGGATCGCCCAGGAACTTCTGCACCACCCACTCATCGCGGGCGAGCGCGTGCGCGAGCTGCGCTTCGTTGCAGATGAGGTGCACGTCCTGCGAGGCATAGCCGCGGCGCGGCTTGGCGATGAGCGGGAAGGGATTCTCGCGCAAGAAGGCCGCGCGCTGCGCGCCGTTAGCACACGCGAGCGACGGTGCGAAGGGAAGCCCGTGACGCGCGCTGAACTGCGCGCTTGCCCACTTGTCGGTGATCACCCGGGCCGCCTCGGCGCCGCCGCACAGCAGCCGCGGTGCAAGCTCCGGACGCCGGTCGCGCAACGAGGCGAGATGCAGAACATCGTCGTCGCGGCAGGGAATGACGAGGTCCACGCGCTCGCGCTCGATGATGTCGAGCAGCGTCCGCTCGAAGCCTTCCGGTTCGGCGGCCGTCGGAGGCACCAGGTACACGACGTCGTAGTCGAACACGGCAGGCTCGTGCGCGACCGACGAAGTGGCGATGAGCTCGAGCCCTTCGCGGCGGCCCGCGAGCGTGGTCAGGATGTTCTGACCGACCTGGGTCCCCACCGACAGCACGAGCAGTCGCAGCTTGGCGGCCCGGTCGTCGTCCACCTTCATTCGGAACGCAGCCGGAGTTCGCTCAGGGTCCGGCCCCACTTGGCGTAATCGGCGTGCATCAGGGCGTCGAAGTCGCGGGCCGATCCGCCGGCGCGCTCCATGCCCTCGCTCTCGACCCACGCCCGCATCCGTGGCTCGTCGAGAATCCGGTTCAGCGCGACGTTCAGCCGCTGGACGATCTCCGGCGGCGTGCCCGCAGGCGCGACGAAGCCGAGCCACTTGCGCACGTCGACGCTGTCGAGCCCCGCCTGGGCGATCGTCGGAACGTCCGGCAGCAGTGGCGAGCGATGATCGGTCAGCACGGCCAGCGCGCGTAGCCGTCCGGCACGCACGTAGGGAAGTGCCGAAGTGATCGCCCCGAACATGATCTGAACCTCGTCGGTGAGCAGCGCGCGGTAGCCGTCCGCCGTCCCCCGATAGGGCACGTGCACGAGGTCGATCCCGGCGAGCGCCGCGAAGACGGCGGTGTCGACGTGATTCGCCGACCCGACGCCCGAGGATGCATAGTGCAGCTGCCCGGGCCGCGCTCGCGCGTAGGCGATGAGCTCGCGCAAGGTGCGCACGGGCAACGAGCGATTGACGACGAGCACCGAGGTCGCATATCCGATGTTGAAGACGGGCGTGAAGTCCTTGAGCGGATCGTATGGGAGGCCGGGGATCGCATATGCGGCGATGATGTGTGTCGCCGACGTGGCGAAGAGCAGCGTATAGCCGTCCGCGGGCGCGCGTGCGGCGAGCTCGTTGCCGATCACTCCCGATCCGCCGGATTTGTTTTCGATGACCACGGGCGTGTGCAGGGAAGTCGAGAGCGCTTCGCCGAAGCGACGGGCGAGGAGGTCGGCCGCGCCGCCCGGCGCTGACGGAACGATGACGTGTATGGAACGCGAGGGATACTCGCCTGCCTCCCCGCCCAGGCAGGGAAACGCCGCGAGCGCGATCGTCGCGACCGCGCAGGACAAGAAGCGTCGCCGCGACGCGTGCCGGTCATCGCGCACCCCCGTTGTGGCCATGATCCGGCGGGCTCAGCGCGAAGAACGCGGCGCGATTTGGGAAGCCAGGGGACTCACGACGGCGGAAGAAGGAACGCTGCCGGGCTCATCACGGCTATTCTAGCCCGTCCCGCCTTCACCGAGTGCGTCGCGCCGCGGTTGCGCGATGTAACGCCGAGGGCGGTTAGAACATCCGGTAGAGCGACTGCAGGCCGTTGGGCGTCAGCGACACGACGCGCGAATCCTTGGCTCGCCTGGCCCAGCCCAGCTCGACGAGGCGATCGAGCAGCGCGGCGCCCAGCGCGCCGGCCAGATGATGACGGCGCTCGCTCCAATCGAGGCAGGCGCGGCAGAACGCACGTTTCTGCTTCGCGAGCGCGTCTGTGTCGATGGCGAGCTTCTTGAACAGCCGCCGTCCGCTCGCGCTGAGCGCGAGGCCATCGGCGCTCGGCACGAGCGCATGGCGCTGCATCAGCCCCTCGTAGATGCGCACGCCGACTTCGCCGGCGAGGTGGTCGTAGCAAACTCTCGCCTTCCTCAGCGCCGGCTCTCGCGGGCTCGACCGAGCGCGCACGGCGCCCGTCCTGAACGCGACACCCATCAGCGATT
>DATJXV010000009.1:0-54272 GCA_035499955.1 Casimicrobiaceae bacterium
GCGTACGCCATGCCGTTGCGTGTAGGCGTCAGGTCGACGCGCACGTTGTGGACGCCCTCGCCCAGCACCACCGTAATGACGTCGAGACGCTTGTTGAAGACCACGACCTCGAGCGTCTGCCCGGAGCTCGTGACGCGTACCCTGATCTTCTCGTCGTTCACGTGTTTCACAATAGCAGAGGCGGCCGCGTCTGGGCCACAACTCATGGAGCCGCTACGCGACCCCAAGAGGCGGCCAAGCTGGTCCGCGCCCCTTCCAGCGCCTCTGGCGCGGTTTTATGGCGTCGAGACGACCTGAGTGGATTTGCAGTCAACTGCAAATCAGGATCGGTACGGACGCAGGAGCTACCGGCCATCGTCTGCCAGCAGGGCGGTCTCGGTGTAAATCTGGTGAAGCCGCCCAAGGAAACGCGGGCAAGCGCGGGCGAACCCGGGAACAGGATTGCAGTTACACTACAAGCTAAGTCCCTGAAGATTCAAGACGCGGGAACCGCGAGGAACATGCGAGATGGCCCGGGCGTCGCACTCTCAAACGGTTGGTCGTGGGTTCAAATCCTGCACGGCCTACCAACATTTCAAGGGCTTGCAGCGATGCAAGCCCTTGGCGTTTCGGGCTGCGATGGCGCCGATGGTGTAGAACCTTGGTCGGATAGGCGTGCGCCGCCACATCGCCTAAGCTTGGCCCCGCCAACCGTTTTTCCACGGCATCTTGCCGAGCACCGTTTCGCCCTGGGGGAGTCATGAAGCTAATCGCAGCGATTGCCGCGGCAATCCTTCTCGGTGGGTGCGCGACGCGTCCCGTCAATCCTCCGCTCACGAACTACGACCCCGGCAAGGCGTACCGCATCGAGCGGCCGTCCGAAAGTGCCGAGGACAACGCCACACTCGTGATCCTCGCCTTCTCCGGCGGGGGGACGCGCGCTGCCGCATTCTCGTATGGCGTGCTCGAGACGCTGCGCGACATGGAGGTGACCACGAAGAGCGGCCGCAAGGTTCGCGTGCTCGACACGGTGGACGTGATCACGGGAATCTCCGGCGGCAGCTTCACCGCGCTGGCCTTCGGCCTCTACGGCGACAAGCTGTTCGACGTCTACGAGAAGAACTTCCTCAAGCGCAACGTGCAGGGCGAGCTCATCGAGCGGGCGCTGAGTCCGTCGAACTGGGCCTCGCTCGGCTCGAGCGGATGGGGGCGCTCCGAGCTCGCCGCCAACCTGTACGACGAGATCCTGTTCAACGGGGCGACGTTCAAGGACTTGCGCCGGGACGGGCCGCGGATCCTGGTGAGCGCGACCGATCTCGCGGACGGCACGCGCCTGGTCTTCAACCCCGAGAACTTCGATGTGCTTTGCACCGACCTGTCGAGCGTGCGCATCGCGAGGGCGGCCGCGGCGTCCTCGGCGGTCCCGGTCGTCCTCTCGTCGATCACGATCGACAACTACGGAGGCACCTGCGGCTACCGCCTGCCGCCGTGGGCGAAGGCGTTTCTCGATAACCCCGATCCGCCGCGGCCGGCTGCGCGAACGGTGAAGCGATTGCAAGAGCTGGAGGCGTTCGCCGACCGGGAGCACCGTCCGTACCTCCACCTCGTGGACGGCGGCGTCTCCGACAACGTCGGCATGCGCGGCGTGCTCGACGTGCTGTCGACCTTTGAAGCGCTGCACGCGGCGGGGCAGGCGACGCCTTACGATCACGTCCGGAACATGTTCATCTTCATCGTCAACTCGCTGGCCACGCCTCCCAACGACTGGGACACGCACGAGAACCCGCCGGCGCTCTTCGACGTGCTGATCAAGGCAACGGGAACGCCGATCGACCGCTATTCATACGATACGGTTGAAACACTCAGGGACATCCAGGCGCGGTGGGCGCAGCTGCGCCAGGTTCGCGACATCATCAAGAGCTACCCGGCGCTCGCCGACAAGCTGCAGACGGTCATGCGCGCGCCCGACATCAACATCCGGGTCATCGACGTTTCGTTCGGCGTGCTGCCGGACAAGGCCGAGCGGGACTATCTCAACACCCTGCCTACGTCGTTCGTGCTCGACGACGACGCGGTGGATCGCTTGCGCAGGGCTGCGAAAAACGCGATTCTGGTCTCGCCCGAGGTCAAGCGACTCATGGACAACGGTGCGCTGCGAATGGTCGGGCCGGGGCCGGACGTCGCCGCGCCGACCGCCGCCGCCGGGAGCCAGGTCAAGTAGCGGGAAGAGGCATCCGATGGAGCATGTCGAGGTGACGCAGGACGGGCACATCCTCCTGGTCAAGCTGAACCGACCCGAGAAGCTCAACGCGATGACGCCCGGCATGTATCACGCATTGGGCAGGGCGCTGCATCGTCTCGACCACGACGCGGCGTTGCGCGTGGGCGTCGTACATGCCGAGGGCAAGCACTTCACCGCCGGATTGCAGCTCGACCTGTGGACCGAGCAGTTCGGCAGCGGCATGCCGTTCGCGATCGGCGAGAGCGAGATCGATCCGTTCGGCCTCACCGGCGAGCCGCATCGCAAGCCCGTCGTCGTCGCCGTGCAGGGCTACTGCTTCACTTGGGGCGTGGAGTTCCTTCTGAACACGGAGATCCGCGTGGCCGCGCACGACGCGTGGTTCCAGATGCTCGAGGTTCAGCGTGGCATCTACCCGTGCGGCGGCGCCACGCTGCGCCTGCCGCGCGAGGTCGGCTGGGGCAACGCGCATCAAGTGCTCCTGACCGGCAACCGGTGGTCCGCCGAGGACGCCTTCCGCTGGGGCATGGTGCAGGCGCTCGTCGAGCCCGGCGAGCAGCTCGCAAAGGCTATGGAATACGCGCAGGCGATTGCCGCCGCCGCGCCGCTCGGCGTGCAGGGGGTGCTCAAGGCGACGCGCTTCGGGCTCGAGGCGGAGCATGCCGACGCGGTGCGCCAGATCTTCCGCGATCTGGTGCCCGTCATGCGCAGCGAGGACGCGGCCGAAGGCGTGCGCTCGTTCCTCGAGCGGCGCAAAGCGGACTTCAAGGGACGGTAAACGACTTCCGCGTCATGACGTACACGCGGTTGTTGAGGCCGAACGCCAGCGTGCCCGGCTTGACGAGGTGAAACTGCACCTCGGTGCATCCGGCATCGAGGGTTTCGATGCGCTGCGGCTCGGCGAATCCGAGCTTCGCCGCCGACGCGGCGGCGTCGGGCGCCTTGGCGCCACCCCCGGCTTCGGCGAGCTGCCCCTCGAAGATCATGTCGGGGCCGACGGTGTCGACCTTGTACACGGGCTTGGCGCAGCCGATCGGCGACGGGCCGGTCACGGCGCTTGCGGCGAACGTGACGCTGCGGCCGACGATGCGCTTGTCCTCCGTCGCGCCGACCGGATTGTCCGATTCCTTCCATGGCGCCGCCGTCGAGCTGCGAACGATCCACGTGCCCGCGAAGTCCTGGAAGCCGGCGGCGCCCGCCCACGGCGCGACGACGGCGCAGGCGAGGGCTACGCTCGCGATGCTCGCTCGATTCATCCGCGATCTCCCCGATCGACCTGATGCCGACCGCGAGCATACCGCCTCGCGCAACCGACGTGCAGGCCGGCCGGACTCGCGCTATATTGGGTCGTCGTTGCTACGGGACGGCCGACCATGCACGCACCGATTCATCGCCAGACCATCGCCGACCTTCTGCATCGCAGCGCCGCGCGCTATCCGGACAAGCTCGCGATCGTGTGCGGGGACACGCGCTGGACCTACGCGCAATTCGACGGGCTGTGCGACCGTCTGGCTGCGGGTCTCGCCGAGCGCGGCGTGGGCAAAGGCGACCGCGTCGCCGTGCTCGCGCGCAACTCGCACGGCTTCGCGGCGCTGCGCTTCGCGCTCGCGCGCCGCGGCGCGGTGCTCGTCCCGATCAACTTCATGCTCAAGGCCGAGGAGGCCTCGTACATCCTGCGGCATGCGGAAGCGCGAATGCTGGCCACGGACTCCGGGCTCGCCGAGCTCGCACGCGCCGCCGTCGCCCAGGGTACGGCGGTCGAGGATTTCCTGTGGCTTCCCTCGGAGGAGCCGTCCGACCCGATCTGCGGCATGATCGCCTTCGATGCGCTTGCATCGCCGAAGGCGCCCGCTCCCGACGCCGAGCTCGCCGCGGGCGACGTCGCGCAGATCGTCTACACGAGCGGCACCGAGTCGCTGCCCAAGGGGGCGATGCTCACTCACGACGCGGTGATCGCGCAGTACGTGAGCTGTGTCGTCGATGCGTGCATCGAGACGCGCGACCTGGCACTTCACGCGCTCCCGCTCTATCATTGCGCACAGCTCGACGTCTTCCTCGGGCCGTCGATTTACGTCGGCGCGACGAACGTCATCACCGCCAAGCCCACGCCGGACAACCTGCTGCCGCTCATCGAGCGCCACGGCATCACGTCGTTCTTCGCGCCGCCGACGGTGTGGATCTCGCTCCTGCGTTCGCCGCTTTTCGACAAGACGAATCTCGCGACGCTCGCCAAGGGCTACTACGGCGCCTCGATCATGCCGGTGGAGGTGCAGCGCGAGCTCGCGAGCCGCCTGCCGAACGTGCGGCTGTGGAACCTGTACGGCCAAACCGAGATCGCGCCGCTCGCGACGATGCTCGCGCCCGAGGACCAGCTGCGCAAGCCCGGCTCGTGCGGGCGCCCGGTCCTCAACGTGGAGACGCGCGTCGTCGACGACGACATGCGCGACGTGAAGCCGGGCGAAGTCGGCGAGATCGTGCATCGCTCCCCACATCTCATGCAGGGCTACTTCAAGGACGAGGAGCGCACGAAGGCTGCCTTCGCCGGCGCCTGGTTCCACTCGGGCGACCTCGCAACGGTGGACGACGAGGGCTACATCTACGTCGTCGACCGCAAGAAGGACATGATCAAGACAGGGGGCGAGAACGTCGCGAGCCGCGAGGTCGAGGAGGCCGTGTATCGACTGCCGCAGGTGTCGGAGGTCGCCGTCATCGGCGTGGCGCATCCGCGCTGGGTGGAAGCGGTGATCGCGGTCGTCGTGCCGAAGAGCGGCCACGCGCTGCAGGAAGCTCAGGTGCTCGCGCATTGCGCCGAGCACCTCGCGGCCTTCAAGTGCCCCAAGGCGGTCGTGTTCGTCGACGCGCTGCCCAAGAACCCGAGCGGAAAGCTTCTCAAGCGTGAGCTGCGCCAGCGCTACGAGGCGATGTTCCGGGGCTAGCGGCGGTGGCGTGACGTGCAGAGGTGCGCATGAACGGATTCCAGGTCACGTTCTTCACGGTGCAGAAGCACCGCCACAACGGCAAGCCGGTCGGCGACTGGCTCATCCACATCGCGCGCGAGCTCAAGCTGACGGGCGCGACGCTGATCGCCGCCGGCGAGGGGTTCGGGCATCATCGCCGCATCCACTCGGTGCACTTCGTCGAGCTCGTCGACCAGCCGATCGAGGTGGTCATGATCGTGACCACGGAAGAGGCGGAGCGTTTGTTCGACCGCTTGCGGCGCGAGAACGTCCATCTCTTCTATTCGAAGATACCGGCCGAGTTCGGCACGCTGGGCGAGCCCCCCGCGCCGTGATCGAGATCGCGATCCCGGGCTTCGGGCGCCTCGCGCTCGAAGTGCTCCTGTGCGACTTCAACGGCACCCTCGCACGCGACGGCAAGCTTCTGGCCGGCGTGCGCGGGCGCCTTCTCCGGCTTGCGCGCGGCCTGCGCGTTCAGGTCGTCACGGCCGACACGTTCGGCACGGCGCGCCGCGAGCTGCGCGCGGTGCCCGCAGAGATCGTGGTGATCGGGACCGAGCGCCAGGCCGAGGCCAAGCTCGAGATCGTGCGCGGTCACGGCGCGCATCGCGTCGCCGCGATCGGCAACGGCCGCAATGATCGGCTCATGCTCGCTGAGGCGGCGCTCGGCATCGGCGTGCTCGGCGACGAAGGACTCGCAGGCGACGCGGTTGCCGGCAGCGACGCCGTCGCGCGCGACATCCGCGACGCGCTCGACCTGCTCTTGAAACCGCAGCGGCTGGTGGCCACGCTTCGGTCGTGACGCCCACCTACCGATTCGGCCGCTTCGAGCTCAATCCGGCGATTCGCCAGCTCAGTGCGGATGGCGTGCCCGCGGCGCTCGGCGCGCGCGCATTCGACGTGCTCGTTGCGCTCATCGAGCGGCGCGAGCGCCTGGTCCCGAAGGACGAGCTGCTCGACGTCGCGTGGCCGGGCGCATGAGGAACGCGATGGGCAACGCCGACTTCGAAAGCGCCTACGACGCCGGCCACGCGCTGACCTTGGACGAGGCCGTCGCCGAAGCCAAGGCGTGGCTCGAGCCCTTTCAAGATTCATCCTCGATGGTGCGCGAGCAATGAACGAACACAGAGGTCCGGCGAGCGGCCGCCGTCGCTTCGTCGCCGCACTCACGACGGCCGCGATTGCGCAGCCCGCGCTGGCCCAAGCGAGCGCCGCGCCATCGGCCGACGACCTCCGCTTCATGCGCATGGCGCTCGACGAGGCGCAGCGCGGCGACTTCGCCTTCGGTGCGGTGATCGTGCGCGACGGCAAGGCCATCGCGCGCGGGCGCAACCTCGGCAAGACGCTGCACGACCCGACGGCGCACGGCGAGATGGTGGCGATCCGCCGCTGCCTGGCTGCGCACGGCCCGGCGTCGCTGCAGGGGAGCACGCTCTACACGTCGGGCGAGCCGTGTCCGATGTGCATGGGTGCGATCCTGTGGTGCCACTTCGGGCGCATGGTGTACGCGGCGTCGATCGCGCAGCTCGCGTCGATCATGGGGCAGATCACGGTCACGAGCGAGGACCTGGCGGCGCACGCCAGCTTCGCCCCGATCTCGATCACCGGCGGCGTGTTGGCCCAGGAGGCGATGGCGCTGTTCACCAAGCCGCCTGCGCGATAGGACGTCGGAGAGATCTCGCGCTACCATCGCAGCATGTCGCAGACAGGCAAGCCGCGCCCCTACCGCGTCGGGTTCTATCTGGTCCCGCAGTTCCCGATGCTGGCGTTCGCCGCGGCGCTGGAGCCGCTGCGCGCGGCGAACCGGCTGAGCGGCCGGGTGCTTTATGCTTGGACGCTCGTCTCGCGCGACGGCCGCCCGGTGCGAGCGAGCAACGGCATCGACGTGCCCGTTCAGCATGCTATCGGCGACGCAGCGCCGGTCGACCTCATGCTCGCGTGCGCCGGCACGCACGACCCGAAGGCGGCGGCACCCGCCGTCGCGAAATGGCTCCGCGCGCTGTCGCGCTCGGGCGCGTCGCTCGGGGGGATCAGCCTCGGCGCTTATGTATTAGCCGACGCGGGGCTGCTCGACGGCCGCAGCTGCGCGGTGCATTGGGAAAACCTCGCGGCGTTCGCCGAGCGCTACCCGCGCGTGCGCACCACGCCGGACATCTTCGCGATCGACGGCCAGCGGTACACCTGCTCGGGCGGCACGGCGGCGCTCGACATCATGCTGCACGTCATCCGCGAGCGCGACGGGCGCGCGCTCGCGAGCGCGGTGTCCGAGCAGTTCATCCATCCGCGCATCCGGGACACTCGCGATTCGCAGCGCATGGCCGTGCAAACCCGCATCGGCGCGGCCAATCCGAAGCTGATCGCGGCGGTCGAGCTGATGGAATCCGGCGAGGAGACGCGCTCGGTACAGGCGATCGCGCAAGCCGTGGGCTTGTCGCCACGCCAGCTCGAGCGGCTGTTCGCGCAGCGCCTCCGCGAAAGCCCCAGCCGCTACTACATGAGGGCGCGCCTGGCGCGCGCGCGGTCGATGCTGCTGCAGACCGCGCGACCGATTCTCGATGTCGCCGTCGCCTCGGGATTCGCCACCGCGTCGCACTTCAGCCGCTGCTACCGCGCGGCGTACGGGCGGCGGCCGAGCGATGAACGGTCGGTGCATTGAAATGGGGTCAGACCCCATTACAAAATATTTCGAAAAAAGGGGACAGGCCGTGTAATGGGGTCTGACCCCATTTCAGAGCTTGCCGGCGTAATCCTTCTGCACCTGCTTGATCCGCTCGTGCGAACCCAGGAACGCGTGCTTCGACATGTCCGCCGAGTAGCGGCTCGCGGGCGGATGCTTGCCGACGGCTTCGGCGAGCGAGCGGATATGATGCGGCCCGGCGCCGCAGCACACGCCGACGTACCGAATTCCCATCGCGAGCGCTTCGCGGCCGAAATCGGCGATCTCGAAGCGGTTGCAGGTGAACGGGTCGAGCGCGATCGGGAACGGCCGCCCGCCAGGCGGCGAATAGTGCGCGTCTCGCAGCGACTGGAACGAGGGCTGGCTGGGCGTGGTCCGGTATGGGACGGGCAGCGCCGCCATCGGCACCTTGATCGCATCGCGTACGCGGCGCAGGAGCGGCATCATGGTCGCGGGGCCGCGGATGCAATTGAGACCGACGACGTCGGCACCCGCCGCCTCGATGCGCCGGCACGCGTCGGCCACCGGCCAGTCCTCGCGCGTGACCTCCGCCTGGTGCATCGCGAGCGTGATCACCGCGACCTTGCCCGCGCGCTTGATCACGTCGGTCGCGATCAGCGCCTCCTGCGCGTAGGAGAACGTCTCGCCGATGATGAAGTCCACGCCGGCGTCGGCCGCCCACTGCACCTGCTCCTCGAACATCGCGCGCACGGCACTGTGCGACGCGGCGTCCGCGGGGTCGAATACGTTAGTGTTGCAGATGCCGCCGGCGAGCAGCGTGCCGGACTCGAAGGCGACCGTCTTCGCCATCTCGAGCGCGCGCCGGTTGATGCGCTCTAGGTCCTGCTCGCGGCTGATCACGCGAAGCTTCTCGCGATGGGCATAATAGGTGAGCGCCTCCACCACGTCGGATCCCGCATGGACGAAATCGCGATGCAGCTGCATCACCGACTCCGGGTGCTCGAGAACGACCTCGGGCACGAAGGCGCCGGCCTGCAGGTAGCCGCGGCGCTCGAGCTCGAAGACGTAGCCCTCGGCGCAGATCACGGGTCCGGCGGCGAGCTGGTCGAGAAGGCGGGCGGGACGCGCGGGGCTCATGGCATGGCTCCGAGGGCAACGAGAACCGAAAAACTATCGCACCGGCCCGGCCCCGGGGCTCGCCTTCATGCGACGGGAAATGTTCCGCCCGCGACATCGCGCACTTAAATGGAAACGATCGCCTTCATCCTGCACAACCTGCCGGCCATCGGCGAGCGCACGCTCGAGCACATCTCGATCGTGAGCGTGGCGGTCGGCATCGCGATCGTCACGGGGGTGCCGATCGGCATCGCGATCACGCACAGCCAGCGCGCGGCCGATACGGTGCTGTACCTCGGCTCGATCGTGATGACGATTCCTTCGATCGCGCTCTTCGGCGTGCTCATCCCGCTGCTGTCGAAGATCCACCAGGGCATCGGCTACCTGCCGGCGGTGATCGCGGCGATGCTGTACGCGCAGCTACCCATCGTGCGCAACACATACACCGCGATCCGCAACCTCGATCCGGCGCTTCGGTCGGCCGCGATCGGCATGGGCATGTCGCCCACGCAGAGGCTGTGGCGCGTCGAGATCCCGATCGCGATGCCGGTGATCATCGCAGGCGTGCGCATCGCGGTGGTCATCAATATCGGCGTAACCGCCATCGCCGCCTATATCGGCGCCGGCGGACTGGGGACGTTCATCTCGCGCGGCATCTCGCAGACCGACGTGCGCCAGCTCCTGACCGGCGCGCTCACGCTCGCGCTGCTCGCGATCGCCGCCGACTACGCCTTGCTGTGGCTGCAGCTTCGCCTCGCGCCGAAGGGCATGGCGCGCGCATGATCCGCCTCGACGCGCTGACCAAGGTGTTCGCCACGGGACACGGCGACGTCGCCTCGGTCAGCGGCGTCACGCTCGAGGTGCCGGCGGGCGCGATGTGCGTCCTGCTCGGGCCCTCGGGCTGCGGCAAGACGACCACGCTGCGCATGATCAACCGCCTGGTGACGCCGACCTCGGGCAAGGTGCACATCGGCGGCCGCGACACCGACACCGTCGATCCCGTCGAGCTGCGCCGCACGATCGGCTACGTGATCCAGCAGATCGGCCTCTTTCCCAACATGACGGTGGCGCAGAACATCGGTGTGGTGCCGAAGCTCCTCAATTGGGACGCGGCGCGCACGCGCAAGCGCGCGGAGGAATTGCTGTCGATGCTCGCGATGGAACCGGCAGAGTTCATGGATCGCTACCCGGGCGAGCTCTCCGGCGGGCAGGCGCAGCGGGTGGGCGTGGCGCGCGCGCTGGCCGCCGACCCGCCGGTGCTCCTCATGGACGAGCCGTTCGGCGCGGTCGATCCGGTTAACCGCGAGGTGATCCAGGACGAGTTCCTGCGCATGCAGAAGTCGCTTCGCAAGACGGTGCTCTTCGTGAGCCACGACATCGACGAGGCGGTGAAGATGGCTGACTGCATCGCGATCTTTCGCGCGGGCCGGCTCGAGCAGTTCGCGCCGCCCGACGAGCTTCTCGCGAAACCGGCCAACGAGTTCGTGGCGAGCTTCGTGGGCCGCGACCGCACACTCAAGCGCCTCCGCCGGATCGCCGTGTCGGAGGTCGTGCGGCCCGGCGGCGCGAACAGCGGACCCACCGTGCGCGCGAGCGACGACCTGCGCCGCGTGGCCACACTGTTTCTCGAGCACGGCGTGGACACGCTGACGTGTGTCGACGAGCAGGGCACGCCCGTCGGTACCGTGACGCGCGATGCCGTCGCCGCGCGCCTCGGGGAGCGCTGAATCGTGCGCGTCTTCGCGACCTCGATGGTGCCGCAGCGCTCGCTGCTGCCCTACGCCGTCCTGGGAAGCATCGCGCTCGTCATGGTTTGGGCGCTGATCGCCAGCGGCGTGTGGAGCGACATGCTCAAGTACCGCAAGGACATCGCCTACCTCACGAAGCAGCACCTCGTGCTGGTGAGCGTGTCGGGCTCGCTCGCCATCGCAAGCGGCGTGCTGATCGGCATCTGGCTGTCGCGGCCGTGGATGGCGCGCTACGCGGAAGCGGCGATCCAGGTCGTGAACATGGGCACGGCGATCCCCACGCTCGGCAAGCTCGCGCTCATCATGACGGTGCTGGGCATCGGCGCGCGCTCGGCCATCGTCGGCTTGTGGATCGCGACACTCCTGCCCATCATCCGCAACACCTACGTCGGCCTGCGGTCGGTGTCGCCGACGCTGATCGATGCCGCGCAGGGCATGGGGATGAGCCCGGGTGTCATGCTGCGCCGCGTGGAGCTGCCGAACGCGCTGTTCGTGATCTTCGCCGGCGTGCGCACCGCGATGGCCATCAACGTCGGGACCGCGCCTATCGCGTTCCTGATCGGCGGCGGCGGCCTGGGCGAGCTCATTTTCACCGGCATCGACCTGCAGGAGTTCGGCATGATGCTGGCCGGTGCCATCCCGACGGCGCTGCTTGCGGTGGCGGTGGACTTTCTGTTCGGGCAGGCGCAATACTGGTTGGTGCCGCGCGGGGTCAACCCGCTGCGGAATTCATAAACGGCGGAGGAGGAGTCACATGAGGAAGGCGATGCTTTTCGTGGGGGCGATGGCGATCGCGGCGTCGGTGTCGGCGCAGACCATCGTCGTGGGCGGCAAGGCGTTCACCGAGCAGCAGATCATGACCGCGATGACGGTCGCGCTGCTCAAGGCGAAGGGCTTTACACCCGACCGCAAAGCGGGCATGGGCAGCGCCGCGGTGCGCTCGGCGCTCGAGAACGGGCAGGTCGACGTTTACTGGGAATACACCGGGACCGGGCTGCAGGTCTTCAACAAGATCATGGACAAGTTCGCCACCCCGGAGGATGCGTACAAGAAGATCAAGGAGGTCGACGCCGCCAAGGGCATCGTGTGGCTCAACATGTCGGCGGCGAACAACACGTATGCCTTCGCGATGAACGCCGACGACGCGAAGAAGATGAATCTCGTCACGATGAGCGACTTGGCCAAGGCGGTGAAGGGCGGGGCCAAGATCACGTTTGCCTCCAACGCCGAGTTCTACTCGCGGCCCGACGGCCTGCCGGGATGGCAGCAGGCGTACGGTTTCGAGTTCGACCGCGACAGCGTCAAACGCATGGATACGGGGCTCGTGTACCAGGCGCTCAAGGACCGCCAGGTCGACTCCGGCGTGGTGTTCGCCACGGACGGCCGCATACCCGCGTTCAACTTCGTCGTGCTGAAGGACGACAAGAACTACGCGCCGCCCTACAACATGACGCCGGTCGTGCGCAAGGAGATACTCGACAAGAACCCGAAGCTCGCGGACGCGCTCAACGCGCTGTCGGCCAAGCTCAACAACGAGACGATGGCCAAGCTCAACGCGAGTGTCGACGTCGACAAGAAGACGCCGGAGGAAGTCGCCGAGGCGTTCCTGAAGCAGAATGGGCTGATCTAGTGGCCGAGAAAGGCGACGCATCCGTTGCGCCGGCGAGCCTTACGGCGCTCGTGCGCGAGCTGCGCTTCGAGGCGCTGCCCGCAGACGTCGTCGCGTGCGCGCAGCGCTGCCTGCTCGACCTCGTGGGTGTTGCGGCGGCGGCGCGCGATTTGCCGTCGGCGCGGCTTTCTCGCGGGCATGCGATCGAGCACATGCGCGCAGCCGGTCGCGAGGCGCGGATCCTGTTCGACGGCCGCCGCGCGAGCCTCCCCGGTGCCGCCTTCGCGGGCGGGGCGCTGATCGACGCGCTCGACGGCCACGACGGCCACGTGCTCACCAAGGGGCACGCGGGCGCGGCGGTGCTGCCCGCGCTCCTGGCGTACGTCGAAGGCGGCGCGCCGTGCGGCGGGCACGAGTTCCTCGCGTGTCTCGTCCTGGGCTACGAGATCGCCACGCGCGCGGGCATCGCGCTGCACGCGACGGTCGCCGACTACCACTGCTCGGGAGCCTGGAACGCGCTCGCGTGCGCGGCGATCGGCGCGCGGCTGCGCCGGCTTTCCGACGCGCAATCGCGGCACGCGCTCGGCATCGCCGAATACTGGGGACCGCGCGGCCAGATCCTGCGCGTGTGCGAAGCGCCGTCGATGCTCAAGGACGGCTCGTCGTGGGGTGCGCACGCGGGCGTCACCGCGGCGCTCATGGCTGAAGCGGGCTTCACCGGTGCGCCCGCGATCACGGTGGAAGGCGCACCCGAGCACTGGAGCGACATCGGCACGCGCTTTCGCATCCGCGAGCAGTACTTCAAGGCCTACCCCGTGTGCCGCTGGGCGCAGCCGGCGATCGAGGCGGCGCTCGCGGTGCAGTGCGAGCATCGCTTTGATGCGGGCGATATCGCGTCGATCGCGATCGAGAGCTTCCGCGAAGCGGTCGACCTCGGGTCGCGGTGCCTTTCGCCTTCGACCACGGACGAGGCGCAGTACAGCCTCACGTATCCGGTGGCCGCTGCCCTCGTGCACGGCCGCGTCGGTGCGGACGAGGTCAACGCGGCCGGACGGCGCGACCCGCGGATTGCGCGTTTGCTCGGGCTCATGACGCTCGCCGAAACGAGCGAATTCTCCCAAAAGTTTCCAGCGCAGCGCTTCGCGCGCGTGACGATCACGCTGCACGACGGGCGCGTGCTCGCCTCGGTGCCGTCCCAGGCGCGCGGCGGCCCCGAGAACCCGTTGTCCGACGACGAGCTTCGCACGAAGTACCGCGCGCTCGCCGAGCCCGCGATCGGCGCCGCGCGGGCGTCGCGCATCGAGACGCTGATCGCGGCATTGCCGCGCGACGATGCCGCTTGCGCAGCGCTCTGCGACGAACTCCTGACCGACTGATCCTTCCATGCCTACGCTTCCTTCGCATTGCAGGTACGCCGTCATCGGCGCCGGCATCCACGGCCTGTCCACCTCGATGCACCTCGCGCAGAAGCTCGCGGCGCGCGGCGCGGACGACGCGAGGATCGTCGTCCTCGACAAGGTCGGCATCGGCGCCGGTGCCTCCGGCATCGCCTGCGGCGTCGTGCGCAACAATTATTACCAGCCGGCGATGCGCGAGCTGATGGCGCACTGTGTGGCCGTCTGGGAGAGCGACGCCCGAACCTACAGCTATCACCCGGTCGGCTACATGCAGATCAGCCCCGAAGTGATGCGCGCCCAGGTCGCCACCATCTACGAGCAGCAGAAGGCGATCGGCTACGAATCGGTGTTCGTCGAAGGCGAGGCCGAATCGATGCGCTACATGAGAGGACTGCTGCACGACTGGCAGGCGCGCAACATAACATCGGTGCTGCACGAGAAGCGCGGCGGATACGCGAACAACCTGGCGTCGCTGCGCGGGCTCGCCGCCAAGGCGCGCGCCGCCGGCGTGGAGATATTCGAAGGCGTGGCGGTCGAGGGCATGAAGCCCGCCAGCGGCGGACGCGGCATCGCCGCGCTGGAGACCTCCGCGGGCACGCTGCGATGCGACGAGATCGTGGTCGCGGTAGGCCCCTGGATCAACTCGATCTGGACCATGCTCGATCTGCCCAAGCAGGTGACGATCAAGGGCCGCGACGGCAAGCTGAACCCCGGCATCCCCATGTGGCACTACATGGCGCTGCAGGAAGGCACGCTCGGCGTGGACCCCGACTTCCAGAAGACGAATGACGGCGCGATGCCGCCCGTGATCCACGTCGACACCGACGCGCCGCTGTATTCCGACCGCGACGGCAAGCTCATCACCGACGAGCTGTGGGGCCTGTACTACAAGCCCGACTTCCATTTCGGCGGGATTCAGGGCGGCGCGATGCCGGCCGCGGTCGAGAGCGCCGCCGACGAAGTGCGCGTCGATCCCTACGGGCCGCAGTCGCCCGAATTCGTCGTCACCGACAACTTCGCCGACATGTGGACCTCGGCGCTCGCGTTCTGCCAGAAGCGCTTCGAAGGCAAGCACGGCGCGTACAAAAAAGAGCCCTCCGGCGGCATCGGCTGCTTTACGCCCGACAGCTTCCCGGTGTTCGACCGCTTCCGCGAGAACGTCTACGTGATCGCCGACTCGAACCACGGCTACAAGATGATCGGCGTGGGCGATCTCGTCGCCGACGAGCTCCTGGGCGAGAAGCGCGCGCTGCTCGAGCCGTTCCGCTTCTCCCGTTATGCGGAGGGGCGCCTGCACCCCGTGAGCAACAGCCCGTTCCCCTGGAGCTAGAGGGCCTAGTCTGCGACGAACGGCCGCGGTGCCGCCCACTCGGCGCCGTACTGCGCCGCGGACGCGTCGAGGTGATGCGCGACGTCTCGCGCGAAGCTGCGCGCGACGAAGATCGTGATCGCCTCGGCCGCGGCGTGCCGGTAGTAAAGCGCGTTCACCTGGCCGAAGAGGCTTTGCGCGCATGTCGCGGGCGGGAAGGCGCTCGGGTGGAAGTCGAGCGGGCAGTGCTTGTTGAGCACGGTCGCGGCGTGCGATCCGCTCAACGTGTACGCGACCCGGCTTGCCGACACGTCGAAGGCGGCGGTGGCCTCGCCGGGCGATTTGCCCAGCACGAGCCACGAGCGCGGACCGAGCCAAAACGCCGTCACGCTGCCCTCGCGCGAAACGGCGTTCGGCGCGGACGAAAGGCCCGGCGCCTCGCCCTGCACGTTCCACGCGGACGCGATCGTCGCTTCGAAGACCACGAGGCGATCAGCCACGAAGCCGCGCTCCTTCCGGGTCGATGAAGCACGACGGTCCGACCTTCACCCGCACGCGCGCGCCGGCGAGCGGCGAGACCGCCCACAGCGTTTCCCCGTGGCGCCGGCGGCCGTCGGCGAGCAGCGCCAGCGCGATCCATTTTTCGAGATTCGGGCTGTAGCACCACGACGTGACATGGCCGAGCATCGGGTTCGGCGTCGCGCGAGCCGGATCCGCGACGAGCTTCGCCGCGCGCGGCATCGGCGCGCCGTCGAGCGCGGTGAGGCCGACGAGCTGCCATCGCCCGGCCTCGGTGAGCGCGGGGCGAGCGAGCAGCGGCTTGCCCACGCACCACTTGGCACCGCTCACGAGCTTGCCGAGCCCCAGGTCGTCCGCGGTCGTGCGGCCGTCGGCCTCGGGACCGACGACGATGTGGCCCTTCTCGATGCGCAGCGTCCCCATGGCCTCGGTTCCGTAGGGCATGAGGCCGAAGGGCTCGCCTGCTTTCACGATGGCCTCCCACAGCTCGCGGCCGCGGTCCGCCCGTACATGCAGCTCGTAGGCGAGCTCGCCGGAATAGCTCATGCGGAACAGGCGTGCCGGCAGCGATGCCGCGCGGCAGGATGCGACGGCGAGGAAGGGGAACGCCGCGTTCGATACGTCGATGTCCACCAGCGCGGCCACCACGTCGCGCGCGCGCGGGCCCGAGATCGCCGCGGCCGCCCATTGCTCGGTCACCGACGTCGCGAAGACCGCAAGCTCGGGCCACACGACCTGCAGGAGGTACTCGATGTGCTGCATCACCTTGACCGCGTTGACCGTGGTGGTGGTCAGGAGGTAGTGCGACGGGCCGAGGCGCGTGACGGTGCCGTCGTCGAGCACCATCCCATCGTCGCGCAGCATGACGCCGTAGCGGCAGCGGCCGGTCGCAAGTGAGTCAATAGTGTTGACATAGATGCGGTTGAGGAATGCCGCCGCGTCGCGGCCGGCGATCTCGATCTTGCCGAGGGTCGATACGTCGACCACGCCGACGTTGGCGCGGACGTTGCGCGCCTCGCGGTTGGCGGCGTCGTCCTCGCTCTCGCCGGCCCGCGGGTACGAGTGCGGGCGCAGCCACAGTCCCGCGGTGACGAAGCGCGCGCCGCGCTCCGCGTGCCAGTCGTGCATCGCCGAGCGGCGCGTCGGCGCGAGATGCGCGCCTTGCTCGCTCCCGGGCACCGCGCCGAGTGTCACCGGCGTATACGGCGGGCGGAACGTCGTCGTGCCGACGTCGGGAATCGAGACGCCGCGCGCTTCGGCCAGCAGCGCGAGTCCCACGACGCCGCTCGTCTTGCCCTGGTCGGGGCCCATGCCGAGGGTGGTGTAGCGCTTCAGATGCTCGACCGCCGTGTAGCCCTCGCGCGCCGCGAGCGCGACGTCGTCGGCGGTCACGTCGTTCATGAGATCGACGAAGCGCTTGCCTTTGCTGCGGACGCTCCACAGCGCGCGAACGGCGTCGAGCTCCCCCGCCGCGGCGCCGACGATTCGCACGGGCAGGGGACACGCGTCCGGCAGGAAGGCGGCGAGGCGCTCGTCGTAGCGTAGCGTCCCGCGCGCCTGCGACCACAGGTGCACGGCGGGATTGAAGCCGCCGCTGACGCAGACCAGATCGCAATCGATGCACCTGGCCCGGCCGCCGTCGAGGGGCGCCACGTCGACCGAGCTCACGCGCAAGCGCCCGTTCGCGTTGACGATGGCGGACGACGCGATGACGCGCAGGCCGCAACGCCGCGCGGCCTCGCCTTCCGGTCGTGCATCGACCACCGCGGCAACGTCCACGCCTGCGCTCATCAGCGCCTGCGCCGCCGCGTACGCGCTGTCGTTGTTGGTGAAGACGACGGCGCGCGATCCGGGCCGTACCGCGTAGCGCTCGAGGTAGGTCTTCGCGGCGCCGGCGAGCATCGTGCCGGGGCGATCGTTGCCGGCGTACGCGATGCCGCGCTCGATCGCGCCCGTGGCGAGCACGACCTCGCGGGCGCGGATCTTCCACAGGCGGCGCCGGGGCTCGCGCTCAGGCGGTGAGGCGAGATGATCCGTGACGCGCTCGAGCGCGCCCACCATGAGGTCGTCGTAGATCCCGAACGCGGTCGTGCGCGAGAGCAACGTGACATCCGCGATGTCGCGACCGCTCGGCGGACCTTCGTCGCACAGGATCACGCGCCGTCCCGCCTGCGCCGCGAAGCGCGCGGCCTCGATGCCGGCAGGGCCGCCGCCGACCACGAGCACGTCGCAGTGCGCGTACTGGTGCTCGTACGCGTCGGGATCGGGCTCGCTCGCCGCGCGCCCCATGCCGGCCATGCGCCGGATGAGGTGCTCGTAACGCAGCCACCCGCGCGGCGTGGCGGGCCACATGAACGTCTTGTAGTAGAAGCCGGCCGGCATCAGCGGCGAGAAGGCATCGTTCAGCGCGCCGGCGTCGAAGCGCAGCGACGGCCAGCGGTTCTGGCTCTCGGCGCTCAGTCCATCGAACAGTTCGAGCGTGGTGGCGCGGACATTGGGCTCGCTGCGTGCGCCCATCCCAAGCTGGACCAGCGCGTTCGGCTCCTCCGCGCCCGCGGTGTAAATGCCGCGCGGGCGGTGGTACTTGAAGCTGCGCGCGACCAGGTGAACGCCGTTCGCGAGGAGGGCCGAGGCGAGCGTGTCGCCGGCGTAGCCTTCGAATCGCGCGCCGTCGAACGTGAACGCGAGGGGCCGCGCGCGGTCGACCGCGCCGCCCTGCGCGAGCCGAAAGGGCTGCGTCATGGCGACTCGAGGATGTCGTGCGTGCGCGTGTCGCGGCGCACCTTGATCCACGAACGGCAGCCCGCGCTGTGCTGCCAGAGCTCGACGTGCGCGCCCTTCGGGTTGTCGCGCAGGTAGACGTACGCGAACCAGTCGTCCATCGAGGCATCGGGCGCCGGGCGGTGCAGCGAGGCGTCGCCGCCGTAGGTGAATTCGCTCTGCGCGCGCGGACCGCAGTAGGGGCAATTGATGAGCAGCATTCAGTGCATCCAGGGAATGGGGCCGGCGCCTTTTTCGTCGATCATGCGGCCCTGCGCGAAGCGCTCCAGCGTGAAGGCCGCGTTGAGCTCATGCGGCGCGTCGTGCGCGATCGTGTGCGCGAGGAGCCAGCCCGAAGCGGGTGTGGCCTTGAAGCCGCCGTAGCACCAGCCGCCGGTCATGTACAGGCCCTGCACCGGCAGCTTGGCGATGATCGGACTGCCGTCCATCGTCATGTCGCAGATCCCGCCCCAGGTGCGCATGAGCGACAGCCGCCCGAAGCTCGGAAACAGGGACAGGCATGCCGCCGCCACGTGCTCGACAATGGGCAGGTTGCCGCGCTGCGCGTACGAGTTCATGAAGTCGAGGTCGCCGCCCATCACGAGCTCGCCCTTGTCGGACTGGCTCACGTAGAAGTGCACCGCGCCCGACGTGACGACCGTGTCGAGCACCGGCTTCACGGGATCGGACACCATCGCCTGCAGCACGTGCGTCTCGATCGGAAGCGTGATGCCCGCCATCGCCGCGAGCACGCTCGAATGACCCGCCACCGCGAAGGCGAGGCGAGGCGTCGCCACGAAGCCGCGCGTCGTCTCGACGCCCGACACAGCGCCGCCGTCGACGCGGATGCCGGTCACCTCGCACGCCTGGACGATGTCGACCCCGAGCGCGTCGGCGGCGCGCGCGTAGCCCCACGCCACCGCGTCGTGGCGAACCGTGCCGCCGCGCGGTTGCAGCAGGCCGCCGAGTATCGGGAAGCGTGCGTCCGGCGAGCAGTCGAGGTTCGGGATGCGCCGCGCGATTTCGTCGTGGGACAGGAACTGAGCGTCGATGCCGTTCAGGCGCATCGCGTTGCCGCGGCGCATCGCAGCGTCCATTTCCGCGGGCGTGTGGACGAGGTTGAGCACGCCGCGTGCGCTGTACATCACGTTGAAGTTGAGCTCGCGGCCGAGGCCCTCCCAGAGCTTGAGCGAATGCTCGTAGAAATGCGCGTTGGCGTCGAGGTGGTAGTTCGAGCGCACGATCGTCGTGTTGCGCCCCGTGTTGCCTCCGCCGATGTAGCCCTTCTCGAGCACCGCGACCTTGCGCACGCCGTGCCGCTTGGCCAGATAGTAGGCGGTGGCCAGGCCGTGTCCGCCGCCGCCTACGATCACGGCGTCGTAGGCCTTCGCCGGCGCGGGGCTCCTGAATGCGAGTGGCCAGCGCTTGTGCCCCGACAGGGCATGCCGCGCGAGAGAGAAGATCGAATACGTCACGTTGCCCGGGCCGCCCGATTCCTTACGCCGAAGGCGATGCGGGCGCCGCGCGGTCGCGCGCCCAGTTGCGTATGTGATCGACCTGCTCCTTCATCGTCTTCGACAGCGGCACCGTGCGAGCCGCCGCACGCATCAGGTCCTCGAATTTCAGCGCACGTGCTTCCAGGCGCGCGCGGGTGATCGCGGACACCACGCACTGCTCGACCTCGGCGCCCGTCCAGCCTTTGGTCAGCGCCGTGAGCCGCGACAGGTCGAAGGCCGACGGATCCTCGCCGCGCCTTTCGAGATGGATCGCGAAGATCTCCAGCCGCTCCCTGTCGTGCGGCAGGTCGACGAAGAACACCTCGTCGAAGCGGCCCTTGCGGATCATTTCGGCAGGCAGCAGGTCGATGCGGTTGGCGGTCGCTGCGACGAACAATCCGCGCACCTTCTCCTGCATCCAGGTGAGGAAGAACGCAAAGATGCGACCCTGCGCGCCCGACGCTTCGGTCGACGTGATGCCCATCTCGATCTCGTCGAACCAGACGACGGCTGGCGCGATCTCCTCCATCATGCGGCACGCGCGCGCGAACGCCCACTCCGGCGTGCCGTGGCGGCCCGAGAAGATCTCCGGCAAGTCGATGCGGTAAAGCGGCAGCTCGAACGTCGAGGCGATCGTTTTGATCGAAAGGCTCTTGCCGCAGCCCGAAACGCCCATCACGAGCACGCCCTTCGGCACCAGCTCCTCGCCGACCTTGTCGCTGGGGTGGAACAGCCCGTGCCGCTCGAGCGCCCAGTTCTTCATCACGTCGAGTCCGCCGAGGGGCTGGAGGTCCTTGCCTTCGCCGATGAACTCGATCGTGCCGGTGCGGTTGACGCGCAGCCGCTTCTCCTCGAGCAGCGACGGCAGCGACTCGCGCGCGAGCCGGCCGCTGACTTTGACGGCTCGCTTCAACGCGAATGATGCCTCGGCGAGCGTCAGCCCCAGCAGCGCCCGCGCGATCATGTCGAGCGTGGTGGCACGGGCGTCGACCCATGAACCGGCAGCGGTGAACGCGGTAGCCTGCTCGCCCAGGAAGGCGCGCATCTCGCTGAAGTCCGGGACGGTAAGCTCCGTGTAGAGGACGCTCGCCTCCAGCTCCTCGGGCACGAGCCGGACCGGCGCGGAGATCACGATGACCTGGCGACGGTGCGCGCACAGCACGAACAGGTCGCGCAGCCGCCGGCGTACGTCGACGGCGTCTCGCATCGCCTCGTGGAAATCCTTGAGCTGGAACACGCCGGGCCCGGTCTGCGCGGCGATGAAATCGAGCGCGGCGCGCGGATCGGTCGTCGCGAGGTCTGCGTCCGCCGCGTCGTCGTCGCGGATGCCGGCGGTCACGCTCCAGGTGCGAAACGGCACGGGTTCGCCGACGTAGCATTGCGCGGCGTGGCGCAGCAGGCGCTCGACGCGCTGCTCGTCGGCGGACATCACGTAGAGCAGCGGGTGGCCGGATGCGAACAGCGTGCGGAGCGCCTTCTCCGACTTGCTCTCGATGGGCGGTGGCGTTGCAGTTTGGTTCACCAGGATCTCCGGGCTTGTCTGGGGCAGGCAACTGCTGCCAAGGGTACGCGAATTATCTAGTCGAACACCTCGGCGATCCACTCCCGCGCCTGCGGGCCGAACACATTCCAGGCGAGGCCGCAGAGCACCAGCGCGCCGCCCGCGAATTGCATGGGCGCCAGCGTCTCGCCGAGGAAGATCGCGCCGCCGAGGAGACCCGAAACGGGGATGAGGAGCGCGAAAGGCGCGATCACGGCCGTCGGGTACCGGTGAAGCATCGCGTTCCACACGGCGAGCGCGAACAGCGTCGCGAAATAGCTCATGAACAGCACGCAGGCCCAGGGTCGCCAGCCCATGTGGACGATCGTGGTCAAGACCTGCGTTCCTCCCTCGAAGGCGAGCGAGGCCGCGAACAGCGGCAGCGGCGCGGCGAGGCTCGACCACACGACCATGCCGAGCATGTTCACCTCGCCCCTGCCGGCGGCGCGCTTGGCGATCACGTTTCCCACGGCCCATCCCAGCGCCCCGGCCACGACCAGCGCGAATCCGGCCAGCGTCGTCGTCGCGCCCTGCTCGATCTTGTGCGCGACGAGGACGAGGATGCCCAAGGCGGCGACCGCGCCCCCCACGATCGCGTGCCGGCTCAAGCGATCGTGCAGCCACCAGGCGGCGATGCCGATGGTGAAGAAGACCTGAACCTGGATGACGAGCGAGGACAGGCCCGCCGGCATGCCGAGCTTCATGCCGGTGAACAGAAAGCCGAACTGGAACACGCCGATCGCGAAGCCATAGGCCACGAGCGCCCGCCACGTCACGTTCGGGCGCTTCACGAAGAAGACCGCCGGCACAGCCGCGAACAGGAAGCGCAGCGCGGCCAGCGCGAAGGGCGGCACCGAATCGAGCGCCCAGCGGATGGGCACGAACGCGAGCCCCCAGACCGTGACGACGGCGAGGACCAGCGCGAAGTCGCGAGGCGAGAGGCGGGTGGTCACCAGGGCAGCGATTCTACCGGTGGAATAAATATTCCATGACCGCTCAAGTCGAAACTTGCGTTTCACCGGCGCTTGCGGGACAATCTCCGCCCCTGCCGCGCCTAACGTCCCGCACGCATGAATAACGCCACCGTCTTCGCTTCCGGCCGGCGGCTCGACGTGGTCTGCCTCGGCCGCTTCGCGGTCGACTTCTACGCGCAGCAGATCGGCGCGCGGCTCGAGGACGTCACGAGCTTTTCGAAGTACCTGGGCGGCTCGTCCGCCAACACCGCATTCGGCTGCGCCCGGCTGGGCCTTCGCGCAGCCCTCATCTCGCGCGTCGGCAACGACGCCAACGGCCGCTTCCTGGTCGAGACGATCGCCAAGGAGGGCTGCGACGTCAGCCACGTGAGCGTGGACCCGCAACGGCTGACGGGCGCCGTCGTGCTCGGCATCAAGGACAAGGACACGTTCCCGCTCATCTTCCTGCGCGAGAACTGCGCCGACATGGCGATCACCGAGGACGACATCGAGGAGTCCTACATCGCGCAATCGCGCGCGCTGCTCATCACGGGCACGCATTTCTCGACGGATTACATCAACCGCATCAGCAACCTCGCGCTCGACCGCGCGCGGCGCAACGACGTGCGCACGGTGCTCGACATCGACTACCGCCCCGTGTTGTGGGGGCTCACCAGCCGCGGCGACGGCGAAACGCGCTTCATCGCCTCGGACGGCGTGACGGGGCACATTCAAGGGATCCTGCCGAAGTTCGATCTCGTGATCGGCACGATCGAGGAATTCAACATCGCGGGCGGCAGCCTCGACATCGTGGCGTCGCTGCGCGCCATCCGCGCGGTGACGCGGGCCACGCTCGTCGTCAAGCGCGGCGCGCTGGGGTGCGCCGTGATCGACGGCGCGATTCCGGCCGACCTCGACGAAGCCTTCAACGGCGAGGGCGTGACGGTCGAGGTGCTGAACGTTCTCGGCGCGGGCGACGCGTTCTCGGCCGGCTTCCTGTCCGGCTGGGTTCGCGGGGAGGACTACGGACGCTGCGCGCGATACGCCAACGCCTGCGGCGCGCTGGTCGTGTCGCGCCACGGCTGCGCGCCGGCGATGCCCACTCGCGTGGAGCTCGATTACTTCATCGCCAACGCAGCGTCGATCCCGCGGCCCGACCAGGACGCGACGCTCACTCGATTGCATCGCGTAACGGCGCCGCGGGCGCCGCGGCAGGAGGTATTCGCGTTCGCCTTCGACCACCGCAATCCGTTTTTCGACCTCGCGCAGCGCGAAGGCGCCGGCGAGGCGCGCCTGCCGGCGCTCAAGAAGCTCTTCGTCGACGCCGTCGCGGAAACGCAAGCGGCGTTGACGCTCGACAGCGAAGTCGGGCTGCTCTGCGACGACCGCTACGGACAGGACGCGCTCAACGCCGCGACCGGCCGTGGATGGTGGATCGGACGTCCCGTCGAGCTTCCGGGCTCCAATCCGCTGACGTTCGACCGCGGACGCTCCATCGGAACGACGCTTCAGAGCTGGCCCGCCGAGCACGTCGTGAAGTGCCTGATCGCCTATCACCCGGACGATCCCGTGCTGCATCGCCTGGAGCAGGAGGCGCAGATCCGCGCGCTGTACGACGCGGTCCAGGCGAGCGGCCACGAGCTCCTGCTCGAGATCATTCCGCCCAAGAGTGCCCCGCCGGCGGAGGATACGGTGTACCGTTCGATGAAGCGGCTGTACAACCTTGGCATTTACCCGGAGTGGTGGAAGCTCGAGCCCATGTCGCCTTCGCAATGGCAGGCGGTCGACGCGCTCATCGCAGAACGCGATCCGTATTGCCGCGGCATTCTGCTGCTCGGGCTCAATGCCAGCGCCGACGCGCTGGCCGCCGGCTTCCGCGACGCTCGCGCGAGCCGCACGTGCAAGGGCTTCGCCGTAGGGCGTACGATCTTCCAGGAGCCCTCGCGCGCGTGGCTCGCGGGCACTATCGACGACGCGCAGTTGAAGCGCCAGGTGCGCACGAATTACGAGTCGTTGATCGCGTTGTGGAAGCAGGGGCGGTACTGACGCCATGAAGCTCACGGCGGCCCAGGCGCTCGTCCGCTATCTCGCCGCGCTCCGCGCGCAGACGCCCGACGGCGTGCAGCCGCTGTTCGCGGGCGTGTTCGCTATCTTCGGCCACGGCAACGTCGCGGGCGTCGGCGAGGCGCTGTATCGCGATCGCGACGAGCTTCCGACGTACCGCGCACACAACGAGCAGGCGATGGCGCATGCGGCGATCGCGTTCGCGAAAGCCAGCTTCCGGCGCCGGATGATGGCCTGCACGACGTCGATCGGCCCCGGCGCGACCAACCTCGTCACGGCCGCCGCGCTGGCGCACGTCAACCGCCTGCCCGTGCTGTTCCTCCCGGGCGACGTCTTCGTGTCGCGTGCGCCGGACCCGGTGCTGCAGCAGGTGGAGGACTTCGAGGACGGCACGATCAGCGCCAACGACTGCTTCCGACCGGTCTCGCGCTACTTCGACCGCATCATCCACCCGGCGCAACTGCTGATGGCGCTGCCGCAGGCAGTCCGGGTGCTGACCGACGCCGCGCTATGCGGGCCGGTCACGCTTGCGCTGCCGCAGGACGTGCAGGCGATGGCGTACGACTACCCGGACGATTTCTTCGCGCCGCCCGTTGTCACGTTCGCGGCGGCGGCGCCGGCGGAAGAGGCGATCGCCAACGCGGCGGCGTTGCTGTGCCAGGCGAAGCGGCCGCTCCTGATCGCAGGCGGCGGCGTGCTCTACGGGTTGGCGGCTGACGCGCTGCGCGCGTTCGTCGA
The DNA here is from genome assembly GCA_035499955.1 of Casimicrobiaceae bacterium. Taxonomy (GTDB): domain Bacteria; phylum Pseudomonadota; class Gammaproteobacteria; order Burkholderiales; family Casimicrobiaceae; genus VBCG01. Next base: position 25,063 of record DATJXV010000009.1, read on the forward strand.
AGCGCACGGCGTGCCCGTCGCCGAGACGCAGGCCGGCAAGGGCGCGCTGCCCTGGGATCATCCGCTGCAGATGGGCGCGATCGGCGTGACCGGCTCGCCGGCGGCCAACGCGCTCGCCGCCGACGCCGACGCGGTGCTCGCGGTCGGCACGCGCCTGTCCGATTTCACGACGGGATCGCACTCGCTCTTCGCGCAGGCGAAGCTCGTCAACCTCAACGTCAACGCCTTCGACGCGCGCAAGTGGCGCGGCGTGGAAGTCGTCGGCGACGCGAAGCTAGGCCTGGAAGCGCTGTCGGGGCCGCTTTCCGGCTGGTGCTCGGAATCCTCGTGGCAGGACCGCGCGCGCCGCGCGGGCGAGGATTGGCGCGCGGATACCGCCCGCCTCACGGGACAACGCGAGGTCGAATTGCCGTACGACGGCGACGTGATCGGCGCGGTTCAGCGATCGGCCGCCGATTCGACGACGAACGACATCGTCGTGTGCGCGGCAGGGACGCTCCCCGCGGAGCTGCACAAGCTCTGGCGCACGTCGGTGCCGGGGGGCTACCACATGGAATACGGCTACTCGTGCATGGGCTACGAGATCGCAGGCGCGCTCGGCGTGAAGATGGCCCGGCCCGACCGCGAAGTCGTCGTGCTCGTGGGCGACGGCAGCTACCTCATGCTGAACTCGGAGATCGCGACTTCGGTCATGCTCGGCCGCAAGCTCACGATCGTCGTGCTGGACAACCGCGGGTACGGCTGCATCAACCGGCTGCAGCAGGCGGTGGGCGGCGTGCCGTTCAACAATCTGTTCGAGGATTGTGCGCAAGAGGGGCTGGGCGCCCCGCGCATCGACTACGCGGCGCATGCTGCGTCGCTGGGTGCGATGTCCGAGAACGTGAAGACGATCCCGGAGCTCGAGGCGGCGCTCGCCCGCGCCCGCAACGCCGACCGCACCTACGTCGTCTGCATCGAGACCGATCCGGCGCACACCACGGACGAGGGCGGCTGGTGGTGGGAGGTCGCGGTGCCCGAGGTGTCGGAACGCGCGCAGGTGCGCAAGGCGCGCGAGCAGTACGAAGAGGGCAAGAAGAAGCAGGTTCCATGATGAAGGTCGAGATCGGCATCAACCCCATCTCGTGGTCGAACGACGACCTGCCGTCGCTCGGCGGCGAGACGCCGCTTGCGGTCGCGCTCACCGAAGGCCGCGAGATCGGGTACCGGGGCTTCGAGCTCGGCAACAAGTTCCCGCGCGAATCGGAGGCGCTGCGCAAAGTGCTGTCGGCGCACGGGCTCGCGCTCGTGTCGGGCTGGTATTCGGGGCGACTCGCGAAGCGCTCCGTCGAGGAGGAGATCGCGGCGGCCGGCCCGCACTTGAAGCTTCTCGCCGACAACGGCGCCAAGGTGATGGTGTACGGCGAGGTCGCCGACAGCATCCAAGGTGCGCCGCAGCCGCTGTACAAGCGGCCGCGCTTCTTCACGGCGGCGCAGTGGGATGCGTACGCCGGCCGCCTGACGCGCTTCGCGCGCCACACGCTCGCGCACGGCGTGCGCGTGGCGTACCACCATCATATGGGCGCGTACGTGGAAGCGCCCGCCGACGTCGACGAGCTGATGCGCCGCGTGGGTCCCGAGGTCGGGCTTCTCTTCGACAGCGGCCACATGACCTTCGCGGGCGGCGACGCGGTCGAGATGCTCGGCAGGCACGTGCGGCGCGTGTGCCACGTGCATTGCAAGGACGTGCGCCCCGAGGTGATCAAGCTCGCGCGCAACCGCAATTGGAGCTTCCTCGAAGCGGTCATCAACGGCGCGTTCACGGTGCCGGGCGACGGCAGCGTCGACTTTCCGGGGCTGATCGGCGTTCTGCGCGAGCACGGCTACGAAGGCTGGCTCGTCGTGGAGGCGGAGCAGGATCCCGTGGTCGCGCCGAGCTACGCGTACGCCGAGAAGGGATTCCGCACTTTGCAGAGTTTGATTGCATGAGCCTCGTCGTCAAAGCCAACCGCAGCGGACGCGATATCGTTTCGGTCACGCCGCAGTCGGCGGGATGGAAGTACGTCGGATTCGCGGCGCATCGCCTGGCGCCGGGTGAGTCGCTCGCGCTCGAGACGGCCCGCAACGAGATATGCATGGTCGTCCTGCGCGGCATCGCGACCGTCGCCGCGCGAGGCGATACCTGGCGCGAGATCGGCCACCGCACAAGCGTCTTCGCCGACGAAGCGCCGTACGCGGTGTACGCGCCGGCCGGAGAGCACGTGCAGGTTACCGCCAACACGGAGGCGGAGATCGCCGTGGCGAGCGCGCCCGGCACGGGCGACCGGCCGGCGCGGCTCATCGAGCCCTCGACGATGAAGCGCTTCGCGCGCGGCGAGGGCCTCAATACGCGTTACGTCTGCGACATCCTGCCGCAGACCGAGCCCGCCGATCGCCTTCTGGTGGTCGAGGTGATCACGCCGTCCGGACACTCGTCGAGCTATCCGCCGCACAAGCACGATACCGACAACCTGCCGGTGGAAAGCTCGCTCGAGGAGACGTACTACCACCGCCTGAACCCCGCGCAAGGGTTCGCCTTCCAGCGCGTGTACACCGAAGACCGCTCGCTCGACGAGTCGGTCGCAGTGGAGGACCACGACGTCGTGATGGTGCCGCGCGGCTACCACCCCGTCGTGGTCCCCTACGGCTACGACTCCTACTACCTCAACGTGATGGCGGGGCCGAGGCGCGAGTGGCATTTCAAGAACGATCCCGCGCACGAATGGATGCTCAAGAAATAGCGGAGAGCACGAATGACCCAAGTCGCACTGTTCGGCGCCGGGCGGATCGGCAAGATCCACGCCGGCAACATCGCCCGCCAGCCGGGCGTCGCGTTGCGCTACGTGATCGACGTCGACGCCACGGCGGCGAAGGCGCTTGCCGACCGACATGGCGCGCAAGTCACGAGCGCGGAGGCGGCCTTTGCCGACAAGGGCGTGGGTGCGGTCGTGATCGGCTCGTCGACCGACACGCACGCCGACCTCATCACGCGCGCGGCGGCTGCGGGCAAGGCGATCTTCTGCGAGAAGCCGGTCGACCTTGCCGTCGAGCGCGCGCGCGCTTGCGCCGACGCCGTGAAGCGCGCCGGCATTTTGTGCATGATCGGCTTCCAGCGCCGCTTCGATCCCACGTTCGCCGCACTCAAAGAACGGCTCGGCAAAGGAGAGATCGGCGATCCCGAGATGCTCGTCGTGACGAGCCGCGATCCCGGCGCGCCGCCGGTCGAATACCTCAAGCGCTCGGGCGGCATCTTTCGCGACATGCTGATCCACGACTTCGACGTCTTCCGCTGGATCCTCGACGACGACGCCGCGAGCGTGTACGCGACCGGCAGCGTGCTCACCGATCCCGCGGTGGGAACGGTCGGCGACGTCGATTCCACCGCCGTCACGATTCGCACCCGGAAGGGCCGCCTTGCGCAGATCAACACGAGCCGGCGCGCCGCCTACGGTTATGACCAGCGCTTCGAGGTGCTCGGCAGCAGGGGCATGCTGCAGGCGGGCAACCACCGGCCGACCGAGGTCATCGCATCCACCGCTGTCAACGTGAGCGCCGACCTGCCCGAGCACTTCTTCCTCGAGCGCTACCGCGCCGCGTACGCGCTCGAGATGGCGCACTTCTTCGATGCGCTCGCCAAGGGCACCGAGGTGCGCACATCGATCGACGACGGCGTGAAAGCGCTCGAGCTGGCCGACGCGGCGACGACGTCCTGGCGCGAGAAGCGGATCGTCGAACTATGACCGATGGCCCCGTCAGGGTCGGCATCGTCGGCGTCGGCCGCATGGGCCGCCGCCACGCCGAGAACCTGGCCACGCGCGTGCCGGGCGCCTCGCTGGTTGCCGCATGCAGCCCCATCGGCGAGGAGCTCGACTGGGCGCGCGACACGCTCGGGGTGCAGGCGCTGCACAAGGACTACCACGATCTGCTCGGACGGCACGATGTCGACGCCGTGTTCATCGTCACACCCAACACGCTGCATCCCGCGCAGATCATCGCGGCGCTGACGGCCGGCAAGCACGTGTTCTGCGAGAAGCCGCTGTCGATGGCGCTCGACGAGTGCCTCGCGGTGGAGGCCGAGGCGTCGAGGCGCCCCGATCTCAAGGTCATGATCGGGTTCGTGCGCCGCTTCGACGCGAGCTACCAGGACGCGCAGAGGAGCATCGCGGCGGGGGCCATCGGCCGGCCGTTTCTCGTGCGCTCCGAGACCTGCGACCAGAACGACCCGTCCGGCTTCTTCGTCAAGTTCGCGCCCACGTCCGGCGGCATCTTCGTCGACATGAGCGTGCACGACATCGATCTCGCGCGCTGGCTCCTGGGCTCGCCCAAGGCGCTGCGTGTCTTCTCGCTCGGCACGGTCGCCGTGCACGAGGGCCTGCGCGCCTGCGGCGACGTCGACAACGGGGTGGCGATGTGCGAGTTCGCCGACGGGCGCATCGCGTGCTTCTACGCCTCGCGCACGATGGCGCACGGCCACGAGACGGCCACCGAGATCGTGGGCACCGACGGGCGCCTGACCGTCGGCCGCGACGGGCGGCTCAACCAGGTCGAGATCTCCGACGCGCACGGCATCCGCACGTTGACCACGCCGACGTTCTACGAGCGCTTCGCGGACGCCTTCCTGCGCGAAGAGCAGCACTTCGTCGATTGCGTGCGTCACGACCGGGCGCTCGCCTTGTCGCTGCACGACGCGACCGAGGCCACGCGCATCGGCATCGCGCTGCGCAAGTCGCTGAGCGAGCATCGGATCATCGAGCTGTGAGCGACCGCTACGACTTCTGCCGTGCGCTTGCCCGCGACGCGGGCAAGCTCGCCCATCGCGGCTTCGGCGTTTCCGACGCGAAGCTCAAGGGGCGCCACGACGTTGTCACCGCGATGGATCGCGAGGTCGAGCGTTACATCCGCGCGGCGATCGCGGCGCGCTACCCGCAGGACGCCGTCATCGGCGAGGAGGAGGGCGGCGGGAGCGGGGAGCGGCTGTGGATCATCGACCCCATCGACGGCACCGCGAATTACGCACGCGGCGTGCCGCGCTACTGCGTGTCGATCGGCTATATGGAGCGCGCGAGGCCCGTGCTCGGCGCGATCTACGACCCGAGCCACGACTTGCTGTACGCCGGCGCGCGCGGCGAGGGCGCGTGGCGCGACGCCGAGCGGTTGACCGTGAGCGCCGTCGACGACATACACGCGGCCACCGTCGAGTGCGGCTGGTCGACGCGGCGTTCCGCGTCCGCCTACGTCGAGATGATCGGGCGCGTGCTCGAAGCCGGCGGCGCCATCGTTCGCGCCGGCTCGGGCGCGCTCGGACTCGCCGACGTCGCCGCCGGCCGCGTCGAGGCGTACGCGGAGCTTCACATCAACGCGTGGGACTGCGCCGCCGGCATCGTGCTCGTGAAGGAGGCGGGCGGGCTCACCAACGACTTTTTCGCAGGCGACGGCTTGCGTGCCGGCAATCCGTTGCTTGCGTCCAACGCGCCGCTTTGCGGTAAGCTCGCCGGCGTGATCGGCATCCCCATTACAAACTGAACGCAGGAGGAATCATGTACAGATGGCTTCGCGCACTCGTTTCGGCGCTGGCGCTCGCCGCGCCGCTATCCGCCTTCGCGCAAGGTGAGCTCGTCGTGTATTGCACCGTGCAGGAGGAGTGGTGCCGGCCCATGGTACAGGCGTTCGAGAAGGCGACCGGCATCAAGGTCTCGATGACGCGCAAGAGCTCGGGCGAGTTCTACGCGCAGATCAAGGCGGAGGCCGCGAACCCGAAGGGCGACATCTGGTGGGGCGGCACGGGCGACCCGCACCTGCAGGCGGCGGAGGAAGGGCTCACCGAGGCGTACAAGTCGCCGAAGATGAGCGAGCTCAACGACTGGGCGGTGCGGCAGTGGGAGCAGTCCAAGGGCCGCACGGTCGGCGTGTACGCCGGCGCGCTCGGCTACAGCTACAACACCGAGCAGCTCAAGAAGAAGAACATCCCGCCGCCCAAGTGCTGGTCCGACCTGATCAAGCCGGTCTTCAAGGACGAGATCCAGGTGGCGAACCCGAACTCGTCGGGCACGTCGTACACGATGCTCGCGACGCTCGTGCAGCTCATGGGCGAGGACAAGGCGTTCGATTACCTCAAGGCGCTGCACAAGAACGTCAACCAGTACACGAAGTCGGGGGCAGCGCCCGCGCGCGCCGCGGCGACCGGCGAAAGCATGGTCGGCATCACGTTCCAGCACGATGCCGTCGTGCAGGCGGTCAACGGCGCCAACGTCACGATCGTGTCGCCCTGCGAAGGCACGGGCTACGAGATCGGCAGCATGAGCCTCATCAAAGGCGCGAAGAACATGGAGAACGCCAAGAAGTGGTACGACTGGGCGCTCACGCCGGAGGCGCAATCGATCGCCGGGCAGACGAAGGTGAGCTTCCAGGTGCCGTCCAACAAGAGCGCCTACATCCCGCCGCAGGCGCCGAATCTCAAGGAAGTGAAGCTCATCAACTACGACTTCGGGAAGTACGGCTCGTCGGCGGAGCGCAATCGTCTTCTCGCCAAGTGGGACAAGGAAGTGGCCGCGCTGCCGAAGTGAGCCCCCGCGCTCCCGGAATGCTGGCCGCCTGATGGAAACCGCCGCGGTCGCGCCCGCCGTCTTCGTGCCGGCGTCACGCGACCGCGCGACGCTGTACGTGGCGGCCGTCGCGGCGGCCGCGCTCGCCGTGCTGCCCTGGGCCGCCACGGGCGGCACGTCCGCGCTGATGCGCGCGGTCGCCGGCGCCACCGATTTATGGCCGCTGCTGATCGGCGCGCTCGTCGCTGGGGCTTGCGCGTGGCGCGAGCTCGACCGCGGCGCTGCGATTGCCGCCGGCGCTTCGGTGCTGTGGGCGGTCGGCAGCGCCCTTGTCGCCGGGCCGGCGGGCCCCTCGCTCGGATGGGGCGCCGCGGTCGCGCTCACCGCGTTGACCGTCGTCTTCGCGCGCGCCATCGCACGCCGCGGCGCCTTCGCGGGCGATCCGACCGTGGCGACGATCGTGGTCGTCATCGCGGTCCTGCTCGTCATCTTCATCTTCTACCCCGTCGCGAAGTCGCTGCTCGCGGCAGTCTTCGACGCGCACGGCGGCTTCTCGCCGCAGCTGGCGCTGCAGCGGCTGCTGACCGACGACATCTGGGGCCTGGGCTGCTTTGGCGGCGGGACGCGCTGCGGCGTGGCGATGAACTCCGCGCTGCTCGCGACGACCGTGGGCATGCTGTCCACGCTGCTCGGCCTCGTGTTCGCGCTGGTCGTGCAGCGCGGCGGGCGGCGTTACTCGGGCATCCTCAAGTTGATGTCGATTCTGCCGATCGTCACGCCGCCGTTCGTGATCGCGCTCGCGCTCGTCGTCCTGTTCGGCCGCACCGGGCTCATCACCGGCTGGCTCGACGCGTGCTGCGACATTCCGCGCTCGCGCTGGCTCTACGGCCTGCCGGGCGTGACGATCGCGCAGCTCCTCGCCTTCTCGCCGATCGCGTTCATGATCCTCTACGGCGCGCTGTCCGCGATCAGTCCCGCGCTCGAAGAAGCGGCGCAGACGCTGCGCGCATCGCGCGGTCGTGTGTTCCGTACGGTGACGTGGCCGTTGTTGCGGCCCGCGCTCGCCAACGCCTTCCTGCTGTGCTTCGTGGAAAGCCTCGCCGACTTTGGCAACCCGATCGTGCTCGCCGGCAACTTCGAGGTGCTGTCGACCAAGATCTTCTTCGCGGTCGCGGGGGCGCAGTACGATCCGGGGCGCGCCGCCGCGCTTGCCGCCGTGCTGCTGGGCCTGACGATGCTCGCGTTCTACCTCCAGCAGCGTTGGGTCGGCCGCCTGTCGTACGTGACGGTCACGGGCAAGGGTGACGGCGGCCTGCCGGGCAGGCTGCCGAAGTCGCTCTGGAACACGTGCTTCGGCATCGCGGTCGGCTGGATCGCTTTCACGCTCGTGTGCTACGTCGTCATCTTCGTGGGCGGATTCGTGAAGGACATCGGCCGCGGCGACATGACGCCGTCGTTCCGGCATTTTCTCGACGGGTTCGCGATGACGCTCGACACCAAGGGCACGATCTTCGTCGGCTCGGCATGGGACAGCCTGTTCACGACCCTCGAGGTCGCGGCGGTCTCGGCGCCGCTCACCGCCGTGATCGGGCTCCTTGCGGCGTACGTCATCACGCGCCACCGCTTCGCCGGACGCCGCGCGTTCGAGTTCCTGACCATGGTGAGCTTCGCCGTACCCGGCACGGTGATCGGTGTGTCGTACATCGTCGCGTTCAACGTGGCGCCGCTCGAGCTGACCGGGGGCATGGCGATCCTCGTGCTGTGCTTCGTATTCCGCAACATGCCGGTTGGCGTGCGCGCCGGCGTGGCGGCGCTGGCGCAGATCGACAAGACGCTCGACGAGGCGTCGTCGACCTTGCGCGCATCGACCGTGCGCACGCTTCGCGAGGTCATCCTGCCGCTTTTGCGTCCCGCCATCCTCGCCACCCTCGTGTTCAGCTTCACTCACGCGATGACCGCCGTGAGCGCGGTGATCTTCCTCGCCACGGCGAAGTACAACCTCGCGACCGTCTACGTCATCAACCGCGTCGAGGCGGGGGAATATCCGCTCGCCATCGCCTACTCCGCCGTGCTGATCCTCGTCATGCTGGCCGTCCTGCTCGTGATGCAGATCTTCGTCGGCGAGACCCGGCTCGGCCGCCGCGCGCCCGTCCTTGCCACAGGAAACTGAAATGACCAAACCGAATTCCGGCGTCGTCTTCGACCGCGTCACCAAGAAGTACGGCAACGTGGCCGCCGTCGACGACGTCTCGTTCGAGGTGGCGCAGGGCGAGCTCGTCACGCTGCTCGGGCCGTCGGGCTGCGGCAAGACGACGACGCTGCGCATGGTGGCCGGCCTCGAAGCGGTGACCGCCGGGCGCGTGCTGATCGGCGGCAGCGACGTGACACTGCGCGCGGCCAACGAGCGCGACGTCTCGATGGTGTTCCAGTCGTATGCGCTGTTTCCGCACATGAGCGTGCTCGACAACGTATGCTACGGGCCAATCTCCATGCGCGTGGAAAAGGCGAAGGCGCGCGAGATGGCACGCGCGAAGCTCTCGATGCTCGGACTGTCCGATTTCGAGAATCGCCTCCCCTCCGAGCTTTCCGGCGGCCAGCAGCAGCGCGTCGCGGTCGCCCGCTCGCTCGTGCTCGAGCCCGCGGTGCTGCTGTTCGACGAGCCGCTGTCCAACCTCGACGCCAAGCTTCGCCGCCGGGTGCGCGAGGAGATCCGCGAGCTTCAGCAGTCGCTCTGCCTCACCGTGCTGTACGTCACGCACGACCAGGAGGAGGCGCTCGCCGTATCCGATCACATCATCGTGATGAACGGCGGGCGCATCGCGCAGCAGGGGACGCCGGACGACCTCTACGAGTCGCCGCAGAGCCGCTTTCTCGCCGACTTCATCGGCGACGCCAACCTGGTCGACGGCGAGCTCGCGCTCGCGGGAGGAGAGGCATCCTTCAGCGCGGGCGGTGTTTCGGCCCCCGTGCGTGCGAAGGGCATCGCCGCCGGGCCCGCCACGCTCGCCGTGCGTCCGCAGCGGCTGCGTATTGTCGACGCCCCGCATGGCGTGCTGCCCGGCGTGTGCAAGCGCGTCGCCTACCTCGGCAGCCGCATCGAGTACGTCGTCGCCACCGCGTGGGGCGAGCTCCTCGCCTTCGACGGCGAGGTGCGCCGCCCGCGCCGCCGCGACGATGCGGTCGGCGTGGCGTTCGACCCCGACGCCGTGATCGTGCTCAAGCGATGACCGAAAGCGAGATCTCCGCTCGGTATGACGCCGCGTGCTCGATCGCGCGCGCAGCGGGACGGCTCGCCCTCGACTACTTCAACAACCGCGAGCGGCTCACCGTCGAGCTCAAGGGCCCGACGGACTACGTGAGCCATGCCGACCGCGACGTCGAGAACGCGATCCGCCGCGAGCTCGCCGCGAGCTTTCCCGGCGACACCTTTCTCGGCGAGGAGACCGCCGCGACGTTCTCGGGGCCGGTCGAGCGCTGCTGGGTGGTCGACCCCATCGACGGCACGCACAACTTCCTGCGCGGGATGCCTTACTGGAACGTGTCGATCGGCTTCGTGGCCGACGGCCGCACACAGGTCGGCGTCGTCTACGACCCTCCGAGCGACGCGTTGTACCACGGCTGCCGCGGGCGCGGCGCGTTGTGCCGGACGGCCGGGAGCGAATCGCGCCTGCGCGCGGCGCCTACGCGCGCGCTCGCGGGCAGCTACGTCGCATTCGGCCACCACGACCGCTCCTTCGACGCGCGCTACTTCGACGTGCGGCGGCGGATGATGCAAACGGGGATCGCAATGCGCAACTTCGGCGCGGCTGCGCTCCAGCTCGCGCACGTGGCGAGCGGCCGACTCGACGGCTTCATCGAGCTTTCGCTCTCCGCGTGGGACGCGACGGCCGGCCTCCTGCTGGTCGAAGAGGCCGGCGGCTTTCACCTGCCGTTCGCGCCGGCCGCGCCGACGGCGAAGGCGATGTGCGTGGCGTGCGCGGCGGGCATCGGCGCCGAGCTCGCGACGCTGGTCACTGCGCCTTGACGGTGACGCGCCCGATCATATACGGATGCACCGCGCAAACGTAGTCGAAAGTGCCCGCGCGATCGAAGGCACGCGTGAACTGCGCGCCGGGCAGCATGAGGTCGGGCGCCGGCGCGCCGTCCTTGAACGCTAGGCCGTGCGGCGGGCCGTCGTCGTTGACCCACGTGACGCGGTCGCCTGCGTTGACGACGAGGTCGGCCGGCGCGAATGCGAAGTTCGCGATCGACACCTTCGACGCATCGGCGCGCGGCGTGCCCGCCGGCTGTACGACAACCTTGCGCGGTGCGTTGCCCACCGCGATCGTCTTCGTCTGACCGCTGGACAGATCGACGAGCGTGAGGTCGTTCGAGCCCTCGTTCGTGACGGCGACCATCTTGCCGTCGGCGCTCGCCATCCAGTGAGGCTGCTTGCCGACAGCCACCGACTTGACCGCCGCGTTGGTCGCGGGATCGAACAGCAGGAGCTCGCCCGGGCCCTGCACGACCGCCGTTCCGTAAGCCGCGCCGCGGAAAACGCTCGCGATATGAGGCGAGGCTCCGGTCGCAATCTCCGCCACGACCTTGTCGGTTGACGGATCGAGTACCTCGATCGCGTTCGTTCCGGCTTTCGTGAAGTAGAGCGCCTTGCCGCCGGGACCGAACTCGAGATCGCGTGGCGGCTGGTTGAGCGGCACGCTGCCGGTCGCGGCGCGCGAGGAGAGATCGACGATGACGAGCGCGAACTTGCCCGGCTCCTGAGACGACACATACGCCACCTTGCCGTCGGGACGCACGGCCACGGTATGCGGCTTGAGCACAGGAATCGTCGCCACCTGCGCCTGGGTTGCCGTGTCGATGACGGCCAGGCGATCCTCGCCGTACACGCACACGAGGAGCGTGCGGCCGTCGGGCGTGAGCGCCACGCCGTGTGGCGTCTTGCCGACCTCGACGGTCTTGCTGACCTGGTTGGTCGCGGAGTCGATGATGCTCATGCTGCTGCTGCCGTCGCCGGTGACGTACACCACGCGGCCGTCGGCGGAGATCGCCATGCCGTGCGGGCCGGCGGCCACCGGGACGGTTGCGCTTACGGCCCCGGCTTGCAGGTCGACGACGCTGACCGTGTTGTCCTTGAAGTTGCCGACGTACGCCTTGCCTTGCGCAGCCGCCGCGCCGGCGGCGAGGAGGACGAGCGCGGCTAGCGCGGCTTTTGCGAACCGGAGCATCATGGAAGTCTCCCTTGCTGGGGTCGGTAGCCACAAGACCGGCGGGTGCGGCGATTTATTCCCGCGGGAATAAAACAGGGCCGCGCGCGGTATGACTTCATTGGGACCCTAGGCGCCGACAATGCGCGATTCGCGAATCAACGAAGTGGTGCTGCCGCACCTCAACGCGGCCTACAACTTCGCGCGCTGGCTGACGCGCGACGCGCACGACGCGCAGGACGTCGTGCAGGAGGCTTGCGCCCGCGCTCTGCGCTATCTTCCGGGGTATCGCGGGGTAAACGGGCGCGCGTGGTTCCTTGCGATCGTGCGCAACGCGGCCTTCGATTGGCTCGCGCGCAACCGGCCCGGCGACGTCGATGGCGACGACGCGGTCGACGAGGTGCCCGACGCGTCCGACAAAGGGCCGGAAGCCCTGGCTATGCGCAAGGACGAAGGGGAGGTGCTGGCCGCGGCGATCGCGGCGCTGCCCCCGGGCTTTCGCGAGGTGCTGATCCTGCGCGAGCTCGAGGAGCTCTCCTACAAGGAGATCGCGCGCATCACCGACGTGCCGGTCGGCACCGTGATGTCGCGGCTATCTCGGGCGCGGGCGCTGCTCTCTCGCGTGCCGACGCTCGTCGCCATTCGCGGCTCGGCCGCCGGGAGCGGATCATGAACTGCCACGAAGCGAGGATCTTGCTGCCCGCGTACGGGGATGGCGAGCTCGACCCGTTGCGCACCGCGGAGTTCGAGCGGCATCTTTCGGCATGCCCGGAATGCACGGCCGGCGTCGACGCGTTCCACGCGCTGCGCCATAAGATCCGCGCCTACGCGCCTTATCACGCGGCGCCTGCCGACCTTCGCGAGCGCATCGAGCGCATGGGCAGCAAGCAGGCCGAGCCGCCGCGACCGCGGCGCACGTTCGTCGCCGGCCTCGCGCTGGGATGCGCCGCGACGGTGCTTGCCTGGCTCGTAACGACCGCGCTGGTCGACCGCATCGACGGCAACGCGTTCGAGCGCGCCGTCGTCGCGACCCACGTGCACGCGACCCTCGGCGACCGCCTCGTCACGGTCGCCTCCAGCGACCGCCACACGGTGAAGCCTTGGCTCACCGCCCGCCTCGATTACGCCCCGCCGGTGAAGGACATGGCGAGCGAGGGCTTCCCGCTCCTCGGCGGGCGCATCGACACGCTCGACAACCGCGCAGTGGCGGCGCTCGTCTACGGCTATCGCGACCACCGCATCGGCGTGTTCGTGCGGCCGCACGACGGCGCCGATGCTCCCGTCGAGATGGGCGTGGTGCGCGGCTTCAACGTCGCGCACCTGCGCCGCAGCGGGATGGAGTGGTGGGCCGTGTCGGACCTGAACGCGGAGCAGCTGCGCGGGCTCGTGACGAGCCTCGCAAAGCCGGAATGAGGCTCCTCTAAGGCGTCTTGTCGAAGTCGCCCGCGAACGCATAGGCGAACTCTGCCGGCTTCACATACTTGCGCAGCACCGCGTTGACGTCCTGCGGCGTCAGCTTCTCGATCGCGGCGTCGACCGCGCCCGACGTCGCGTAGGTCCGGCCCAGGAACGCCTGCGTGGTGAGCGCGCCCGCGATGCGTGCGTCCTCGGTGCGCGAGAGCTTGCGCTCCTGCAGCACGCCTTCCTTCGCGGCGGCGACCTCGGCTTCCGTGAAGCCCTCCCTTACCGCACGGTCGAGCTCCTCGGAGAACCCCGTTCGCACGCGCGCCAGGTTCTGCGGCGCAAAGATCGCGTATGTGCCGATCGTGCTGTTGGCGTCGATCGCGCTCGGAGAGAAGAACGTGCCGGCGCCGTAGGACAGGCCCTCCTTCTGGCGCAGCCGCTCCGGGATGCGCGCCGACGACGAGTCGCCCAGGATGAAGCTCATCACGAGCAGCGCCGGGTAATCCGGGTTGAGGTCGTCGACCGGGATGAACTCCTTGCCGAGCAGGAACGCGTTCGCCTTGTCGGGCACGAGCAGCTTGATCGCCGTGGGCTGGTTCGGGCGGTACGGGTCCGGCACGCGCGTATAGGGCGAGGGGCTTTTCCAATCGCCGAAGAGCTGCGTGACGAGCGTGCGCGTGGCGTCGGGGTCGAAATCGCCGACGATAGCGATCTCGGCGTTCGACGCGCCGTAGAAGTCGCGGTGGAACTTCGCCACGTCGTCGCGCGTGACGGCGTTGTTGTTGGCGATACTCTCCTCGACGGTCGGCACGTAGCGCGGGTCGCCGGGGGGGTAGGGGTTGGCGTGGCGCGACAGCGCGCGCGACGCGATCGATTGCGGGTCGGTGCGTGAGGCCTCGAGCTGTGTGGCCCGCGAGCGCTTGAGCTGGTCGAGCTCGGCAGCCGGGAACGACGGCTCGCGCAGCACTTCGGCAGCGAGGCGCAACGTGTCGGGCAGGTCCTTGCGGTACGTTTGTCCCGAGGCGGACGCGCCCGTCTGCGAGCCGCCCACGGCGAGCTTCGCGCGGAGCTTGTCGAGCGCGTCCTCGATTTCCTGCCGCGTGTGCTTGGTCGTGCCGCGGGTGAGCATGCTGCCCGTGAGCGTACCCGTCGAGGCCTTGCCGAACACCGACTGCTCGTCGCCGAAGTGCAATGCCACGTTGAAGCTCACCGACTCGCCGCGGGTCTTCTTGGGAAGCAGCGCGACCTTGACGCCGTTGGGCAGCGTGAAGCGCTGCGTGCGGGCGTCGAGGTTGGCCGGCGACGGATCGAAGGCTTCGCCGGCTGCCGACGCGACGTCGCCCTTGTAGTCCTTGACCAGCGCCGCGACGTCGACGCCGGGCGGAACCGGCGCGCGGTCGGGCTTGGCATCCGGCAGGAACTCGCCGATCGTCACGTTCGACGTCTTGAGATAAGCGAGCGCCACGCGCTGCACGTCGGCGGGCGTGACCGTGCGGTAGCGGTCGCGCTGGATGAAGAACAGGCGCCAGTCGCCAAGGGAGATCGACTCCGATATCGCGACGGCGAAATTCTGCGGGTCGCTCAGGATGTCGTCGAAGTACTTCGCGGCCTGCGCGCGGATGCGCGCGACCTCGGCTTCGGTGATCGGGTCTTTCGCGATGTCGGCGAAGGTCGCGAGCATCGCCGCGCGCGCGGGCTCGATGGATTCGCCGTCCGGGATCTGCGCGAAGAAGGTGATCGTGCCGGGATCGGCCAGCGCTTCCGCCGAGGCTTGCACGGCCGTGGCCTTCTTGGTCTCGACCAGCGCCTTGTAGAGCCGACCCGAGGGCGCGACCGTCAGCACGTCGCCCAGCACGTCGGTCGCGACGAAATCGGGGTCCGCCCCGCGCACCGTGTGGAACATCATGCCGAGGAATTGCGAGGTGCCGACGCGGCGCAGCGTGACCGAGCGCTCGCCGTCCTGCACGGGATCCTCCGTATAGATGCGGGGCAGGACGCGCGTGGGCTTGGGAATGGAGCCGAAGTATTTGGCGATCAGCGCGAGGGTCGGATCGGGATCGAACTTGCCGGCGACGATCAGCACGGCGTTGTCCGGCTGGTAGTAGAGCTTGTAGAACGCCTGCAGCCGCGGAATGTCCACGTTCTCGATGTCCGAACGGGCGCCGATCGGCGAGTGGCCGTAGTTGTGCCACATGTAGGCGGTGGCCCGCATCTTGCCGGCGAGCACTTGCCGCGGGTTGTTCTCGCCCATCTCGAACTCGTTGCGCACGACCGTCATTTCGGAGTCGAGGTCGCTCTTGCGGACGTAGGAGTTGACCATCCGGTCGGCTTCCATCGCCAGCGCCCAGTCGAGGTTGTCGGACGACGCGGTGAAGGTCTCGAAGTAGTTCGTGCGGTCGAAGCTCGTGCTGCCGTTGAAACCCATGCCGCGGCGACCGAGCTCCTGCATGACGTTGCCGCGCGACGGCGTCCCCTTGAACATGAGGTGCTCGAGGAGATGCGCCATCCCCGTCTCGCCGTAGTTCTCCACCGACGAGCCGACGCGATAGGTGACGTTGACGGTGGTCTTGGGCTGCGAGGCGTCGGGGAACAGCAGAATCGTCAGCCCGTTGGCGAGCTTGTACTCGGTGATCCCCTCGACCGTCGGTCCCTGCGCGATCCCGGGCGGAAGCGCCGCGTGCGCGGAGGCCGCGAGAAAGGCGAGCGCGACGAGGCGCCAGAAAGTCCGGAAGGCATGCATGGGGCGTCCTTATGGTTATCGCTTGGCGAAGTCCCCGGCATAGACCAGCGCAAGGCCGTCGGGTTGCACGTACTTGCGGAAAGCGGCGTTCACCTCGGCGGGCGTGGCCGCCGCGATCGCGGCGTCGCCCCTGTCCGCGAAGGCGAAGGTGCGGCCGAGGTAGGCCTGCTGCACTAGCGCTGCCGCCACGTTGGCGTCCTGCGTGCGGCCGAGCCGGCGTCGGGGAACAGCACGACGCGAAGGCCGTTCACAAGTCGGTATCCGGTGATGCCCTCCACGCTCGCGACCTCGGTGACGCCGGCCGGCAGCGCCGCGCGCGCGGAGAAGGCGAACGCCAACAGCAGGAACGCGGCGGCGTGGAGCGCACGCCGCAAAGACAGGCTCGCGGACATGGGAAAAGCCTGGCGGAAAGGTGGCGCGCAGTATAGCGCCGCGGGGCTTAAGCCTGGCTTAGCGCCGACGAACCCGGGAAGCCGGCCGACGGGTCTCCGCAGGCCTCGACGAATCGTTATCGATTCGCCTGCGGCAGGCGAGTGACGGCGATGGCGGAAACCGCGGCGATGGCCGCCATGAGCCCCAGCAGGAAGGCGAAGCCGTTGGCCTTCACGAGCGGCCCCAGGAGCCACACCGCGAGCGAGCTCACGCCGAACGCGATCGCAAGCCGAACGCCGGCCACGCGCGAGCGCATGCGGTCGTCGACGTAGCGCACGATGAGCGCGTCGGTGAAGGGGATGGCGCCGAAGACGAAGCCCATGAAGGCGATGGCGACGGCGTAGAAGACCCAGCCCTGCGCATACATCGCTAGCACGAACAGAGGGATCTGCATGAGCACGATGAACAGGAACAGGCGCTTCAGCGGGAAGCGGTCGATCGCGCGCCCTACCACCAGTTGCGCGAAGGACGCGACGACGTACACGAGCCCGAGCAAGCCGCCGATGATCGCGGGATCGCCGGTGACGGCGCGCAAACGGTCCGCCATGAGCTCGCCGTTGCCGTTGGTGGTGAAGTTGAACACGAGGCTGCCGCAGGTCGACGTGATGGTGAGGATCAGCACCGCGCGCACGAGCTCGCTGCGCGGCAGGTCCGACTGCTTCGCCGCGCGCTTGGCAGGCGGGGATTCCTCGCGCGGCACCACGCGCAGGAACAGCAAGCCGAGGGCGATCGAGACGAGGCCGGGGACGACGAAGGCCATCCGCCAGCCCGCGTATTTGACGAGGAAGCCGGTCATCACGGCCGCCGCGGCGATGCCGAGGTTGCCGGCGAGACCGTTCACGCCGATGACCGCGCCCGGCCGGCTCGTGTGCTGCACGAGCATGGGAATCCCGACGGGGTGGTAGATCGAGGCGAACGCGCCGAGGAGCGTGAGCGCCGCCGCCAACTGCCACGCGTTGCGCGTCGCGGCGGCGATCAGGCACGCCGCGCCGACGCCGAACAGGAAGACGAGCATCATCGCGCGCCGTCCCCAGTGGTCGCCGAGACGGCCCGCCGGCACCGAGCCCAGGCCGAACAGGACGAACGCGCCGGTGGCGAACGGCATCAGGTCTTCCCAGCGGGAGAACCCAAAGTCGGCGGCGATGGCGCCGACCGCCGTGGCGAACACGAGCAGGACGAGATGGTCCACGCCGTGCGCGATGTTGAGCAGGAGCGAGGTGAGCGGCGCGTGCTCGGTGCGCGGAACGGCGGGCGCATCCAGGCTGGCGCCGGTGGCGGGCGGCGGCATGCCGGCTACTTTAACCCGGTCCGGCCGGCGGTGTGATGCGAGCCAATTGACGTTTACGTAAACGTAAGATAGGCTGTACGCATGCGCAACCTGTCGCCGCTCGCGCCAAGAAGCGCAGGCTGTGGGGCGGTCGGAGCGGGGCTGGAGTAAGCTTTTCCGCCCGGCCGCCACGCTTATTCCCGCAAGGTGACTGAAATGAACGACGCGTCCCGTCCGCCGCTCGTCTACAAGCCGCTCAACAAGGTGCGTTTCGTCACCGCCGCGAGCCTGTTCGACGGCCACGACGCGTCGATCAACATCATGCGGCGCATCCTGCAGGCGACCGGCTGCGAGGTCGTCCATCTCGGCCACAACCGCTCGGTCGAGGAGATCGTGAACTGCGCGCTGCAGGAGGACGCGCACGGCATCGCCATCTCCTCCTACCAGGGCGGACACGTCGAGTTCTTCAAGTACATGCTCGATCTCCTGCGCGAGCGCGGCGGTGCGCACATCAAGGTGTTCGGCGGCGGCGGCGGCGTGATCGTGCCCGACGAAATCAAGGACCTGCACGACTACGGCGTCACGCGCATCTTCTCCCCGGAAGACGGCCAGCGCCTGGGGCTGCAGGGCATGATCAACGAGATCGTCGCGGCGTGCGACACCGATCTCGCGGCGCGGCTTCCGGCGTCGATCGCCGAACTGCGGCAGGGCTCGCGGCACGAGCGCACGCACGCGCTCGCGCGCCTCGTCACCGGCCTCGAGAACGGCGCGGTGCCGGAGAAACTGCGTGCCGAGCTCGCGGCGGCGGCGAAGGAGGCGAAGGTTCCCACACTCGGCATCACCGGCACGGGCGGCGCCGGCAAGAGCTCGCTCACCGACGAGATCGTGCGCCGCTTCCGGCTCGACCAGCGCGACGAGCTGCGCATCGCGATCGTGTCGATCGACCCGTCGCGGCGCAAGTCGGGCGGCGCGCTCCTCGGCGACCGCATCCGCATGAACGCGATCGAGCATCCGAACATCTACATGCGCTCGCTCGCCACGCGCGACGCGGGAAGCGAGATCAGCAAGGCGCTGCCGGACGTGAT
Organism: Casimicrobiaceae bacterium; assembly: GCA_035499955.1. Taxonomy (GTDB): domain Bacteria; phylum Pseudomonadota; class Gammaproteobacteria; order Burkholderiales; family Casimicrobiaceae; genus VBCG01. The sequence continues at coordinate 43,752 of DATJXV010000009.1, forward strand.
CGCCGCGTGCAAGGTCGCGGGCTTCGACCTCGTCATCGTCGAGACCTCGGGCATCGGCCAGGGTGACGCGGCGATCGTGCCGCACGTCGACGCCTCGCTGTACGTGATGACGCCGGAGTTCGGCGCGGCGAGCCAGCTCGAGAAGATCGACATGCTCGACTTCGCCGATTTCGTCGCGATCAACAAGTTCGACCGCAAGGGCGCGCAGGACGCACTGCGCGACGTGCGCAAGCAATTGCAGCGCAACCGCGAGGCGTTCCGCACCGCGCCCGACGAGATGCCGGTGTTCGGCACCATCGCGTCGCGCTTCAACGACGACGGCGTGACCGCGCTCTACCACGCGATCGTCGACAGGCTCACGGCCAAGGGGTTGAAGCTCAAGCAAGGGACGCTCCCGACGGTGGCAGGCAAGCAGTCCTCGGCGCAGAACGCGATCGTCCCGGCGGCTCGCTCGCGCTACCTCGCGGAGATCGCCGAGGCCGTTCGCGGCTACCACCGTTGGGCCGACGGCCAAGCCGCGGTCGCGCGCGAGCGGCAGCAGCTGCGTGCGGCGAAAGCGCTCCTCGCCGCCGAGTGCAAGAAGGACGTCGCCGAGCTCGACGCGCTTGCGGCCGACCGCGACGCGAAGCTCGACGCCCGTGCCAAGAAGCTCCTCGACATGTGGCCGAAGACCAAGGCGGCCTACCGCGGCGACGAATACGTCGTGAAAATCCGCGACAAGGAGATCCGCACCGCGCTCACCACCACGTCTTTGTCGGGCACCAAGGTGCGCAAGGTTGCGCTGCCTGCGTACCGCGACGACGGCGAGATCCTGCGCTGGCAACTCCGGGAGAACGTCCCGGGCAGCTTCCCGTTCACCGCGGGTGTGTTTGCCTTCAAGCGGGAGAACGAGGATCCCACCCGCATGTTCGCCGGTGAAGGCGACGCCTTCCGCACCAACCGCCGCTTCCACCTCCTGGCCGATAACATGCCCGCCAAGCGGCTGTCGACCGCGTTCGATTCGGTCACCCTGTACGGCAACGACCCCGCGCCGCGGCCGGACATCTACGGCAAGGTCGGCAACTCGGGCGTGTCGATCGCGACCCTCGACGACATGAAGGTGCTGTACTCGGGCTTCGACCTGTGCGCCCCGAACAACTCGGTGTCGATGACGATCAACGGCCCGGCGCCCACGCTGCTCGCGATGTTCATGAACACCGCGATCGACCAGCAGCTCGACAAGTTCCGTGCCGACAACGGCCGCGACCCGACCGACGACGAGGCGGACAAGATCCGCGAGTGGACGCTGTCCACGGTGCGCGGCACCGTGCAGGCCGACATCCTGAAGGAGGACCAGGGCCAGAACACGTGCATCTTCAGCACCGAGTTCTCGCTCAAGGTGATGGGCGACATCCAGTCCTACTTCGTCCATCACAACGTGAAGAATTTCTACTCGGTGTCGATTTCCGGCTACCACATCGCCGAGGCCGGCGCCAACCCGATCTCGCAGCTCGCGTTCACCCTATCGAACGGCTTCACGTTCGTCGAGGCCTACCTCGCGCGCGGCATGCACATCGACGACTTCGCGCCGAACCTCTCGTTCTTCTTCAGCTATGGCATGGACCCCGAGTACGCGGTGATCGGGCGAGTGGCGCGTCGCATCTGGGCGGTGGCGATGAAGAACCGCTACGGCGCCAACGAGCGCTCGCAGAAGCTCAAGTTCCATTCGCAGACTTCGGGCCGCTCCTTGCACGCGCAGGAGATCTCGTTCAACGACATCCGAACCACGCTGCAGGCGCTGATCTCGACCTACGACAACACCAATTCGCTGCACACCAACGCCTACGACGAGGCGATCACGACACCTACCGAGGAGAGCGTGCGGCGCGCGATGGCGATCCAGCTCATCATCAACCGCGAGTGGGGCCTCGCCAAGAACGAGAACCCCAACCAGGGCTCGTTCATCGTCGAGGAGCTGACCGACCTCGTGGAGGAGGCGGTGCTGAAGGAGTTCGAGGCGATCTCCGAGCGGGGCGGCGTGCTGGGTGCGATGGAGACCGGCTACCAGCGCGGCAAGATCCAGGAGGAGTCGCTGTACTACGAGCACCAGAAGCACGACGGCAGCTACCCCATCATCGGCGTCAACACGTTCCGCAACCCGCACGGCGACCCGGTCCCGGCCAAGATCGAGCTCGCCCGTTCCTCCGACGAGGAGAAGCAGTCGCAGTTGAAGCGTCTCGCCGACTTCCACGCCCGGCACGCTAAGGAAGCACCCGCCGCGCTTTCGAAGCTCAAGCAGACCGTGATCGACAACGGAAACGTCTTCGCCGAGCTCGTGACCACGGTGCGCGTCTGCTCGCTCGGTCAGATCACCAACGCGCTGTTCGAGGTCGGCGGGCAGTACCGCCGGAGCATGTAGTTCTAAAGCCGGATCGTGACCCGCAGGTCGCGCGCGGCATATACGTAGCCCTGGTCCTCGACCAGGGCGCGCGGTGGACGGCAACCTGTCACCGCCTGCATTCCAATGCAATCAGCAGTGATGCAACAAGCACGCTCGCGCCCCGAGTGTTGATCCGTCACATTGACTTTTGTCAATCGGCGCCGCGGTCTGCTGCGACAGACTGAATTCGGGGATAGATCGACATCATGAGAGGACTGCATGAACAAGAGGACGATGTTGCGTCCATTGGCTGCTGCCCTGTCGGCTGGGCTCGCCGCCGCGCCCATGGCCGCGAATGCGCAGGATTGGGTGATCGGCGCGCGCGCGCTGTACGTGAGCCCGAACGTCAGCAGCTCAATCAACGGCCTTGGCGTGGACTCCGCGTGGTGGGGAGAGCTCGACCTCAGCTACTACTTCACGAAGAACATCGCAGTGGAGCTGATCGCGGCGTGGAACACGCACGAGGTCACGCTGAACGGCAAGAGCCTGGGCAGCGTCGGCGTGCTGCCGCCAACGTTGACGGCCCAATACCACTGGACCGAGCTAGGCGCCTTCCAGCCGTATGTGGGGGCGGGCATCAACTACACGTACTTCTATCAGAACGAGCTCGCCAACGACACCTTGCACATCGGGTCGAGCAGCTGGGGCGCAGCGCTGCAGGTCGGGGCGGACTACGAGGTCGCCAAGAACTGGTACCTTAATGCCGACGTGAAGTACGTGTGGATGAAGACGAACGTGTACGTCGACGCAACGGGTTCGGAGCTCGGCTGGCTCGATATCAATCCGTGGATCTTCGGCGTCGGCGTGCGGTATCGGTTCTAAGCGCTTCGCCCCGCGTCACTCCGTCAGGGGCCGGTACACCTGGACGTCGGCGGGCCCCTCGACGAGCCCCTCCTGCTCGCGGCGCTGCCGGTAGGCCGCAAGGTGCGGCGATTTACGGTGGGCGTCGAACGCCGCTTCGTCCGCATACGTCTCGTAGAAGAGAAAGGCGTCCGGGTCGCTCGTCGAGCGATGCAGGCGATAGGCGAGGCATCCCGGCTCGGTCTCGCGCACCGTCGCGATCTGCTCGCGAAGCAGCGACGCGAGCGCGTCGCCCTTGCCCTTGGCCGCGCGGATGCGCGCCACTACGGTGATGGTCTCGTTCATGGGCAGCCTTCAGGCGAAACAGGGGCCGAACTCGCGCACCTCGATGGTGGCCCACTCGGCGGCGGGCACCTCGCTCGCGATGGCGATCGCTTCCTCGCGCGTTTCACAGTCGAGGATGAAATACCCGCCGATCATCTCCTTCGACTCGGAGAACGGGCCGTCCATCACCGTGCGCTTGCCGTCGCGCACGCGTACCCGCGTGCCTTTCGTATCGGTGATGAGCGACTGGCTCGTGCGCAGCACGCCGCGCTTCTTGAGGCGCTCCGAATATTCGACCATCCGGCCGTAGGCCGCGTGGCCTTCGGCCTCGGTCCGCGCGGCCCGCTGGCCATGCGGCTCGAGGATCAGCAGCATATAAGGCACGGCACCCTCCATCGCGAAAAGGAGGACAGAGCGTAGCGCGAATTCGCGACGGTACGTTACAGCGGGAGGTTGCGCGACCAGTCCGGGACGAGCTCCATGCCGCGCGCGGGAAGGCCGATGTCGCGCAGCTCGCGATCGCTCATCGCGGCGAGCGCCGCGAGGTCGTCGCCGCGGCGCGCGCGGGTGGCGAGCCAGGCATCGAGGCGCATCGCCACCGAGCGCACGCCCGTCGCGCCCGATTGCAGCGTCTGCCCGAGGGAAGCCATCCACGCCGTGGCGGGATGGCCGGTCAGCTGGGTGTCCATCGCTTCCTCCTTTAACTAACGCTTCGTGGGCTTCAAGAGTCCGAACGGCAGCATCGCCATGAAGATGCGCCGCGAAATCTCGTCGGTATGCGGTTGGCTTCTCATCGCTTTCTCCATGAGTGCGGACCCTGGTAAGATTAAGCAGCCAGAGGTCGCATTGGAATCGATTTATTCGAACCATCTTGGTAAGCATCGTTAACCAATGGCTCGACTTCCCCTCAACACGCTCGCTGCCTTCCGCGCCGTTGCGGAGGTGGAAAACCTGCGCGCGGCGGCCGATACGCTCCACCTCACCCATAGCGCGGTGAGCCAGCAGATCCGCGGGCTCGAAGAGCACCTGGGCTTCGCGCTGTTCGATCGCCGCGGCCGCCGCGTGGTCCTCAACCCGGCGGGGCAGGCGCTGCTGCGCAGCGTGCAGGTCGCGCTCGCGCAGCTCGACGACGGCGTGCAGGCGGCGGCGGCGGCAGCAGCAGGCGAAGCGCAGCGCCTGCGGATCACAGTGCTCCCTTCGTTCGCGCAGAGGTGGCTCCTGCCGCGCATCGTGCGTTGGCGCGAGCGCCATCCGACGCTCGCCCTCGAGATCGACGCGACGATCACCGCGGTCGACCTCGTCCGCGAGGGCTTCCACGCCGCGGTGCGGCAGGGCAAGGGCCCGTGGCCGGGCCTCGCGTCGGAGCGCCTGTTCGATCAGCCGCCGATCATCGTCGTGGGCTCGCCGTCGGCGGCCAGGCGGCTTGCGGGGGCGCAGCCCGAAGCGCTCGCGCGCGAGCCGCTGCTGGGAGCCTCCGATCTGTGGAGAACCTGGTTTGCGGCGGCCGGCGTGCGTACCAGCGTCACGACGGTCGCAGTCTTCAACGACGCCGGGCTCATGCTGCAGGCGGCGGAGCAGAGCCTCGGCCTTGCGCTGACCCGCGAGATCCTGGCCGCCGACGCCCTGTGCGACGGCCGCCTCGTGCAGCTGTCGCCGGTCGCGATCACGCACGAGGACGCGCAGCCCTACCACTTCGTCTACCCGCCGGCGCTGCGGGCGTGGTCGCCGCTCGGTTCCCTGCGGCAATGGCTGCGCGACGAGCTCGACCGCTCTCACGCGGCGCTCGCCGCGCGGCGGAACGGTCCGGCGCCCAGCCGGCGCAGGCGCTGAAGCCCGGGCCGTGTAGCTTACAGCGCCCGGATTGTGTTAGCTTTATGCTGTTGTCCTATCCGGTCGGGGCCGGCATGAAGACGATGACGCTGGTGGCGAGGCATCTGTACTTCGGGATGGATCCCCTGCGCCTGCGAGACGCCGCCAACCGGGTGTTGGCCCGGGTGCCGGAGGACACGAGCATCAGCGCCTCGGTCAACGTCGACGCGCTGGTCGAGGACTTCCACCTGACGCCCACGGCGAGCAAGGCGATCATCGAGGAGATGGTGCAAAACGGCGTGCTGACCAAGCTCGCGCCGAGCGGCGCGAACTACGGCATCACGACACGGTTCCGCGAGATCGCCCGGGCCCGCATCATCGAGCCGCTCGAGCGCAGCCAGGCGCAGCTCCTGGTCGCGCATTGCGCGGAGCTCGCCGAGCAGTTCAACCGCACCGCGCTGCGCAACAAATACGAGATCGAGGCGATCGCGGTGTACGGCAGCTACATGACGCGCAACAAGGCGATCGCCGAGCTCGAGCTCGGCATCACCGGCCGCCACCGCGCGCCGGGGCAGAAGAACCTCATCGGGCGCGCCACGACGCCCACGGAAGGCACCGAGCGCATCCGGCAGCTCTTCGAGCGCCAGAGCGGGTTCATCGAGGTGCACTTCTTCAAGCGGCTGTCGGACGTGCCGCGGCCGTTCAGCGTCATTTACAAATCGGACTAAAACGCATTCGGTTTTGCCGGCTTTGCCGCTTGCCTGCGCTTTTGGTTTCTTGCCGGTTCATTGTCGCTTGAGCCGCGCTGCGAAGCCCGCTATCGTCATGGCTATGACGGGCCGCCTCTTTCGCACCCTGGTCGCGGGCCTCGTCCTTGCGGCCGCCGCCGCAGTCGCACAATCTCCGCCGCCGACGCCGTTGCGGGTCGTCACCTTCGACGGCGGATGGAACCTCGGCGTGTGGGCGGCGCAACGGCAGGGATTCTTCGAGGCCAACGGGGTTTCCGTGCAGTTGAGCTATACGCCGAGCTCGGCCGCGCTCGTCACCGGCTTGTACGACGGCCGGTACGACATCGCGATGGCGACGATCGACAACTTCGTCGCCTACCAGGAAGGCCAGGGTGAAGCGAAGCTTGCCGGCGAACCCGACTTCGTCGTGGTGATGGGCGGCGACGGCGGCTTTCTTTCGGTGGTCGGCCGCGCGGGCGTGAAATCGTTCGCGGACCTCAAAGGCAGGACGATGTCGGTGGATGCCATGACCACCGGACTCGCTTTCGTACTGCGCGAGCTCGTGGCCCGTGGCGGCGTCCCCGAATCCGACGTGACGTACGTGCGCGCGGGAGGCACGCCGCTGCGGTATCGTGACCTCGTCGCCGGCAAGCACGACGCCACCCTCCTGCGCACGCCGTTCGATCTCCTCGCGAGCGAGCGCGGCCTGGTCGTGCTCGGTACGGCGGAGTCGCTCGGCGCGTACCAGGGCACGGTCACCGCGGTCCGGCGGAGCTGGGCGACGCAACACGAGGCGGCGCTCACGGGCTTCATACGCGGCTATCGCGCCGGTGTGGCATGGATCTACGAGCCGGCCAACCGCGAGATCGTCGAGGCGCTGCTCGTCGCCAACACGCGCGACATGACGCTGCCGCTTGCCAAGCGCTCCTACGATCTGCTGCTCGCCGAGAAGGGCGGTATCGCGCGCGACGCCGCGCTCGACATGGACGGCATCCGCACCGTGCTCGCGCTGCGCACCAAGTACGGCACGCCGCAGAAGACGCTCACCGATCCTTCGAAGTACGTCGACGAAACCTGGCTGCGCGCCCCTGCGCCGCGCTAGAAGAGAAGACCCCATGGCGAAGCCTCCCGCGCGCGAGCCCACGATCGTCCGTCCCGACGACATCGATCCGCACCATCGCTGGGACCGCCCGCTGCCCGCGCCGGGCCACACGCAGGTCGACTTCGAGGAGCGCGTCAATTTCCGCCGCCTGCACGACTACCGCCTCGCACGCACCCGCGCGGCGCTCGCCAACTCCGGTCTCGGCGCGCTCCTGTGCTTCGACCAGCACAACATCCGCTACACCACGAGCACCGTGATCGGCGAGTGGGCGCGCGACAAGCTGACGCGCTACTGCCTCCTGACCGGCAACGGCGATCCGTACGTCTGGGACTTCGGCTCCGCTGCCGCGCACCATAGGCTGCACGCGCCGTGGCTGCACCACGATCACTGCCGCGCCGGATTGCTCGGCCTGCGCGGCGCCGTCGGCGGCGACGGCAAGCTCTTTCGCGATGCCGCGCGCGAGATCAAATCGCTGCTCGACGCCGAAGGCGTCGGCGACATGCCGCTTGGCCTCGACGTCGTCGAGCCGCCGCTGATGCTCGAATTGCAGAAGCTGGGCGTGGAGGTGCGCGACGGCCAGCAGACGATGCTCGCCGCGCGCGAGGTGAAGAGCATCGACGAGCTGATCCTGCTCAACCAGGCGGCCGCGATGGTCGACGGCGTGTACCAGGACATCGCCGAGGCGCTCAAGCCCGGCGTGAAGGAGAGCGAGATCGTATCGCTCGCCACCGCGCGGTTGTACGACATGGGCTCCGATTGCGTCGAGGCGATCAACGCGATCTCGGGCGAGCGGTGCAGCCCGCATCCGCACAACTTCACCGACCGCCTGATCCGCCCGGGCGACCAGGCGTTCTTCGACATCATCCAGTCGTACGTCGGCTATCGCACGTGCTATTACCGCACGTTCAGCGTCGGCATGGCGACGGGGCCGCAGCGCGACGCGTACCGCCGCGCGCGCGAGTGGATGGACCGCGCCATCGACCTGCTGAAGCCGGGCGTTTCCTCGGACCAGATCGCGCTCGCGTTCCCCAAGGCGGAGGAGATCGGCTTTGCAAGCGAGATGGCCGCATTCGGCCTCAACTTCTGCCACGGCCTGGGCTTGGGCCTGCACGAGCGGCCGCTCGTGTCGCGCCTCAACTCGCTTACGGAGCCGATCGAGCTGAAGGTCGGCATGGTATTCGCCGTGGAGACCTACTGTCCCGCGAGCGACGGCTTCTCGGCCGCACGCATCGAGGAGGAGGTGATCCTGACGCCGTCGGGCCCGAAGGTGATCTCGCTGTACCCGGCGCAGGATCTTCCAATCGCGAATCCGTATTGAGTCCTTCGACATGACAAAGCATCGGATTGGCTGGATCGGCATCGGCCGGATGGGCTACGCGATGGCCGAGCGCCTCGCCAAGGGCGGCGCCGACCTCACCGTGTGGAACCGCACGCGCGAGAAGGCGCAGCCGCTCGCAGCACATGGCGCCAAAGTGGCCGACAAGCTCGCCGACCTCGCCGCCTGCGACATCGTCTTCGTCATGGTGTCGACGTGGGACGACGTGCGCGAAGTCATCGCCGGCCCGCACGGCCTGCTGTCGGCCGGCGACGTCGCGACGAAGCTGATGGTCGAGTGCTCGTCGATCTCGCTCGAGGGCTCCGCCGAGCTTCGCGGGATGCTGAAGGCGCGCGGCATCGACCTGCTCGCGGCGCCGGTGAGCGGCAACGCCAAGGTGATCAAGGCGGGCCGCCTGTCGTTCGTCTGCTCGGGACCGAAGCGCGCTTTCGAGCTGGCTCTGCCCTATCTCGAGCTCATCGCGCCGGCGGCGAGCTACGTCGGCGAGGGCGAGCTCGCGCGCATCGTGAAGATCTGCCACAACGTATTTCTCGGCGTGGTCACGCAGTCGCTGGCCGAGGTCACGATCCTCGCGCAGAAGGCGGGCGTGCCACGCCACGCCTTCCTCGACTTCATGAACCGGAGCGTCATGGGCTCGACGTTCACGCGCTACAAGACGCCGGCGTTCGTGAACCTCGACTTCAAGGTCACGTTCACGCCGCAGCTTCTGCGCAAGGACTTGGACCTCGGGCTCGATGCCGGGCGCCGCTTCGACGTGCCGCTGCCGCTCGCCTCGCTCACGCGCGACATCCTGCAATCGCTGATCGGGCACGGCACGAAGGACGAGGACTTCGCGAAGCTCCTCGTGCACCATGCGCGCTCGGCCGGCCTCGACCTCGAAGCCGAGGACGTGCCCGTCAACGACGGGCTCGGTTGACATCCCTCAAGGAGACGACGATGAAATGGCGAAGCATGGCGGCGGCGGCGCTGATGGCGTTCGCTACACTCGCCTTCGGGCAGGCCTATCCCAACAGGCCGGTGAGGATCGTGGTCCCGTTCACGGCCGGCAGCGCTACGGACATCCTCGCCCGCAACGTCGGGCAGAAGCTCTCCGAGATGTGGGGCCAGCCGGTCCTCGTCGAGAATCGTCCTGGCGCGGGCGGCACGATCGGCGCGAACGTCGTTGCGCATTCGCCGCCCGACGGCTACACGCTGCTCGTGCATTCCGCGGCGCAGGCGGTGAATCCGTACATCTACGACTCGCTGCCGTACGACACGACGAAGGACTTCGTCGAGGTGGCGACCCTCGGCGGCCAACCGAACGTGCTCGTCGTCTCGCCCGCCGCCGGGTACAAGACGGTCGCCGATCTCATCGCCGCCGCGAAGAAGAGCCCGGGCGCGCTCAACTACGGTTCGGCGGGCATCGGCAGCGGCACGCACATCAACGGCGAGAAGTTCAAGCTCGTCGCCGGCATCGACGTCGTCCATGTCCCGTACAAGGGCACGCCGGAAGCGCTCACCGACACCATGACCGGGCGCATCAACTATTTCTTCTCGCCGATCTCCGCCGCGCTGCCGAACGTCAAGGAGGGCAAGCTCGTGGCGCTCGGCGTCTCCACGTCGAAGCGGTCGAGCGCGCTGCCGAACGTGCCCACGCTCGCCGAGAGCGGCCTGCCCGGCTTCGACTACAGCCTGTGGGTCGGCATGTACGCGCCGGCCGGCACACCCGCCGACGTCGTCGACAAGATCAACCGCGACGTCGCGCGCGCGCTGGCAACCCCCGAGATGCGCGAGCGCCTCGCGGCGCTCGGCGCGGAGCCGATGGTGATGACGCCTGCCGAGTTCGCGGCGTTCATGCGCGCCGAGATGGCGGATGCGTCCAAGGTCGTGAAGGCGGCGAGCATCAAGGCGCAGTAGCCGGTTCCCGGCGCGGTGCGGACTAGTGCCCGAGCTCGGGGACCATGATCTTGGTCAGGATCTGCTGGTACGGCTCGGCCGATACGCTCACGCCGCCCTGGAACGG
>DATJXV010000010.1:0-3502 GCA_035499955.1 Casimicrobiaceae bacterium
CGCGTGCCCTCGTTCGCCGTCGTCGATTTGAAGATGCCCGGCCCGTCGGGGCTGGAGCTGGTGAAGGATCTGCATACGCTGGATCCGCAGACGCGCATCGTGGTGCTGACCGGCTACGGCAATATCGCGTCGGCGGTCGACGCCCTCCACCGCGGCGCGCACGACTACTTGAGCAAACCGGCCGACGCCGACGAGATCATCGCGGCGCTGCTCGGGCAAAAAGCCGCGCGCTCGGCGTCGGGACAGGGCGCGCGCATCGCCGATCCGCCGCCCAGCCTGGCGCGCGCCGAGTGGGAGCACATGACGCGGATCCTCGCCGACGTGGGCGGCAACGTGTCGGAGGCCGCGCGGCGACTGGGCATCACGCGACGGACGCTGCAGTTGAAGCTGAAGAAGGATCCGCCGCGGCACTAGAGCACCGAACGGTTTGAGACCCCAGCAAGATCGATCACTTGCACGATTCGTGTCCAGAAAATTGGCGTCGTCGAACGCGCGATGATCTGCTGGGCACCAAGGGAGGTGCTCGATGGCGATCGATCGTTGGCGTCCACGGCAGGGGTACACGAAGCAGGAAGAGGCGCTTTTACGTCGTCTCCGCAAGGGGAGGAAGCTGTTCGCGTTCTTGCGCGACTACCGGCACGAGCTGTTCGACGACGCGTTTCAGGCCGAGCTGGAGTCGATGTACCGAGACACCGGCGCAGGCAAGGACCCGACGCCGCCGGCGCTCCTGGCGATGGCGCTTCTGCTTCAGGCCTACGACGGCGCGTCCGACGCCGAGGCCGTGGAGTTGACGGTCGTGGATCTTCGTTGGCAGATGGTCCTTGACCGGCTCGGCAAGGACGAGGCTGCGTTCGCGCAGGATACGTTGCGGGAGTTTCGCGAGCGCCTGATCCGCGGCGACATGGATCGTCGATTGCTCGAGCGCACCGTCGAGCTCGCACGGCGCACAAAGGCATTCGATTGGAAGAAGCTGCCCAAGGACCTGCGCGTCGCAATCGATTCGAGCCCGCTGGAAGGTGCCGGGCGCGTCGAGGACACGATCAATCTGCTCGGGCACGCCGCACGCAACGTCGTCCGCTGTGCCGCCGATCTGCTCGACTGGTCCGTTGAGAAGGTCGCTACGGCGGCAGGGATCCCCGTGTTGTTGGAATCTAGCGTGAAGAAGGGGCTCGACGTCGAGTGGAGCGACCCCGATGCGAAGGCGGAGGCGCTCGACACGCTCGTGCGCCAAATCGAATCGTTGGAGGCGTGGGTGCGGCAGAAACTTCCCGAGGAGATGAAGGCTCCGCCGCTGAAGGAGCATGTCGAGACGCTGGCCCAGATCCGCACGCAGGATCTCGAGCCCGATCCGTCGGGCGGGGGAAAGACACGCATCCGCGAAGGTGTGGCCGCCGAACGCCGCGTGTCGATCGCCGATCCCGACATGCGCCACGGTCGCAAGAGCAAGTCGAAGCTTTTCAACGGCTACAAGCGCCATGTCGCACTCGATCTCGACACCAACCTTATCCTGGCGGGCGCGCTACTCCCGGCCAATCGTCCCGAGGCAGAGGCCGCGCCTGCGCTCAAGGACGACATCGATCGGATGAAGCGCCGAATCGCCGAGGCGCATCTGGATCGTGGTTACATCGCGAGTCCGATCGTCGACGACGTGCTGGCCGATGGCGGCGAGGTCATTTGCAAGCCGTGGGTGCCCCGCAATGGCAAGCTGTTCACGAAGGCCGACTTCAAGATCAACATGCGCGACATGACCATCACCTGCCCGGCCGGCGAGGTCGAGAGCATCGACCTCGGCGCCGACGTCGAGTTCGACGCCAACACCTGCGACCACTGCCGGTTGCGTGCGAAGTGCACGAGCGCCGCGCCCGGGACCGGGCGCACCGTCACCATCGCAGACAACGAGCGCCTCCAACACCGGCTCCGCAAGCTGGTCGCCACGTGGAGAGGTCGCGAGCGCTTGCGCGAGCGCATACCGGTAGAGCACAGCCTCGCTCACATCGGCCGTCGGCAGGGCCGCCGCGCACGCTACCGTGGAACGCGGAAGAATCTCTTCGACCTGCGCCGCACGGCTGCCCTCCAGAACCTGGAGACCATCGACCGCCGCCTTCTGGTAGCTGAACGTACGACAGAACGGAGGGCCGCGTAATGACGTCACTTTCAAACCGTTCGGTGCTCTAGCGGTCGCGGGCGGCCGGCGAGCGTGCCGGGCCTCGCTCCGGGTCCTCAGAACATCCAGGTGATCGCCGCTGCCAGCTCGTTCCCGCTTGGGCCGGCGCCGAAGACGTGCCGGCGGTAGTCCAGCTTGAGACCGATCTGCATCACCGGCCGATAGGTGACGCCGGCGGTGTAGATCGTGCGGCGGAACGCGGGATTCGCGACAAAGCCCGCGGGGACCGACACTTGCGTATCCGCGTAGTCGAAGCGACCGAACAGCGTCACCGACTGATCGGTGCCCGGCGCGATGACGCGCAGGACGTCGTAGCCCGCCTCGACGTAGCCGCCACGCGACTGTGACGCCACCGGATCCGGCGCCGGCCCGCCCGCGGTGGTCGCGGCATCAAGCTGGGCGGCGTCGAGCCCCGCTGCGTCGCCGATGAACAGGAAGGCCACCTCGGCGCGCGCGGTGAAACCCCCGACGCGCGTGCGTGCATCGGCCTCCAGGAGAGTGACCGGCACCTTGCCGACGGTGCTGGTCAAGCTGTTGCCCGACGTCGCGTAGTACGCCGAGCCGCCGAAGATCGTGCCCAGCCGCGGCTCGAAGTCGAGGCGCGCGACGCCGCCCCAGTCGCCGGCGTGCGCGTACTGCGCTTCCTGGTGGCCCTCGCGAAGCGCGGACTCCGCCGTGAAGCCGTTCGCGTTGAAGCCGTTCACGATGTAGAGCTGGTAGCGGACGCCTTCGCGCAGCTCGCCGAAGATGCCGACGCCCGGCTCGCGCCAGGTGGTTGGGATGACGTAGGTGTCGACCGCCGGCCGATCCACACCGTTGAACGTCGGCGGCTCGTGATAGACGTTGATGATGCCGACCGGCATGATCATCAGGCCGCCGCGCAGGCTGATGCGCCGGCTGAGCAGGCCGTCGAGATAGGCCTGCTCGACCTCGGCCTCGCCCCGATCCCCCGACGACGAGACCGCGTGCTCGACCTCGAACTCCGAGTAGAAGCGCAGGCGGTCGGAGAAATTGTGGCCGAAGAACAGCACGAACCGGCGCAGGTCGATCGTCGCCTCGGGCGGCGAATCGAGCACGTACTTGCCGGGCGCGTTCAGCGTCAGCTCGCCGTAGCCGCCGAAGGCGCTGCCTTGCAGGATGCCGCCGCGGCCGAGCGCGTTCTCGACCGCGGTCTCGCGCGGCAGCGCGGTTGCCGGCCCCTGGGCCGCGTCGGCCGGCATCTCGATGACCGGCTGCGCGCGCGCGGCGCCGGCGGCCGCCAACGTCATCAGAAGCAGAACGCATGGTCCAGCAAAAGCCACGCCGTGGCGCACGCTATCTCGCTTCGTGAAACTGATA
>DATJXV010000011.1:0-75881 GCA_035499955.1 Casimicrobiaceae bacterium
GCGCCGGCGCTGCGGCGGTCCGGGCGTCGCCGCTCATTTCGCCGCCGCGCGCCCGAAGAGCCCCTGCGGGCGGAAGATCAGCGTCACCACCATCACGGCGTAGATCATGAACGCGCCGATCTGCGGGAAGTAATACTTGCCGGCGACGTCGGCGATGCCGATCAGGATCGCCGCGTACAGCGAGCCTTTGATGTTGCCGCTGCCGCCGACGGCGACGACGATCAGGAAGTACACGATGTACTTCACCGGGAACTCGGGGTCCATGCCGAGCGCCTCCACGCCGAGCGCGCCGCCCAGCCCCGCAAGCGCGGAGCCGAGAGCGAAGGCGAGGCTGAACACGCGGTCGACGTTGATGCCGAGTCCGCGCGCCGCGCGCGGGTTGTCGACGGAGGCGCGGAGCTCGGCGCCGAATTTCGTGCGCGCGAGCATCCATTGCAGACCGATCGCGATGACGAGGCCCACGACGACGAGGAACAGCCGGTAGACGCCGACGTCGATCCAGCCCAGGCTCCACTGCCCGCGCAGGTAGTCGGGCAGCGTGAGCGGCTGCTGCTGCGCGCCGAAGAAATAGTTGGCGGTGGAGATCGACATGAACACGAGGCCGATCGAGAACAGCACCTGGTCCAGGTGCGACGCGCCGTAGAGGCGGCGGTAGAGCGTGCGCTCGAGCAGCACGCCCGCTGCGGCGCTCACCGCGATCACGGCGGGAAGCGTGGCGAGGAACGGCACGCCCAGGCGGTTCAGCAGCACGACGCACACGTAGCCGCCGAGCATCGCGAACGCGCCGTGGGCGAGGTTCACGAAGTTCATGAGGCCGAGCGTGACCGACAGCCCGACGCTGATGAGGAAAAGCAGGAGGCCGGACGCGATCCCGTCGAAGAGGATAGTCATGGCCGGCCTCCGTCGTTACTGAGCCTTTCCTGGGTCTTTTACCTCACCCACGTTGTCGAACTCGTTGTTGACGAGCTTGCCGCCGGCCTTCTCGACCTTTCTAATGTAGACCGTCTGCACGATGTCGCGCGTGGCGGGGTCGATCGTGATCTTGCCGCGTGGGCTCATCCACGACAGGCCCTTGGCTGCCGCGACGAATTTCTCGGCGTCGGTGCTGCCGCCGGTCTTCTTCAGCACTTCGGCGATGAGCGCCATGCCGTCGTAGCCCGCCACCGACATGAAGTTCGGGCGGTCCTTCGGATACGCCTTCGCGTAGGCTGCAACGTATGCCTTGTTCTCGGGCGAGTTGTGCGTGTCGGAGTAGTGGAACGACGTGATGATCCCGAGCACCGAATCGCCGTACGCGTCGAGGATGTCCTCGTCGGTCAAATCGCCGGTGGCGATGATCTTGATGCCTTCCTTGGCGAGTCCGCGATCCACGAAGCCCTTCATGAACGCGATCGTCTCCGCGCCCGGCGGCATGAACAGGAACACGGCGTCCGGCTTGGCATCCTTGATCTTCTGCAGGTACGGGGCGAAGTCGGGGTTCTTCACCGGCACGCGCACCTCGCCGACGATCTGGCCGCCCGCCGCCGTGAACGTCTTCTTGAACTGTCCCTCGGCGTCGTGGCCGGGACCGAAGTCGGACACCAGCGTGTACACCTTCTTGATGCCGTTCTTCGCGGCCCAGGTCGCGATCGGCGCCGTGTCCTGCGGCAGCGTGTGCGACACGCGCACGATGTACGGCGACTTCTCGGTGATGATCGAGGTGGCCGCGTTCATGATCACCATCGGCACCTTGGCCTCGGTGGCGACGGGCGCGACCGCGAGCCCGGAGGGCGTGAGGCCGAAGCCGGCCAGGATGTCGACCTTGTCCTTGACCACGAGCTCCTGCGCGAGCCGCTTGCTGACGTCGCCGGCGGTGCCGGGACTGTCGTCCTTCACTACGAGCTCGACCTTGCGGCCGGCGATGGTGTCGCCGTTCTGCGCGAGCCAGAGCTTCACGCCGTGCTCGATCTGCTTGCCATAAGCGGCGAACGGCCCGGACATGGGCAGCACGAGCCCTATCTTGACGGGATCGGCGGCGGCTGCCGGCAACGAGAGGCCGAGCGCGACGGCAGCCGCGGCCAGGAACGTGAGGCGGGGCATGGAATCCTCCGAGGGTGTTATTGGACGGGCGAGGAGCGATTATGCTCCGACCGCGGAATCGCGGCCGTATCCGTATATCCAGTCGAGGCTGCGATAGAAATCCTGCGGCGTCTTGCCGCGGAAGAGGTCGTTGCGCACCAGGCGTTCGACGCCGGCGGCGTGGTAGAGCCGCCCGAGCTCGCGCGAGGACAGCACGATGCGCGCCGTTCGAGCGATGCGCTTGTCCTGGTAGCGCAGGAACGCGGCGGGCAGGTCCAACGGTGTCGCCTTCACTTGCTGCATGAGTTCGACCGCATCCTCGATCGCCATGCACGCGCCCTGGGCGAAGTATTGGTGCGTCGGATGCGCGGCGTCGCCCAGGAGCGTCACGTTGCCGTCGCTCCAGTTGCCGACCGGATCGCGGTCGCCGAGCACCCAGCGCCGCCACTCCCGCGATTTCTCGAGCACGCTGCGCGGCTTGGCGGGCAGGTGCCGGAAGTAGGAGAGGAGCTCGTCGCGGTCCCCGGGCTCGTTGTGGCCCTCGGTCGTACGCGTCGGATGATGGAACGTCGCGACGATGTTGAAGAGCTTCCAGCCGCGAAGCGGGTAGTGAACCATGTGGGACTTCGGCCCGGCCCAGAGGCAGGCCGCGTTCCAGCGCAGGTCCTCGGGCATCTCCTCGATCGGAAGCACGGCGCGGTAGGCGACGTGGCCGGAGATCTTGGGCAAGCCGTCGCCGACGATCGCCTCGCGCACCTTCGAGCGCACGCCGTCGGCGCCGATCAGCGCCGCGCCCGTGAACGCGCGGCCGTTGCCCGTGTGCACGGTCACGCCGTCGCCGGTCGAATCGAAGCCGACGACCTCGTGCGCCGGGTGCAGCGCGATGTCGGGGTCCGCCTTGCACACCTCGTACAGCGGGGAATGCAGGTCCGCGCGGTGGATGACCGCGTACGGATGATTGAAGTGGCGGCGGAAGGGCTCGTCCACGGGAATCTCGGCGACCTTCTCCCCGGTGACGCCGTCCATCATCACGAGCCTGTCGATGTACACCGCGTTGGCGAGCGTTTTCTCGGCCACACCGAGCGTCTTGAGGGCGTGGAACACGTTCGGCCCGAGCTGGATGCCGGCGCCGATCTCGCCGAACGCCGCCGCGCGCTCGAGCACCGTGACCTTGAAACCCGCCCGGGACAGCCCGATGGCGGCGGCGACGCCGCCGATGCCGCCGCCCGCCACGACGATGGTGCGTTTCTCCTGCATGGATCCTCCTGTCGCGGGCGCCTTGCATTCCGGTCGCCGCGCCGCTAGACTCAGATAATCAGTGTACTGCGTATATTCGACAGTACACTGATGAATTGCCGCCGTCAAGGGGCTCGCGACAACACTTTTTGCCAAGGGCGACGTCAAATGACTGCCAAAGTGAGGGCCGCCGGCCCGCCGGCGCTCTACGAGCTGCCTGGCCACCTCATCCGCCGCTGCCACCAGATCGCGGTGGCGATCTTCCTGGAGGAGACGGCGTCCTACGAGATCACGCCGCAGCAGTACGCGGCGCTGTCCGCCCTGGCCGCCCACGACGGCGCCGACCAGATCACGCTCGCCGGCCTCGCGGCGCTCAACCGCACGACCGCCGGCGAGGTCATCGCGCGGATGGAGACGGCGGGCCTCGTGACCCGGCGCGACAGCACCGCCGACCGCCGGATGAAGAACATCCACATCACGAAAGCCGGCCGCAAGCTCCTGTCGAACGTTCAGGCCGCGGTGCTTCGCGTGCAGGAGCGCCTGCTGGTGCCGCTCGCGCCGGGCGAGCGCAGGCAGTTCGTCGAGTACCTTTCGCGCATCGCGAGCGAGAACAACGAGCTGTCGCGCGCGCCTTTGCGAAGCCCGGACGGGCGCGAGGGCTGATGCCCGGGAACAGCGTCTCGCTAGCCTCGATTCCTGGGGCCCATGAAGAACCACAGGATGAGGCCGAGCAGCGGCAGCAGCACGACGACCACGACCCAGAGGATCTTCTTGTCGTTCGCGGAGGGGCTCTGCAGGATGTTGACCAGCGCCCAGACGTCGCCGATCAGGATGAGCACGCCCAGAACGCCGCCATAGGGAAAGCCGAAATTCAGCATCTTCGCTCCTTCGTGCCGATCGCTTGCGGTAGAGCTAGAGTGGACTGTAACGGGGGAAGTGTAGTGAACGATAGTGCTATGGCGACGCTATTCGCGCCGAGCGCGAGGCGCCGTTGAGAAGCAATGGCCAGACCCCTTGCGAGCAAGGGCAACGAAGCAATCGGGCGAAGATAAAGCCAAACGCTATCGGTTCCCCCGTTACAGTCCACTCTAGTGTAACGCGAACGCGCGCCGCGCCGCCGAGCTCACGGCGACGTAGTAGGCGAGGATGCCCGCACCGGCAACGATCAGTCCGGCGATCGCCGCCAACCAGAATCCGCGCGTGCCGAGCGGCGTGACGAGTCCGAGGAAGGAAAGGTCGAGGGCGTGCGTCAAGCCGATCACGTAGCCTCCGGCGAGGCCCACGCCCCAGAGTCCGACCGCATTGACGATCATAGGCACGACGGCGCGCTTGTAGCCGCGCAGCGCGCTCACGGTCACCGCGAGCAGCGCATCGAACACGTGATAGCCCGCGACGAGCACGAGCAGGGAAGCGGCGAGCGCGCGCACGGCGTCGTCGGTCGAGTACAAGTCGGCGATCGCCGCGGCCCCTAGCGCGAGCGTCGCCCCCGCGATCAGTCCGAGGAGCAGCGCGAGCCCGATGCCGGTGGCGCCGGTCGACCTCGCGACCTCGAACTTGCGCGCGCCGATCGCTTGCGCGACCAGCACGCCGACGCCGTTGCCCACGGCGAGAGGAAGCATGTACATCACCGCGGCGACGTTGCCCGCGATCTGGTGTGCGGCGGAATTGACCGCGCCCAGGCGCGCGATGAAAAGCGCCATGAACGTGAATGCGGTGACGTCGACGAGGAACGTGAGCCCGATGGGAATGCCCAGCGCCAGGAGATGGCGCTGGTCGACAAGCCGCGGCCACGACCAGCGCGAGAACACGCCGTGGCGGCGGTAGGCCGGCAGCACGCCGACCAGAACCCAGGCCAGCACGCCCATGATCCAGTTCACGAAGGCGGTCGACAGCGCGCATCCCGCCGATCCCATCGCCGGAGCGCCCAGATGGCCGAAGACGAAAATCCAGTTGAGCGGAAGCTTGAGCAGCAGCCCGGCGAGATTCAGGATCATCATCGCGCGCGGCAGCGAGATGGCGGTGGTGTAGCTCGAGAAGAGCCGGAACGCGAGGCCCGCCGGTGCGCCCCACGCCGCGATGTCGAGGTAGGCGCGCACCTTGGTTGCGACCGCCGGCGGCGGCTCGCTCAGCGCGAGGAACGGCTCCGGGTAGCCGAACACGAGCATCGACAGAACCGCGAGCGCCAGCGTGAGCCACATGGCCTGGCGCACCTGCTCCCCGATCTCCCTTTCGCGGCCGGCGCCGACCAGGTGCCCGACGATCGGCGAGACGGCGAGCAGCACGCCCATCAGCGCCACGAACACGCTGAAGTAGATCGAGGCGCCGATGCCGACCGCGGCGAGGTCGTCGGTGGCGAAGCGCCCGGCCATGATCGTGTCGATCACGCCATAGCCCATCACGGCCAGCTGGGCGACGAGCACCGGCCACGCGAGGCGGTAGATGTCGACGGCGAGCTTGCGCGACACGACCACGGGCGATCGGGAGGATATCCGATCGCCCTCGTTCTAGCGAACCGCCAGCGATTGCCGCAACGAACGCAGCATCGCGCCGCCGTCGCCGTGCCACGCGCTGCCGTGCATGCAGGCGAGGCGCGCAGGCTCGAGTGAGGCGAGCTTGCCGATCACTCTCGCCGTGTCCGGCGAATGCGCGAAATAATCCATCTCGCGGCGGAAGGCTTCGCTCGGCGCGAGGATGTCGTCGCCGACGATGGGCCGCGCCCCGAGACCGGGCTGCGTGAACAGATCGCCGCAGAACAACGTCCGGGTCGTCGTGTCGAACATGAAGCCACAGTCCCATCCGTGCGGCACGTGGGGGGCCGCCTGCCACGTCAATCGATGCCGACCGAGATCGAGCGCCTGCGCGTCGGCCATGCCCACGGGCTCGGCGTCCACGAGGTCGCTCACGGAGACCATTGCGCCGATCTCGCTGCAGACGGGGCGGGCTCCGGGGGCGGCGCGCAGGAAATCGCCAAGGCTGCCGCACTCGTCCGCCTCGACGTGGGAGAAGGCGATGTAGCGAAGCGTCGACACGGGGATCACCTTTTCGATCTGCTCGCGAATCAGCGGAAACAGCTTCCTCGGTCCGGTGTGGAAGAGCAGCGGCCGCTCGTCGCTGACCAGATACTGATTGAAGGAAAATCCGCCGGGCAGCGCGTCGGGCAGCGCCACGTTGACGCGGTAGATGTCGGGGGCGATCTCGTCGATCGACGCGCCTGGGGAAGCGGTCATGGCTTTCTCCTCGGTGTGTGCCGGGCTCCGGGTGCGGCCCGCGGCACCGCGGCTGCGAGCAGGCTCTGAACGATCACGCGCCGGACGGCCGCACGGGGCAGCCGGTGCTCGCGGGCCAGGCGGTGCCAGAAATCGAACGACAGCAGGGATTCCCAGGCCGCGACGGCCTCGCGGTGCTCGCCCGGCCCGAGATGCCGCCGCAGGACGCGGGCAATGAATGCCGACAGCGCGTCGCGCCCGCCGTTCGACATCTCGGCCAGAAATGGAATGACGCGATCCTCGCGCCACGCGAGCCAGGGCTCGTAATGACGGTGGCGCGCTTCCTCGGCGCTCGCGAGCAGTGCGGCCGCGGCCGGGAGGTCCGTCTCCGCCAGGGTCGCCTCGTCCGGCAGCGCCGGGGCGCCCGCGGCAACGTGCGCCGTGCAGCCTTCGAGCAGATCGCGCTGCGTCGGAAAGTGGGCGTAGACCGTGGGCACGGACACGCCGGCCGCCGCCGCGATGTCGGCATAGCTCGTGGCGCTCGCGCCTTGCTCGGCGTGCAGCGCTGCGGCAGCCTGCGCGATCCGGGCCTTGAGCTCGGCCCGCTTGCGGCGCCGCGAATGCGAGTCGTACGTGCGTGTCATCGAAGCTCCTAATTAATTTAATTTTACGAAAAATTAAATTAATATGTCAACCCCTCCGGCCGAGGCGAGTCGCTCTCGCGGGGGATGCCTAGGCGAGGTCGTCGCCCGCCTCGCGCAATTTCACGAGGGCGTGCAGCGTGCGGTTGACGGGCGTGGCGATGCCGAGCGCTTCGCCGCGCTGCGCGACGTAGCCGTTCAGCATGTCGATCTCGGTCGGCTTCGCGCGCAGGATGTCCTGCGCGGTCGACGAGTACTGGTGCGAAAGGGCATCGGCCGTGCGCCAGACGGCGGCGATCGTCTCCGCTTCGTCCAGGGCGACACCGGCGGCGCGCGCGACCGCGAGCGATTCGCGGACCGCGGCCTCCATGACCGCTCGGACGTTCGGCTCGAGCGCCATGCGCCCGTAGCGCGCGCGGCCTACCGCCGAGATCGCGTTGAACGCGCAATTGATCACGAGCTTGTGCCAGAGCGCCTGCTCGACGTCGTCGCTCACCGGGCAGGGCACGGCGGCGCGCTCGAACATCGCCGCGACGGAGGCCGCGCGAGTCCCCGCGCCGGGGCGGCTCGCGCCCGTGCGGGTCACGCCCAGCACGAGGTCGCCGCGGCCCGTATGGCAGACCACGCCCGGCGATTCCATGTAGGCGCCGACCCAGACGACCGCCGCCAGCACGACCTGCTCGACGTGCCGCGCGATCGTGTCCCCGTTGGCGACACCGTTCTGCAGGCTCACGACGACGGCGTCCCGGCGCAAATGCGGCTTCATCTGCCCGGCGGCAGCGGCCGTGTCCGGCGACTTGACGCAGACGAGGACGACGTCCGCGGCGCGCACGGCCGCAGCGTCGGTCGCCGCGCGCACCGGCACGACGTCGCGGCGGTCGGCGCGCACGATGGCAAGGCCGTCGCGCCGGACGGCATCCATATGATGCTCGCGCCCGACGAGCGTGACCGGCACGCCGGACAGCGCGAGCATCCCGCCGTAGTAGCAGCCGACCGCGCCGGCGCCCATCACGGCGACTTCGGGGAGATTCGCCGTCGTCATGTCGCAAGCATAGCGAGATTCGCAAGCGGCCGGGTGTGGCGCCGCGGCGTATCATGAACCGGGCATGAGCGACGATCCCTTTGACCTGGATCGCTTCGTCGACGCGCAGTCGAAGGACTACGCGCAGGCGCTGTCCGAGCTTCGCGCGGGGAGAAAGACGACGCACTGGATGTGGTACGTGCTGCCGCAGATGCGCGGCCTCGGCGCAAGCTCGATGGCGACACGCTACGGGATTGCCTCGCTGGACGAGGCGCGTGCGTACCTCGCGCATCGCGTCCTGGGACCGCGGCTTGTCGAATGCGCAGCGGCCATGAACGGGTTGCACGGGTTGCGCGGCGCGAGCGCGGCGCAGGTCCTCGGCGCCATCGACGCGGCCAAGTTCAGGTCGTGCCTGACCCTGTTCCTGGCCGTCGACCCTGACAATGCGGTGCTGCGCGAGGCGCTCGACAAGTACTACGCGGGGGCTGCCGACGCAAGGACGCTCGCGCTGCTCGGCGGCTCGTGACGCCTCGGAGAGGAAAGATGAGCGATTCACCACCGGATGCGACGGGCCCCGACCTCACCCAGGGTCTGCCGATCGACGGCATCGCCGACGGCGGCATGACCGCGGGCCACGTGGGCGAGGACGCGGTCTTGGTTGCGCGCCGCGGCGACGAGCTCTTCGCGATCGGCGCCACGTGCACCCACTACGGCGGCCCCCTTGCGCAAGGCCTCGTCGTCGGCGACACGGTGCGCTGCCCGTGGCACCACGCCTGCTTCAGCCTGCGCACGGGCGAGGCGCTGCAGGCGCCGGCGACGAGCCCGCTGGCCTGCTGGACGACGGTGGTGCGCGACGGCAAGGTGTTCGTGCGCGACAAGGCGGCGTCGAAGCCGGCATCGCACGCTGCGGCCGCGACGCAGGGTCCGCGCCGGGTCGTGATCGTCGGCGGCGGCGCAGCGGGGTTCGCCGCGGCGGAAATGCTGCGTCGCCAGGGCTACGACGGCAGCCTCGTGATGCTGTCGGACGACGATGCGCCGCCCGTGGACCGGCCGAACCTGTCCAAGGATTTTCTCGCGGGCAACGCGCCCGAGGACTGGATCCCGATGCGCGGCGACGACTTCTACCGCGCGCAGGGCATCGACCTCAGGCTCGCGACGGCCGTCACCGGCATCGACGCCGCGGCGCGCGAGGTGTCCCTCGGCGACGGCAGCAAGATCGGTTACGACCGCTTGCTGCTGGCCACCGGCGCCGAGCCCGTGCGCCTGCCGCTTGCCGGCATCGACCTGCCGCACGTGCACACGCTGCGCACCCTGCGCGATTGCCGCGCCATCATCGCGCGGGCAGCGACTGCATCGCGCGCCGTCGTGATGGGCGCGAGCTTCATCGGGCTCGAGGTCGCCGCATCGCTGCGCGCCCGCAACATGGAGGTGCACATCGTGGCGCCGGAGAAGCGGCCGATGGAGCGCGTGCTGGGTCCGCAACTCGGCGACTTCGTGCGGGCGCTGCACGAGGAGCACGGCGTGTTCTTCCACCTCGAGGACACCGCGACGGCCATCGAGCCGCGCCGCATCGTGCTGAAGAGCGGCGGCGCGCTCGATGCCGACCTCGTCGTCGCGGGCGTCGGGGTGCGGCCGCGGCTCGCGCTCGCCGAGAAGGCCGGGCTTGCGATCGACCGCGGGGTGGCGGTGAACGAGTACCTCGAGACGAGCGCACCGGGCATCTTTGCGGCGGGCGACATCGCGCGCTGGCCCGATCCCCACAGCGGTGCACCGATCCGCGTGGAGCACTGGGTCGTCGCGCAGCGCCAGGGTCAGGTGGCGGCGCGGAACATGCTCGGCGCGCGCGAGAGGTTCGACGCGGTGCCGTTCTTCTGGAGCCAGCACTACGATGTGCCGATCAACTACGTGGGACACGCGGAGAGCTGGGACGAGATCGAAGTGGACGGCGACATCGGCAACCGGGACTGCGTGGCGCGGTACAGGCGCGCCGGCCGCGTGCTCGCCGTGGCCTCGATCTACCGCGATTCGGACAGCCTGATGGCCGAAGCGGCGATGGAGCGCGAAGCCGGCCACGAATGACGCCTTGGCGGAGGAACCCCAAGTGAGCGAAGGACGCTTGTTTCAGACCTGGTCGCCGCGCATCCTGAGCGTGCTGCGCATCGTCGCGGCGCTGATGTTCATGGTGCACGGGACGGCGAAGCTGTTCGCGATGCCTCACCAGGCGATGTTCGACAACCTGCAGATCATGTCGCTGATCGGCGTGCAGGGGATCATCGAGTTCGCTGGCGGCCTGCTGCTCGCGATCGGGCTGTTCAGCCGTCCCGTCGCCTTCATCCTGTCGGGGGACATGGCGGTGGCCTACTTCATGGCGCATTGGCCGAAGAGCTGGCTGCCGTTGATCAACGGCGGCGAGCTGGCCGTCCTCTGGTGCTTCGTGTTCCTCTATCTCTTCTTCGCGGGTCCGGGTCCCTGGAGCCTCGACGCGAAGCTCCGCGGAACGAGCTAGCCGTCAACGCGCGAACAGGCTCAGCACGGCCGGGCCCGCCAGCGCGATCCACACGAGGGCGAGCGCCGCAAGGGTCACTAGCACCGCCGCGCTGCCCAGGTCCTTCGCGCGCTTCGAGAGGCGATGCGTGTCGAAGCCGATGCGGTCGACGGCCGCCTCCACGCTCGAATTGAGGAGCTCGACGACGAGCACGAGCAGCACCGAGCACACGAGCAGCACGCGCTCGAGTGTGGTCACGGGAAGGACGCACGCCACCGGTATGAGCACGGCAGCGAGCGCCACCTCCTGCCGAAAGGCGCTCTCGTGACGGATGGCAAGGCGCAGGCCGGACAGCGAGTAGAGGAAGGCGTTCCACAGCCGGCGCAGTCCGCGCTGGCCCTTGTGCGGACTCTCGGCGATGTCGGCGTCAGGCATGGACCGGGTGCAGGTTGGCGAGGAACTGCTCGGTCGCGCGCTTCCACGACGAGCCCTGCGCGTGGGCGTGCACCGCCTCGCGCCGCAGATCGAGCGCCGCCAAGGCTGCGGTGCGCAGATCGTCGTGGAGGATGCCCGAGGTGCCGTGGCGCACGACGTCGATCGGGCCCGACACGGGGTAGGCGGCGACGGGCGTGCCGCACGCCATGGCCTCGAGCATGACCAGGCCGAAGGTATCGGTGCGGCTCGGAAAGACGAAGACGTCGGCTTGCCGGTAGCGCCACGCGAGATCGTCGCCCGTCTTCATGCCGAAGAACACGGCCTCGGGGAAGCGGCGCTGCAGCTGCACTCGCGCCGGGCCGTCGCCGACCACCCACTTCGTTCCCGGAAGGTCGAGCGAAAGGAACGCCTCGATGTTCTTCTCGACCGCGACGCGGCCGGCGTAGAGGAAGATCGGCCGGTCGACCTCGGCCGACTCGCGCGCGCCCGGGCGGAACAAGTCCGTGTCCACCCCGCGCGACCACATCGCGAGGTTTGCGAAGCCGCGCGCGGCGAGCCTGCGCCGGATGTCCTCGGTCGCCACCATGAGCGAGCGCGACGGCGAGTGGAACCAGCGCATGAAGCGGTACGTGATGCCCAGCGGCAGGCGGGTGCGCGCGTGCACGTACTCCGGGAATTGGGTGTGATACGCCGTCGTGAACGGCCGCCCCGAACGCAGGCAATGCGCGCGCGCGGCGAGCCCGAGCGGGCCTTCCGTGGCGATGTGGATCGCCTGCGGCGCGAAGGCCTCGATCGTGTCGGCCACCTTGACGCCGGGCCACAGCGACAGGCGGATCTCGGGGTAGGTGGGACACGGGATCGTGCGGAATCCCTCCGGCGTGAGGGTCGCCACGTCGTGCCCGGCGCGCGCGAGCTCGCGCAGGGTATTGCGCAGGGTGACCACCACGCCGTTGATCTGCGGCGACCAGGCATCGGACACGATCAGGATGCGAAGCATTCGGCCTCCGTCATGACGTCCGCCCAGCGGATCACCGCAAGCGTGCCGTCGTGCGCCTCGGCGATCGCGGTGAGGCTTTCGACCCAGTCGCCGGCGTTGCAGTACAGCACGGGACCGATCGCGCGCACCTCGGCGTAGTGGATGTGGCCGCAGACGACGCCGTCGAAGCCGCGGCTGCGCGCCTCGCGCGCGAGGGCGTCCTCGAACGCCGTGATGTAGGTCACCGCGTTCTTGACCTTGAGCTTGAGGAATTGCGACAGCGACCAGTAGGGCAGGCCGAGCCGTGCCCGCATGGCGTTGAAATGCTGGTTGAGCTTGAGGATGAGCGTGTACAGCTGATCGCCCAGCAGCGCGAGCCAGCGCGCGTAGGTGACCACGCCGTCGAAGCGGTCGCCGTGGGTGACGAGCAGCCGCAGCCCCTTGCGCGTGACGTGGACCGCCTCCTCGCGGATCTGGATGCCGCCCAGGTCCACGCCGAGGTAATGGCGCGCCGCCTCGTCGTGGTTGCCCGGGATGTAGATGACGCGCGTGCCCTTGCGCGCCTTGCGCAGCACCTTCTGCACGACGTCGTTGTGCAGCTGATGCCAGTACCACTTCCGACGCAGCTGCCAGCCGTCGACGATGTCGCCCACGAGGTAGAGGTATTCGGAATCGGTCGCGCGCAGGAACTCGAGCAGGGCGCCGGCCTGGCAGCCGGGCGTGCCGAGATGGCAGTCGGAGATGAAAATCGAGCGGTAGCGCGCCTTGCCGTGGCCGTCGTCCTCGGGTGTGTCGAGGGGCGACGGCGCCGGCGCGGAGTTCTTTTCACGTACTTCGGCAAGTGGCAACGGCATCCCGTTGATCGAGCGAGACACCGCGTGAGCGTAGCGGCCACGTGCGTCATGCATGTTGCGGCCGGAAGTCACCAGGATGACGGCCGCGCGTACCGCTGTAACGTTGCTGTCACGAGCGCGCGCTAGTTTCCCTCCGATGCTTGCCCGCCGTCACGCCGCGCCGATCATTGACGCAGTACCCGATCGCTTCCGCGGAACCATCCAGCGCTGGTCGGTCGAGACCGGCCCGCTCGCGGGTACGGTGTGCGACCTCGCGTTCAACGAGGACTGGTCGCTGACGTGGCGCGTGATCGCGGGGCTCGCTCAAGGCGACGCGGGCCGCGCCCGCCGCTTCGACGTGCAGCCTGTGCGCGTGCAGCTTTTCATCGTGTCGTTCCCGATCGCCGGCGAGGTGCTCACCGTGACGGTCGATTTCGCGAGCCGCCGCTTCGTGGGCTTTCGTACCGGCGCTGCTGATTGCCTGCCGGTCGAAGGCTCGATCCGAGTCCTGTAGGCATCCTAGCCCGCGAACAGCTTCTCGACGTCGCCCCGTTGCTCGGCGCAATCCACGACCGGCCCGTGCGCGGGAATGAGGAAGTCCGGCGGATCGCGCGCGACCTCGGCCGCGAGCCAACGCTTGAGCGCGCGCCTGTCCTGCACCATGAACAGCGAGGCGAGGTTGTTGAAACGCAGGCCGGGGCCGCTGCTGCTGAGGGCGAAAAGCGCGCGCGCGACCGGATTGCGCGGCATCGCCTCGAAGTTCAGCACGACGTCGGTGACGTACCAGGCGCACCCGCGCGACGTGCGCATCTTCACGAGCGTCTCGCCGGTCTTGTAGTGCGGCAGGTCGACGAACGCGACCCCGGCGCCGGCGATCTTCATGTCCTCGCCGATCGGCAGGATCGGCGACAGGCCGGTCTTGGCCTGCACGCGCGCGATCGATTGCGCGGGCGCGTAGAGCACGGCGTCCGGGTAGCGCCGCTTCCACTCGGGAAGACCCAGGTAATGGAAGGCGTTCGAAGCCACGAGCGCCCTGACCGGCCCGTGGCGCGCGAGCTCGTCGAACACGCCGTCCGCGACGCGCCACGGCGGGCTCGCGACCGCGAGGCCCCCATCCACGCCGACGGCGAGCGCGTTGGCAAGGCCGGGTCCGAACGAGTAGGCGAAGGTGAGGACGGGCAGCTTCGCGTCGAAGACGATCCAGGTGCCGGGCATGATTGATGCAACGCGGGTCTGGAGTTATTGCACGTTGATGGGCGTAGTGTTAACGAGGCACACCCAGCACTGTCCGTTTGCCGCCGACTCGATCAGCGTGGAGTACGTGTTCAGGTGAGGAGCCTGCGAGTCAGCCGGTGCATACCGCGCGCTTCCATCGGACATCTGAACGAGCCTCGAGATCTGGAAATGGCCGTTGGGCGTCGTACTGAAGTTGGTCCAGTTCAGATCGTTGCTCAGGATCGTGACGGGTGGGCCGCTGGTGATACTGGGCGCCTCGAAATAGATTCCCTGAAAAGCTTTGCCTGAGGTTGTCCATCCCTGATTGACGGTGACGCCATTCAAGTCGAGGGCGGCCCCCGCCTTGAGCACGATACCGCCGGGAAACGCAAAATCGCGCGCCATCCCGTCATCGTGAAGCTTGAGATTGCCGGTCGCCTGGACGATCATGCTTCCACCCCCGAACGACGGCTCTCCCGTCCCCGCCGGACGCACACCGCCGGATGGGATAGGCGCGCTGTTGTTCGGGAACATCGCGCCCGCCGGCCAATACGACGGCATCCACACCTCCGTGTTGCCGTTGACCTTCGCGTTGAGCACCTGGGGCGCGGTCCCGTAGAGGTTCAGAATGAGCCCGACATCGGCTCCCGTGGCCGGGTAGAGCTGAATGCCGTTGGAAAGGTAGTGCGAGCCGTTGACCGGATTGTTCGTGTACCCGAACGTCGACAGCGAGATCGTATTGCCTCGGAACTGCCCCGCTCCGTGAATGGCACCCGCGAGCAGCACGAGACCGTTCCCGCCGTCGAGCACTCCATCGTTGAGCAATTGAGCGCCCACGGCCGTGGTAACGCCCAAGGTGTCGACTTGCAGGCCGGCAGCGGCCGCAATCCGACCCGAGGAGGTGACCGTCACTCCGTTCGGATTCTTGACGACGAGTTGGGGCGCCGCGATCGATCCGCTGCCCTGCGCCTGGATGATCCCGTGAATCGAGCCCGGCGTGCCGCTCGTGTCGCTGAGCGATACGGTTTGACCAGCGGCGCCCGACTTGATCGTCAGCGTGTTGCCGCTTCCGAGATTGAGGCCCTGGAAATCGATTTCCGCGACCGAGCCCGCATTGCCCGGCGTGCTTCCGAGCTGTACCACGACATTCGGCTGAGGATTGGACATCGTGTTGCCGACCAGATCGGCGCCCTGCACAGTAATGGCGCCGTACGCATTGGTAGCGATGGTGCCCGTCCCCAGTGTCATGGGAGTGACCGTCAGATCGGCCCACCAGGCATGGTCGCAACTGAAGTCTCCGGCCGAATCGGTAACGAGCTGGAGCAGGATGTTCTTGCCTTGCCAACCGGAAACGTCGAGCGCTCCCGGATGCCAGCCGCTCGCGGCTGGCTGAAACTGCGTCCAGTAGGCGAGGCCGTTGATGCGGACCTCGAAGCGCACACCCGACGTGCACGTCGCGGAATCGGCCAGCGCCGCAGACCAGGACAATCGCTGGTCGCCTGCGGGAATCGCCAGCACCCAGGACAGAATCGTGCGGCCATAGTCTGGCGGATGCGCGAATATCGCGTTCTGCCTTGCCGTGCCGGCCGAGATTGCGCTCGCGACGCTGCCGGAGCCGAAAATCGTCCCCGGTAGGGGCAGTTCGTTTTCACTCCCGAGCCAAGTGACGAAGGGGAGCGTCGCGAGATTCACGCCGCTCACGTTCGAGCCCGCCGCGAGAATCAGCGCGAACAGTCCCGGTACCGAGACGTTGTCGACCCGTAGCGCCCCGGGCCCGGCGTTTGAGAGCGCGCCGCTGCCGAAGAATCCCGACGGCGTCGCGCCGGGCCCCAGCACGAACGGAACCGATACCGTCAGCGGGCCCGTCGACGACAACGCGAGGGCGCTGAAATACGCCCAATCGCACCCGGCGTTGCTGGCGGGCCCGGGATTGGTGACGATGCGCAACCGGACGGTCGTACCCGCATACGCGGAAAGGTCCACGCGGCCGTCCGTCCACCCCTGATGCAGCACGTTTTGCCGCCAAGCTTCGGTGCCGTTCACCGCCACACGAAACGTGACGCCGTCGGTGCAGGTAGCGCCGTCGTCCACGCCGACGGAAAACGTGAACGCCGTGGACGGGGGCACCGGCAAGCTCCACTCGACGAACGTTTCTCCTCCGGCATGGCCCTGCGCATACGGCGGATGCATGAAGATTCCCTGGCGGGCCACGCCCGCGACCGTTGCGGTGCCGACCGTGACGGTCGCGCCGAATCCAACCGGACCATCGATGCCGTTTTCGTTCGTGCCGACCGTGGCCGCCCACAAGTTGGCGATGAAATCGTACGACGGCGCGGGAGCGAGCTGAATGAGGGCGAAGTTGGACGAGATCATGCTCTGCGCGCCGATCTCGACCGTAGACGGCAGGCTGGAGACGTGCGACGTAGTGGGGCGCGGAACCGTGTCCAGCCAATACTGCTTGGTAGGATCGAGCCCGTAGATGCGCGTCGAGTCGAATGCCGGCCAACCGAGGGCGTAGCTCGCCGTATCGACCTGCGCCGCGTCGTGCGCGCGCTGGTAAACCGGCGCGCCGCCGCTGCTCACGCCGACCAGGCTTCCGGTATCGACAAGGGCCGCGGTCGTGGTGGAGCCGGGGGCGGCCTTGTAGGGAATGAGGACGCCGTTCCAGGATCCGGTCCAATCCGGCTGGAATCCGTTGGCCTGCCACGATTGCAGCCATCTCAATAGGCGCGCGTTGTCGGCGTTGGCGAGGTCCAGGTCGTTCTGGCCCTCGATGGACAACGTCGGCAGGATGGCCTGCCGCTCGAGCTGTGACACGAACCCCTTCAGTGCCGGATCGGTGGCAAAGGGCTGGCCAAGATGGCCGTAGTACTGCATGCGGCCGCTGCCTTGGCTGTTCCAGAGGAAGTTGACGATCGGATGACCCGGGGGGCGGCCCGGACCCCAGATATCGCCCACCCACCAATTCTGGGCGAACGCGTTATAGCGGTAGATCACGTCATTCATGCCTTCGCCCCCGAGGGCCAGGCCGGGGAAGGCGGCGAGCAGGTCCTTGTGCAACTGCGCGGACCCCTGCGGATAGCTCATCCCCTCGATGGCACCGTTCCCATCGCTGTACATCGGGCCCGAGATATCGAGATGGAGCGCGTCGGGCTGGATCGCCGCCATGGCGGCGCCCACCCGTTGCACGAACAGGTTGCGGTAGACGGACGAAGCCGGATTGATGTACGCGAAGCGAGTGGGCTCGGTCGGCGGATAGTCCCAGTGCCAACCCATCGGCGAGAGCGACCGCGGATCCTTGAGTTGCCACGATTGCACGGAAGCAAAGTCGGGATTGCTCGGCGTGACGCCGATTAGGTCGGTGTGCAGCATGACCTTGAAACCGAGTGAATGCGCCTTGGCGACAAAAGTCGCCACTCCGGGAGATGCCGTGTAGTCCGGATAGTTGTGATCGTATCCGGCCTGGCGCCAGCCGACGAGGTAGATCAGCGTCTGCGAGGGCGTGAGCACCGTCGCGAGGGAGTCGAGCAGGCTCGCATCGTTGCTGTAGGAGGTCACCACGGCTCGAATCTGCTGAACCCAGGCAGGACTCGCGTTGGCCGGGCGCGGACGATTCGCGGCGAGCCAATCGCGGTAGACCGCAGCCGCGGTTCTCCAGTCGCCGGAAAACATCTTGAGCCGCCACTCGACGGTTGGTACCGACGTGGCGTCGGGCCATGGCCCGATCGCGTCCGTCGCAATCGAAAGGTCCAGGGTCGAGCTCGTCCGGCTGGCAATGCGCAGTTGCTTGAACAGGTACAGCGGATCCGTGGAATAGAGGACCATGCTGCCGGCGGACGTCTCGTACACGAACATCTGCGCCGTCCAGTCTTCCGGGTAGCGAGTCGAGGCGCTGTACATCCGATGCTGCCGGTCGATGACGACCCCCGTACTTGCGGGAACGATCAGCCGGCCCGCATCCAGGTCGAGACCGCCAATGCCCCAATAGGCCGCGGTGACGCCCGCCTGCGTCGCCTGTCCAGACATCTTGATCACGATTTCCTGGCTCGCGGCGTCGACGCTTACCGCCAAGGTCACCGAACGAA
This sequence comes from Casimicrobiaceae bacterium, assembly GCA_035499955.1. Lineage (GTDB taxonomy): Bacteria > Pseudomonadota > Gammaproteobacteria > Burkholderiales > Casimicrobiaceae > VBCG01. The sequence goes on from DATJXV010000011.1 coordinate 18,192, forward strand.
TGGAATCCTGCACCGTCAACGAGGCGACGGTCGTGCCGTTCTGCACGCTCGTCGTCCAATCGGACGCAGCTACGAGTTGGCCGGGACCCGCGAGGGTTTCGAGATTTGCGAGCGGCGAAGACGGCGCCAGCCTCAAGTACGACTCGCCCGTGGCGGTGTTGGTCAGGCCGGCCAGGTCCGGGCCTTGAAAAGTCGCGACGGCGTTGGCGGTGGTGACGGTCAACGCCTGTCCCGATGCCACGATCTGCGCGTGCGCCGGGGAGAAGAGAACGAGCAAGGACAACGATGCGCAGGCGCAGTACGACCAGCCGTATCGCAACTTCATCGAAGCCTCCGCGCTGTTCGTCGAGCCTAGTCCTTCAACCGGTGCGCGGCTTCCAGCAGCAGCCGCCGCGCCTCCGCGCGCTGCGTGCCCGTGAGCCTGCGCTGATCGATCACGAGCAGAAGGCCATCCTGCTCCTGCCGGATGACGCGGCCTTCGCCGCTCGCGTCGTGCAGGCCGACAACGCGATGCGTGCGCACGGGCTTCGGGAAGCCCTTGACCGTGATCGTCCCCGTTTCCTCGGTAATCACTTCGTCCTTGACCAGGGCGTAGGTCTCGTGCGCGAGCAGGATGCCGCCCAGGTCGGCGTGCTGCTGCAGCCGCGAGGCGAGGTTCACCTCGTTGCCGATGATCGTGTAGTCGACGCGCTCGTTGCTGCCGAAATTGCCCACGGTGCAGAAGCCGGTGTTGATGCCGATGCGCAGCTGGAACACGTTCTCCTGTCCGCGCTCGCGCCATTCCGCCTGCAGGTCGCGCATGCGCTGCTGCATCGCGATGGCCATCCGCACGCACGCGGTGGCGTCCTCGCGCGGGCCGCGCGTCTCGGGGTCGCCGAAGAAAAGCATGATGGCGTCGCCGATGAACTTGTCGATGGTCGCGCCGTATTCGAGCGCGATCGACGACATCTCGCGCAGGTACTGGTTGAGCAGGATGGTGAGCTCCTCCGACTCGAGCATGTCGGTCGTCTCGGTGAAGCCCGCGATGTCGGAGAAGAAGATGGTGAGCTTCTTGCGCTGCGCGGCCACCTCGGCCGTCTTCTCGCCTGTGAATATCGAACGGTAGATCTGCGGCGACAGGTACTTCGACAGCTTGGCCGAAAGCGACTCGAGCATCCGGTTCTTCTCGCGCGCCTGGCGGTTCGCCTCCTCGGTCTGCGCCACCGCGTCGCGCAGCTTCGCCTCGGCGCTCTTGAGCTCCGTGATATCGCTCATCGCCGTCACGGTGCCGCCGTCGGCGGCGCGCCGCCGCGCGATGCGATAGACGCGGCCGTCAGGTGTGCGGTCCTCGAAGGCCACGCCGGTCGGGTTGCACAGGCTCTCGACGCGCTGGGCCACGTGATCGTCGACATCGCCCTCGCCATAGTAGCCGTGCTCGGCGAGGTAGCGCAGGAGCGCGGGGTAAGGTTGCCCCGGCTGCAAGAGCTCCGGTGGAACGGGATACCATTCCGCGAAGCGTCCGTTGCAAATCACGATGTCGAGATTCGCGTCGGTGTACACGAGAGCCCCCGGCATGTTGTCGAGCGCGCCGTGCAGAATCGCCTCCTTGCGCGCAAGCGCCGCCTCCGCCCGCTTGAAGTCGGTGATGTCGGTGATGACCGTGACCGTCCCCCCGCCGTCGGCGCGCCGGCGCAGCACGCGGTAGACGCGACCGTCCGGCGTGCGGTCCTCGAGCGTGTGCCCCGTCGGATGGAGCAGGCTCGCAACGCGCTTCGCGACGAGTGCGTCGACGTCGCCCTCTCCGTAATAGCCGTGCATGGCGAGCCAGCGCAGGAACTCCGGATAGGGGCGACCGGGCGCGAGGAGCTCCTTCGGTGCCGGGTACATCTCGGCGAATCGCGGGTTGCGCAATACGATCATGCCGTGCGCGTCGGTGTACGCGAGCGCGCCCGGCATGTTGTCGAGTGCGACGGCAAGCTGCGCTTCCTTCTGGGCGGCCGCGCGCTCGGCGGCCTTGCGCGCGGTGATGTCCTCGTAGGCGAGGACGAGGCCGTCGTGGACGATCGGCGTGTACCGCACGAGCAGCAACTGGCCCGAGGAGGTGACGTGCTCCAGCGAATACGGCTCGCGGCCGCGCGCGCGCGTCAGGCGCGACATCGCGTGCGCCTCGACGTCGCCGGCGCCATAGTCGCCCCGCCGCGCGTTGTAGCGGTACAACTCGACGATCTCGGTGCCCGGCTTCACCAGCGCGGCCGGGTAGCCGCGGAGCGTGCGGAACGCCTTGTTGCTCGTCACCAGTCGAAGGTCGCGGTCGAAGATCGCGAAGCCGAACGCGAGCGTATCAAGACCGGCGCGCAGCAGGTGCGCGGCGCGATCACCAGCGGAGCCGATGCGGTTCGCTTCCGGCATGGCCGCTTCCTTGGCGCCTATCGTCGTTGGAGATGCGCATGATGCGCCCGCGCATGGCGCCGTTCAATGGGAGCGGCCGGCGGCGCATTCGGACCGTGCGTACCGGCAGTGAAAACGGGCGCCGCGGCGCCCGTTTTGTCGCTCGAAGCGAGGCTCGCTACACGCGGCGGCGGTACTCGCCCGTGCGGGTGTCGATCTCGATGCGGTCGCCGGTGGTGACGAACAGCGGGACCTGAACTTCAAAGCCGTTGGAAAGCTTCGCGGGCTTCATCACCTTGCCCGAGGTGTCGCCCTTGACGGCGGGCTCGGTATAGGCAATCTCGCGGTCCACGGACGTGGGCAGCTCGACCGAGATGGCGCGGCCCTCGTAGAACGTGAGCTCGCATTGCAGCCCCTCCTCGAGGTAGTTGAGCGCCTCGCCCAGGTTGTCCTTCTCGACGTCGTATTGGTTGAACTCGCCGTCCATGAAGACGTACATCGGGTCGGCGAAGTACGAGTACGTGACGTCCTTCTTTTCAAGCTGGATCGTGTCGAACTTCTCGTCGGCACGGTAGATCGTCTCCGACGGGCTGCCCGACAGGAGATTCTTGAGCTTCATCTTGACCACCGACGCGTTGCGGCCGGATTTGCTGAACTCGGCCTTCTGCACGACCATCGGATCCTTGCCGACCATGATCACGTTGCCGGCGCGCACTTCCTGAGCTTGTTTCATGACCGTTCCTAAGCGTCGGTGGCGGCGGTCCGCCACCCAAATCTGTAAATGGGGACTGGGTTCGGGAAACCTATAATTATAAACGACTTTCACAGAACTTGACCAGCCCCTCGGCAAGGTCCGGCTGGCGCGCCAACGCGCGCGCCCAGGCCCGGGCGAGGACCGTGATCGCCGGCATCGCGGCGCGGTAACCGGGCCAGGCGTCCGATGTGGTGACGGGGTCGCCGGCATTCCAGGCGTACCAGAAAGTGCGCTGCGCGAGGCGGACGGCGTCGGGCAGGCCGCTCTCGATCCGCGTGAGGAAGGCGTCCATCTTCGTGAGGTGCGCGTCGTCCTCCTGCGGGTAGATGTGCCAGACGTACGGCTGCCCCGCCCACTGCGCGCGCATGAACGAGTCCTCGCCGCGCACGAAGTTGAGATCGCATGCCCAGAGTCGGCGGTCGAACGCGTCCTGGTCGACGAAGGGCACCACGTGGAGCGAAAGGCGTCCGCGCGCGAGTGGCGAGCCCGGGTGCGGCACCGCGCCGCCCGCCCACTGGTCGAGCGCGGAGCGGGCCACGCCGTCAGGCACGACGCACGTCACAGGCTCGTCGCCTTCCGCCCACGCGTCGAGCAGCGCAGGCAGCGCCGGATTGGTGTAGCAGAAGAGCGAGACGGTGAGCGCCCCTGGCGCGGGCGCTACCCCGATCGCGCGCCACATTCGCTCGCGGGCGGCATCGCCGCTGCGGAAGGCGTCGCGCGCTTCCAGCAGGCCCGCCTCGCGCAGCACGCCGCCGGTCTTCGAAGTGAATCCGGGAAACCAGAACCAGCGCGTGAGCGGCAGGCGCGGATGGCGGGAGGGCAGGGCGTGCGACGCGTCGATCCACGGCTCGGCCGAAAGGTACTCGAGCACGACCCACACCGGCGGGCGCGGTCGCGCCGCCATGGCCGCGAGATAGGGGTCGGGCAGGCCGCAGCCGAAGCCCTCGATCACGACGTCGGGCAGCGTGGAATCGCCCGGGGAGAGCGAGCTCAGCCGGCGCACGCGGACACCCGACGCGGCCTGGTCGGCGGCCTCGGCCGCAAGGCCGGGGACGAACCGCGCGAGGCTGCCTACGTCGTCGATCCAAAGCGTCACCGCGATCCCATGCTGCGCAGTGAGCTGGCGGGCGAGCCGCCAGCACACACCCGCGTCGCCGAAGTTGTCGACAACGCGACAGAAGACGTCCCAGCGCAGCGAGGGCGGCAAGGGGTTGGGTTCGTGACGTTCGTCCCCCATTATCGCAAGTGGCGCACCGGCGCGCCGATACCTCGTCCACCGCCATGCTCGGAGCCTTCCCCATCGACGTCGTCTCGGATGTCGTCTGCCCCTGGTGCTACATCGGCAAGCGGCGCCTCGAGGCGGCGCTCGCGCGGCTGCGCCAATCCGAACCCGACTTCCTGTACGAGATCCGCTGGCATCCGTTCCAGCTCAATCCCGACTTGCCCCCCTCGGGCGTGGACCGCCGCGAGTATCTCGAACGGAAATTCGGCGGACCGGATCGCGCGCGGGAGATCTACGCTCGCGTGAGCGCGGCCGGGGAGAGCGTGGGCATTCCCTTCGCGTTCGATGCAATCGCACGGCAGCCCAATACGCTCGACGCGCATCGCCTCGTGGCGTGGGCGCAGGCCAGGCGCGAAGGCGACCCCGACGCGCTCGTGGAGGCGCTCTTCAAGGCCTACTTCGTGGAAGGCCGCTACGTCGGCGACCGCGAGGAGCTCGCGAAGCTCGCGGCGGCGGCAGGCTACGATCCTTCCGACGCGCGCGCCTTGCTCGCGTCCTCCGAGCTCGCTGACGGCGTGGCCGACGCCGACCGCCGCGCACGCGAAATGGGCATCGGCGGCGTGCCGCTCTTCATCTTCGGAGGCAAGACGGCGGTGTCCGGGGCGCACGAGCCGGAGACGCTGCTCGATGCGATAGCTCAGGCCCGAAAATAGGGTCAGACCCCATTACAAGGCCTGTCCCCATTTCCGGGGGTCCGGAAAAAAGGTGCCGGGCCTTGTAATGGGGTCTGACCCTATTTTCAGAACGCGTCGTCCCAGGGGATCGACAGCCGTATCGCGGAGTTGATGAGCCCCACCATGCTGTAGGTCTGGACGAAGTTGCCCCACAGCTCGCCCGACACGGGATCGATGTGCTCGGCCAGAAGGCCATGCCGGTTGCGATAGCTCAGCAGATGCGTGAAAAGCGCTCGCGCCTCCTCGCGGCGCCCGATCGCCCCGAGCGCGTCGACGAGCCAGAACGTGCAGACGAAAAAGGCGTTCGACGGCACGCCGAAGTCGTCCTTCTCCATGTAGCGGAACACGAAGTCGCCGCGCTTGAGCGCCCTTTCGACGGCGATCACGGTGGCGACGTAGCGCGGATCGTCCGCCGGGAGGAAGTTGAGCTCGGCCAGGAGCAGCAGGCTCGCGTCGAGCTGGCGGCTGTCCACGGCCGCGACGAAGCAGCCCTGCTCCGCGTCGAAGCAGCGCGCGAGAACGAACGCACGGATGCGGTCGGCGTCGGCCCGCCACTGGGTCGCGCGATCGTGCAGCGCCAGCCGCGCCGCGATGCGCGCGAGCCGGTCGCACGCCGCCCAGCACATCACGCTCGAGAACGTATGCACCCGCGTGTTGCCGCGCAGCTCCCACAATCCCGCGTCCGGCTGGTCGTGCATCGCGATCGCGCGCCGGCCGAGCGGCTCGAGCCGCTCGAACAGCGCGACGTCGCCGCGCTGCGTGAGACGCTCGTCGAAGAACACGTGCGTGGCGGCCAGGATGGCGGAGCCGTACACATCGTGCTGGACCTGCCGCCACGCGTCGTTGCCGACGCGCACGGGCCCCATTCCGCGATAGCCGGGCAGCGTCTCCTCGACGCGCTCGGTGAGCTGCGGGCTGCCGCTGATCCGGTAGACGGGCTGGATCGGGCCGTCGGCGGCCGACGCCGCGATGGTCACGAGGTAGGACAGATAGCGCTCCATCGTCGCCGTGGCCCCGAGACGGTTGAGGGCATTCACGACGAAGTAGCCGTCGCGCAGCCAGCAGAAGCGGTAGTCCCAGTTGCGGCCGGAGTTCGGCGCCTCGGGCAGCGACGTCGTCATCGCAGCGACGATGGCCCCCGTGTCGTCGTATGCGTTGAGCTTCAGGGTGATGGCGGCGCGGATCACCGCGGCCTGCCACTCGAACGGGATGGCGAGGCCGCGAACCCACTCGCGCCAGTGCGTCGCCGTCTCCTCGATGAACCGGCGGCCGAGCTCGGTGAGATGCTCGGGAATCGTCTCGTCGGCGCCGAGCATGAGCGTGACCGTGTCCTCGACGAAGAAGGGCCGCTCCTCGAGGATGGCGGTGAGCGACGCATCGGTGGTGAGGCGCAGCGCGAGATCGTCGGTCACGTAGCGCACGTGATGGCTGCCCGTCGTCACCGCGGGGCGCGTGCGGCCGTAGCCGAAGATCGGCCGCAGACGCACGATGACGCGCGGGCTGCCGGTGATCCGGCGCAGGCGGCGTGCGATCGTGAGGGGCTGGTGCAGCCGGCCGTGGCGCATGAAGCGCGGCACGCAATCGGTGATCTCCACCACGCCGCCGCTCCGGTCCGTCATGCGCGTGACGAGCACCGCCGTATTGTCGAGATAGGCTTGCGTGATATCGGCGCGGTCGACGAGCTCGATCGCCCATACGCCGCGCGCTTCGGCGGGTGGCGTCGTGTCGAGCAGCCGACAGAACACGGGATCGCCGTCGAACGCGGGAAAAGAGCACCAGACGATCGACGCCTCGGCGTCGACCAGCGCGCCGATGCGCCCGTTGCCGACCAACGCAAGCTCGAGACTCGGCGACGTGATCATGAATGCGGCCTTAGGAAGCGCCGTTCGCGTCGGCCGCAAGCGTGGGCATCGGCGCCACCGGCGCAAGCAGCCATCGTCCGACCGCCGGAACGTCGGCGAGCCGGAAGCGCGCGACGGTGCGGCCCGTCCCGACCTTGACCGTCCAGCCGCCCAGGCGCTCGACCGTGGCGAAGCCGTGCTCGTCCGTGAGATCGTCGCCGACGAAAACGGGAAGGCGACCCGCGAACGGTGCTTCCGCCATGAAGTCGGCGATGGCGGTGCCCTTGTCGCGGCCGTCGGGGCGCACTTCGAGCAGCATCTTGCCGGGCTGCAACGTGTAGCCGCCGGCATGGCGCAGCGAGCGGCGCAGCGTGCGGCGAACCTGCGATGCGATCTCGGGCGAGGCGCGATAGTGCAGCGCGATGGAGGCGCCCTTGGTCTCGATCAGAAGCGACGGATGCCGCTTGGCGAGCCGCCTGAACAGCCTGCACAGGCGCGCGTAGGTATCGCCGCGCGGCGCGTGCAGATGGATGGCGCCGGTCGCGTCGCGCCGCTCGCAGCCGTGCTGGCCCGCCATCGGAAGCTTCATTCCGGGGAAGAGCAGGTCGGCGTTCGTGATGGCGCGGCCCGTGACGAGCGCGAGCGCGCCGCCCAGGTCCTGCACGAGGCACGGCAGCGCCGCGGCGATCTGCGCGTCGATGTGTACGGCATCGGGCACCTGCGCGAGCTCGGCGAGCGTGCCGTCGATGTCGAGGAACAGCGCGCAATCGCGCGCGAGCGGCGGCGGAGGCGGGCGCACGAAGCGCGCCGGCCGCTCGGTGGGAATCGCGGTGTCATCCATGCGGTCAAACCGCTTGTGCCTCCACCTGGTCGCGGAAGCGCTTGCGGTGGCGCGTGGCGGCCGCGTCGAGCAGCATGCGACCCGCCCAGCGATAGACGTTGAATTCGCGGATGATGTTTCGCATCAGGCGCATGCGGTCGCGCTGCTCGTCCTCGGACATGGCGAGCGCAACCTCCAGCGCCTCAGCGCACTGCTCGGCGTCGTACGGATTGACGATGAGGGCTTCGGGGAGCTCGCGCGATGCGCCGGCGAACTGCGACAGCACGAGCACGCCGCGCTCGTCTTCGTGCGAGGCGACGAACTCCTTGGCCACGAGGTTCATGCCGTCGTGCAGGCTGCTGACGACACAGATGTCGGCGGCGCGCATGTATTCGTACACGAGGTCGGGCTCGTGGTGCTCCGCGAGCAGGACGATCGGCGGATGCGCCGCGCCCGCGTAGCGCGAATTGATCTCCTCTACGCGGCGGTGCACGCGCCGGGCGTAGCTTTGGTAGTCGCCGATGGTGCCGCGCGACGGCGCCGCGATCTGGATGAACGTGAACTTGCCGATCCACTCGGGCTGGCGCTCGAACAGCCGCGCGACGGCCTCGATGCGCTCGACGATGCCCTTCGTGTAATCGAGGCGCTCCACGCCCAAGCCGACCTTGTGGTTGCGCGGCAGGCTGAAGCGGACGCGCACGCGCTCGCGCGCCTCGTCGATCGGAAGGGCGCGGGCGAGCGGCGCCGGCGGCCACTCGATCGAGATCGGATAGCGATGCACGGCGGTCCGGCTGCCCCGGCAGACCACGGCCGACGTCTCGCGGTCGATGCGCGCCTCGACGAAGCGGTCCACGGACTCCAGGAAATTGTTGACGTGGAACTGCGTGTGGAAGCCCAGGATGTCGCTGCCGAGGAGGCCGTGGAGCAGCTCCACGCGCCACGGGCAGATCGCGAACGCCTCCGGGTTGGGCCACGGGATGTGCCAGAAGGCGATGATCGTCGCCTTCGGCAGGCGCTCGCGGATCATGCGCGGCAGGAGCGCGAAGTGGTAATCCTGCACGAGCACGACCGGGTCGTCGCTCACCGCTTCCTTCGCCACGGCATCGGCGAATTTCGCGTTGACCGCCCGGTATTGCTCCCAGTCGGCGGCGCGGAAGATCGGCCTTACGTGCGCGATGTGGCAAAGCGGCCACATGCCTTCGTTGGCGAAACCCTCGTAGTAGCCCGCGATCTCCTGCGGCGTGAGCCACAGGCGCCGGATGTGATATGCCGGCTTGCCGGGCGGCACCGCCACGCGATCATGCTTGTCGACTGTGTCGCGGTCCGCGCTGCCGCTGCCGTGCGCGATCCACGTCCCGGAGCACGCCCGCATCACCGGCTCGAGCGCGGTCACGAGGCCGCTGGCCGGATGCTGCACGCGAACGCCGTCGGGCGTCTTCACGTGGATGTACGGCTCGCGGTTGCTCACGATGATCACTTCGTTGCCGCGCATCTCGCCGCGCAGCACGGCGCGCAGCGTGTCCTGCGTCCAGCGCTGCTGTGTCTCGTCGGTGGGCCGGAACTGGTGCTCGAGCTCGCGCAGGAGTGCCTGCACGTCGCGGGCGATGGGCTTCAGCTCCGGCGCCGTCCCCGCGGACGGCCGCAGGATGCCCTCGCCGCGCAGGAGAGCGCGCAGCCCTGCGACCCAGCCGCGCCAGGACAGCTGCGCGATCACGACCGTGATGAGCGCCACGCTCAGCGTGAGCGCGGCGAAGAAGTAGAACAGATACCGGCGCGTCTCCTCGCTGCGCTGCTCGATGAAGCTCATGTCGTGCACGAGCACGAGGTTCGCGCCGTCGGCGGCGTCGGCGCCGCCGAGGTCGAGGTGGCGAACCGTCACCTGGACCACCCCTCGGGGCGTGCGCAGCAAGTGCTCGCCGCCGGTCATGAAGGGCGCGAGCGCGTCGCAGCGCACCTCGCCGGGGAACGCGCCGGTCGCGATCGGCGAGGCGCTGTCGGACATGCACAGCCCCACGGCGTACAGGCGCTCGTCGGTGGTCAAGCGCTGGAAGAAGGCGAGGATGCGCGCCGGCGAGGCGGCCTTGACCATCTCTCCGAGCGGCTCCTGGACCGTGTTCGCGATGAGGTTGCTGCGTATGTCGAGGTCGCGCACGAACCACCGCGTGGTCAGCGCGTCCACCAGCGGTACCGCCGCGTAAGCGAAGAGCGCGAGCGCGACGAGCAACGGAACGAGAAAGCGAAGCGTCAGGCGCATGAAGAGAAGCCGCGGCGGGGCATCGGCCGTGCGAGGCAAGCGCCATCCTACTGCGCCGCCGGCGTCGGGCGACAGGCCGCAACCGCTCGGCGCGGCGTAAGACACGTCCTACATGGAACCGCTCTACAGATGCCGCGGAGCGCCTACAATTGCACGCATGTACCGGCTGACGGAGGCAGCATGATCACGAAGCTCCTGCTGGGCTACGACGGCTCAGCCTCGGCGGAGCGCGCGCTGGGGTACGCGATCGAGACCGCCGAGCTCCACGGCGCGGAGCTGCACGTGCTCGCGGTGGCGCGGCCGCCCGACCTCGGCACCGAGATCGAGGTGGAGCCCGTCATCGAACGCGAGTTGAAGCACTACGAAACGGTCCTGGCCGGCGTGGCCGAGCGGCTGTCGGGCAGCAAGGTGACGACGCGTTCGGAGGTCGTCGTCGGGCACCCGGCCGAGCAGATCCTGCGCTACGCGGAGACGCACGGCATCGACCACATCGTCGTCGGCAATCGCGGGCGCAGTTTGTTCGAGCGGCTCCTGCTGGGCTCGATCGCCCGCCAGGTCGTCGCGCACGCGCCGTGCAACGTGACGATCGTGCGCGCCTAGGCTCCTTGGGAAGCGTAGCCGAGGCCGAGCGCCCGCAGGCGCTCGATCGCCGCGTCGTCGAAGCCCCAGTCGGATAGCGCGGCGCGGCCGTGCGCGCCCCGCTCGGGCGGCGCGCCGCGCACCGCGCCGGGCGTGCGCGAGAAATGCGGCGCCGGGGCCGGCTGCGTCACTCCACCGACGGTGACGTGCGCACCTCGCGCCTTCGCGTGCGGATGCGCCGCGGCTTCGGCGAACGACAGCACCGGCGCTGCGCAGGCGTCCGATCCCGCGAAGATCGCGTCCCATTCGTCGCGCGTCTTGCCCGCGAACGCGCGAGCGAGGCGTTCGCGCAGCGCGGGCCAGCCTCCGCGATCGTGCTGTGCCGGCAGCGCCTCCCCGGCGATCCCGAGCCGAGCCAGGAGGTCGGCGTAGAACTTGGGCTCGATCGCACCTACCGCGAAGTGCATGCCGTCGCTCGTCTGGTACACGTCGTACCAGGGCGCGCCGGTGTCGAGCGCGTTGACGCCGCGCTCGTCGCGCCAGGTTCCCGCGGCGCGCATGCCCCAGACCATCGTGGCGAGAAGGCCGGAGCCTTCGACCATCGCGGCGTCGATGACCTGGCCACGGCCGCTGCGCTGCGTTTCGAGCAGCGCGCTCACGACGCCGAAGGCGAGCATCATTCCGCCGCCGCCGAAATCGCCGAGCATGTTGAGCGGCGGCACCGGCGCGCCGCCGGCGCGGCCGATGGCGTGCAGCACGCCGGACAGCGCGATGTAGTCGATGTCGTGACCCGCACGCGGGGCCATCGGGCCGTCCTGTCCCCACCCGGTCATGCGGCCGATGACGAGGCGCGGGTTGCTGTCGAGGAGGGTCTGCGGGCCGAGACCGAGGCGCTCCATCACGCCGGGTCGGAAGCCCTCGATCAGCGCATCGGCCTTCCCGGCGAGCGCCAGCACGACCTGCGCGCCTCGCGCCGATTTCAGGTCGAGGGTCACCGAGCGGCGGCCGCGGCGCATCGCGTCGAAGCGGCGCTCGCGATCGACACCGAGACCGGGATCGTCGCGGCGGTCGACGAGCAGGACGTCAGCGCCCATGTCGGCGAGCATCATGCCGCAGAACGGCACGGGGCCGACGGCCTCGAGCTCGAGGATGCGCAGGCCGGTGAGCGGACCCATGATCGCTCCTAGTCGCCGCGCGCGAGGCTCCGCGCGAGCGCGTTGTGGCGCTCCACCAGCACGGGCAGGTCGGCCGTTGCGAGCACGCCGCCGCGCACGACGGTGCGGCCTTGGATCAGCGAAAGCGCCGCGCGCACCGGGGCGCAGAAGACGAGCGCGGCAAGCGGGTCGTGCAGCGCACCGGCGAAGCCGATATCGGAGAGATCGAACGCCGCGATGTCGGCCGCCATGCCGGGCGCGAGCTGCCCGATGTCGTCGCGGCCGAGGACGCGAGCGCCGCCACGGGTTGCCATCGCGAGTGCTTCACGCGCAGTGAGCGCCGCCGCATCAAAGCCGACGCGCGCGAGCAGCAGCGCCTGCCGGGCTTCGGCGAGCAGGTGCGAGGCGTCGTTCGATGCCGAGCCGTCCACGCCCAGGCCGACCGCCACACCCGCGTCGAGCATGCGCCGGACGGGCGCGATGCCCGAGGACAGACGCATGTTCGAAGACGGGCAGTGGGCGACGCCCGTACCGGTGCGCGCGAACAAGTCGATCCCATGCGCGTCGAGCTTCACGCAGTGCGCGTGCCACACGTGCGGCCCCGTCCATCCCACATCGCCCGTGTACTGCGCCGGCGTGCAGCCGAAGCGCTCGCGCGAGTACGCGACGTCGTTGTCGCTTTCGGCCAGGTGAGTGTGCAGGCCGACGCCGTAGGACGCTGCGAGCGCGGCCGTCTCGCGCATGAGATCGCGCGAGACCGTGAACGGCGAGCAAGGCGCGGCGGCCACGCGCAGCATCGCGTGCCGCGAGCTGTCGTGGAACGTCTCGATCGCCCGCTGCGTATCGCGCAGGATGGCGTCCTCGCGCTCGACCAGGTCGTCGGGCGGCAGGCCTCCCTGCGATTCGCCCAGGCTCATCGCGCCGCGGCACGCGTGGAAGCGCAGGCCGAGATCGCGTGCCGCCTCGATGGTGTCGTCGAGGCGGCTGCCGTTGGGGAAGAGGTAGAGATGGTCGCTCGCCGTCGTGCAGCCCGACAGCAACAGCTCGGCGATCGCAACCCGGGCCGACACACCGAGCATCTCGGGCGTCAGGCGCCGCCACAGCGGATAGAGGGCGCGCAGCCAGCCGAAGAGCTCCGCGTCCTGCGCCGCGGGCACGGCGCGCGTGAGCGTCTGGAAGAAGTGGTGATGCGTATTGACGAGACCCGGGAGGACGACCTTGCCGCGGCAGTCGTGGACCTCGTCCGCGACGGCGGGGAGGCACGCGGACGGACCCACCGCTTCGATCACGTGGCCGCGGACGAAGACGGCGCCGTCAGCGATCTCGCGGCGTGCTTCGTCCATGGTCGCGACGAGCATGGCGTTGCGAAGAAGCACGGTGCGCGGCGGCGTCATGCGCGCACTCTACGCGATCGGCACCGGCCCGAATCGTCCGAATGCGATAATGAGCGCCGCAATGGGCGCGCCTGCCGAACTTGCCGCGCTGTTCGCTTCGCAGCGGGCCGCGTTCGAACGCGAGCGCTATCCGTCGCTCGCGGTGCGCCAGGACCGCCTCGCGCGGCTCAAGTCAATCGTCGTCGCGCACGAAGCGCGCTTCGTCGAGGCGGTCGATCGCGATTTCGGCGGACGCTCGGGGCATGAGACGAGACTCGCCGAGCTCTACATCGTCGCCGCCGAGGTTGCCGACGCACAGCGCCATCTCGCGCGCTGGATGCGCGCTGAGCGCGTGTCGACACCGCTGCACCTCAAGCCCGCGCGGGCGCGCGTGGAGCGGCAGCCGGTCGGCGTCGTCGGCGTGATCAGCCCGTGGAATTATCCCGTGCAGCTCGCGCTCGCGCCGGTCGTGGGGGCGCTCGCAGCGGGAAACCGCGTCCTGCTCAAGCCTTCGGAGCTCACCCCCGCGACGTCCGAGCTCCTGCGCGAGCTCGTCGCGGCGGCGTTCGCCGAGGACGAGCTCGCGGTCGTGCTGGGCGATGCGGCCGTGGGCCGGGCCTTCACGCAGCTGTCCTTCGACCACCTCTTCTTCACGGGCTCGACCGCGGTCGGCCGCGCGGTGGCGCGCGCCGCCGCGGAAAACCTGACGCCCGTTACGCTGGAGCTCGGCGGCAAGTCACCCGCGCTCGTCGCGCCGGATGCGGACCTCGCCCTCGCGGCGCCGCGTCTCATGGCCGGCAAGCTCCTCAACGCGGGCCAGACCTGCATCGCGCCCGATTACGCGCTCGTGCCCGAGGGGAGTGCAGAGGCTTTCGTGACCGCAGTCGAGCGCGCGGCGGCGGCGCTCTATCCCACTTACGTCGCGAACCGGGACTACACCGCGATCGTCAACGCGCGGCATCACGCGCGACTCGCAGCACTCGTGGCCGACGCGCGGGCGCAGGGGGCGCGCGTCGTCGAGCTAGGCGAAGCGCCTTCGGCGGACTCGCGCAAGATGCCGCCCATGCTCGTCCTCGGCGTCACGGACGCCATGGCGGTGATGCGCGAGGAGATCTTCGGGCCTATCCTGCCGGTCGAGACGTACGCAAGCGTCGACGACGCCATCGCGAAGATCAATTCGAGGCCGCATCCGCTCGCGTTCTACTACTTCGGGCGCGACGGCGTGCGGATGGGGAAGGTGCTCGCGGAGACCACCGCCGGCGGCGTCACCGTCAACGACACGATCTGGCACTTCGCGCACAAGAACCTGCCGTTCGGCGGCGTGGGTGCTTCCGGCATCGGCGCCTACCACGGCGAGGCGTCGTTCCTCGCCTTCACGCATCGCAAGCCCGTGTTCGTGCAGCCGCGGCTCGCCGCCACGCGGCTGCTGTACCCGCCCTACGGCGCCGCTTTCGAGAGAGTGCTTGCGTTGCTGCGCAAGCTCAACGGCTAGGTCGAAGTCGGGAATTCGCGGCGAGCTCGATTCCGCGACTACGTCCGCATTCCGACGCGCAGCGTCCAGCCCGCCTTGCCGAATTCCTGCGTCGCCCGCTCGCTCGCAGCGCCGGCGATCAGCAGAATCCTTCGCTTTCCCTTCAGTTCCGCGCGCTGCGCGAATCCGGCTGCGGCCTTGTCCCAGTAGGCGTAGTCGATGGCCGCGGCGATCACCAGGGTGCCGTCCTCCGCGACACCCACCGGCACCAGGCCGCTCATCCGGAGCTTGGCGAGCCTCGCCTCCTTGCCGCCGTACTGGCCGAGCATCCGCACGGATTCCACGAGGAACCTGACGTAGGTCTCGCCCTGCACCTGCGAGGCAACCCGGATCACCGATTCCGCGCCGGCGATGCCGCCCATCTTCGACATTGCGACAACCAGCGCTGTCTGCAGCGACGGCGTGAACCACCGGTTGCGAAGGAAGTCGCGCGTGGTGCGTGCGCTCACGCCCATGCCGGCAAGTCGCGATTCGTTCTGCCTTGCGAGGTCGACCGGGGGCTGGTTCCATACGGCATCGCGAACGTCGGTGTCGAACGCGACGACCAGGTTCGCGCCCATCGAGGCCGCGCCGATCGCCGTATTGACCGCGAAGCTTCCGGCAAAGCTCGCCGCCGACGCGTTGTCGAGCAGCGGCCGCAGCACCGGGTTGGACGTGTAGGGGTCGATATTGAGCTGCCTCGCCCAATCGCGGCGCGCCTTGTTGTAGCCGAAGGGATCGCCCGTGAAGGCGGACGGCATTGCTTCCCCGGCTGGAGCCGGCGGAAGGCCGGACGGCGCCGACGCTCCACCGCTCGTGCTGTCCGCCACCGATTGAGCGCCCGACCTGGCCAGGAAGCCGACGCGCCCCAGCACGTTGCCAAGCCCCTGGCCGACGTTCTCTACCGTGCCGACAGGATTGGCGACCGCGCTTTGCACCAGCTGAATCGGCGCCTGGGCCGCCCTCACGAGGGAATCCTGGAAGGCCTGGCTCTTCTGCACTTCCTGCAACGCTTCGATCGCTTGCAGCTCGTTGACGCGCACGGCGAGCATGTTCGCGCCGACCACGGAGAAGGTGCCGAATTTCGACTCGATCACGAACCGCCCGAAGAAGCCTTCCAGCGCCACGGGCTCGGCGACGGTGTGCAACGGTCCTTTCAAGAGCGCTGCCGGGACAAGCTCCGCGCCAGGCAGCGAGGGCACGGTCTCGAAGCCGTCCTTGGGCGCAGCGAACGCCGCTCCGGCGGTGACGGCGGTCGCGGCCGCAAACAGGCAGGCCACGGTGAAGGCGCCTCGGGTCATGGGCTTAGGTGTCATGGTCGGCTTCGAGTAGGTTTGGGATGCGGTCGACGCATCGTGTAGATGATTTTCAATCGCAGCCGAAGGCACGGAGCCCGGACAGCGCACTACTCGTCGGACAGGGCGCGCACCCGGCCGGAACGAATCGCCTTCACCAGTGCCGCGTGGTCCTCCTGCGTCTGGTCCGCATAGGCCAGCGCGAACGCCGCAATCGCCTGGTCGAAGGCGTCCCCCTTGCCGAGGTAGCCGCTGATGGTGGCGGCATCTCCCGACTTGGCATGGGCGCGCGCCAGCGTCCAGCCGCACACGTGCGCGTAGCGCCCGAGCTGCGCGGCCGTGAATCCGTCCACCGGAACCGACATCTTCATGTCCCGCAGTTGGCGCACGTAGTAATCGTAGCCCCGTCGTCCGCGCACCCAGCCGAGGAAGATGTCGCTGGAGGACTGCATGAGCCGCTGTCCCACGACGACGCGCTGGCCCTGATTCTTGTAGGCGCTTTTCCCCGCGTAGGGTTCGAGGACGGAGCGGACGGCTTCCTTGAACTGGAGGATCAGGGGGTGGCCGTCTTCCGAGAAGAGCAAGCCGATGTAGCAGCGTGTGCCGACGCTCCCGATGCCGACCACCTTCATCGCGAAATCTTCCAGGCGATAGCGGTCGAGCAGGACGCGGCGCTCGTCGGGCAGCGAGTCGCGGTAGTCGACCACCGCCTCGCGAAGCCGCGATTCCACGTCCGGCTCATCGACATGGAAGAGAACCGGCGGCTGATCGACGAGCCGGTGGCGTCCGCCGACCTGGGTGGTGATCTTGGGGAAGAGGCTTTCGATGACCCGTTCGCGCGCACGGTCCACGATCTGTCGCCGGAATTTTCTCTCCTTCGCGCCCGGCGCCGCCTTGATCAGGGATTCCGCGTCCAGCCGCTGGTACCAGACTTCCAGCGGACGCACGCGGGAGCAATCGCGAAGATGCTCACGATAGGCTGAGGCGCACGCCAGCACGGCGGCGCGACTGTCATCGTCCGAAAGCCGATTGTCGCGCCCGGCGACCACGAAGCTCGCGGCAAGGCGCTTGACGTCCCACTCCCACGGCGCGGGAATCGTCTCGTCGAAGTCGTTAAGATCGAAGACCAGGTTCCTCTCGGGTGTGGCGAACGCGCCGAAGTTGAGCAAGTGGCAGTCGCCGCACGCTTGCACGCGAACGCCGGTCGTCGGCGTGGCGGCCAGGTCGAACGCCATGAGCGCCGCCGAGCCGCGCAGGAAGGTGAAGGGACTGCGCACCATCCGCCCGTAGCGCAGCGGCACCAGGGCGGCCAGCCGCCCGCGGTTCGACGCTTCCAGGATATCGATGGGGTCGCGGCCCCTGCGCCTGGGCCTCCATTGCCCGTGGCTCTTTCGCGGTACGCGCTCGCGCAGCGCCGTTCCGGCCGCAATTCGCTCCGCACGCGGGTGGAAGTCCGCGATGTTTCCCGACGGGTCGAGCGCGGGCGCACGCTTCGTCGATCGCACTACGTGCCCTGCTTCTCGCCGCGCTCGTACACGATGTGCGCGCGCCCGACGAGCAGGGGATCGACCGCGCTGATGCGCTCGGGATCCTTGGCCGCGTAGTTGAACGAATGCAGGAGGTAGCGCAGCGCGTTGAGGCGCGCGCGCTTCTTGTCGTCGGACTTGATCACCGTCCAAGGCGCGTCGGCGGTGTCGGTGTGGAAGAACATCGCTTCCTTGGCCTTCGTGTAGTCGCCCCACTTGTCGAGCGAGGCCTTGTCGACGGGCGACAGCTTCCACTGCTTGAGCGGGTGCGACTCGCGCTCGTCGAAGCGGCGGCGCTGCTCCTCGCGGCTCACCGAGAACCAGTACTTGATGAGGAAGATGCCGCTGTGCACGAGGTTCTGCTCGAACACCGGCGCCTGCCGCATGAACTCCAGATACTCCTTCTCGGAGCAGAAGCCCATCACACGCTCCACGCCGGCGCGGTTGTACCAGGAGCGGTCGAACAGCACGATCTCGCCGGCCGTCGGCAGGTGCCGCACGTAACGCTGGAAGTACCATTGGCCGCGCTCGTCCTCCGACGGCTTGTCGAGCGCGACCACGCGCGCGCCGCGCGGGTTCAAATGCTCCATGAAGCGCTTGATGGTGCCGCCCTTGCCGGCGGCGTCGCGCCCCTCGAAGAGCACGACGACCTTCTGGCCCGTGTCCTTCACCCACGCCTGCAGCTTGAGCAATTCCACTTGCAGGCGGTACTTCTGGCGCTCGTAGCTCTTGCGCGACAGCAGGTACTGGTAGGGGTAGCCGCCCGTGCGCCAGTCGGCGGAGAGCTCCTGCTCGAGGTCTATGCCGCGTTCGAGCAGGGCCGCCGGCGCTTCCTTGATCTTCTGCGGCGGCGCGCGCCGCGAAGGGGGAATGTCCGCGCGCGCGGCGCGCTCCGAGAGCGTGGCGGCCTGCACGCGCTGGTGGACGACGGACCGCTCGACCGCCACCGGCGAGCGCGCGGGATCCACGTCGCCGGCCGAAACCGGACGCCGGCGCACGGAACGGCTCGGAGTCTTCAGGGTGCTCGCCAAGTCTTCGTCCTGTTCTGGAGGGCTCACTTGCTCGACGGCAGCTTGCCGATCACGCCTTCGACGTAGTAGTCCATCTTCGAAAGCTCCGCGTCGGTGATGGTCTTGCCCGCGGCCAGGCGCTCCTTGCCCTCGTTATCCTTCATCGGGCCCGTGAACGGATTGAGCTTGCCGGCGGCGATCTCGTCCTGCGCCTTCTTCACGAGCGCCTGCACGTCGGGCGGCACGACCTTGTTGTACGGCGCGAGCTTGATCATGCCGTCCTTGATGCCGCCCCAGACGTTGTCGGACTGCCACTTGCCGTCAACCACGGATTGCGCGACCTTCGTGTAGTAGTCGCCCCAGTGGTGCGTCACCGCGGTGAGCTGCGCGTTCGGCCCGTACTTCGACATGTCGGAGTGGTAGGCGATCGAGTAGACCTTCTTCGCCTCCGCGGCCTGCGTCACGGCGGGCGAGTCGGTGTGGTGCGTGAGCACGTCGGCGTTCTGGGAGATGAGCGTGTTGGCGGCCTCGGTCTCCTTGCCCGGGTCGAACCACGAGCTCGTCCAGATCACCTTGACCTCGGCCTTCGGATTGACGCTGCGCATGCCGCGCGTGAAGGCATTGATGCCCATCACGACCTCGGGAATCGGGAACGCGGCGACGTAGCCCGCCACCCCCGTCTTCGACATCTTGCCGGCGACGATGCCCGCGAGGTAGCGGCCTTCGTAGAAGCGCGCGTTGTAGATGCCGACGTTCTTGGACGTCTTGTAGCCCGTCGCATGCTCGAACTTGACGTTCGGGAACGACTGCGCGACCTTGATCGTCGGGTTCATGTACCCGAACGAGGTCGTGAAGATCAAGTTGTGACCCGTCTGCGCGAGTTCGCGGATCACGCGCTCGGCGTCGGCGCCTTCGGGCACGTTCTCGATGTACTTGGTCGTGACCTTGCCGCCGAGATTCTTCTCCATCTCCTTGCGGCCGGTGTCATGCTGGAAGGTCCATCCGGCGTCGCCTATCGGGCTCACGTAGACGAAGCCGATCTTCAGGGGCTCGCCGGCCTTGGGCGCCTGCGCGGCGGCGGGGAGGGCGAGGGCGATCGCGCAGGCGGTCATGGCCGCGAGCGTCGTTCTGCGGGTCGGGCGGGTCATCGGGATCTCCTGGGAGGGAACGGCGGGCAAGCGCGGCATTTTACGCCTACCCGTCAGGGTGGAAAGGTCGTCCGAGCGACGCCGGCGCGTTGAGCTTGATGGTCGCGGCGTCGCGCGAAATGATCGCGAGCACGACGATGGTCGCGACGTAGGGCAGCATCGACAGGTACTGGGCGGGAATTTCCACACCGAGGCCCTGCGCCTGGAACTGCGCGAGCGTCACGCCGCCGAAAAGGTAAGCGCCGGCGAGCACGCGCCACGGCTTCCATGTGGCGAACACGACCAGCGCGAGCGCGATCCAGCCGCGGCCGGCGGTCATGCCCTCCACCCACGACGGGTTGTAGACGATGGAGAGGTAGGCGCCGGCCAGCCCCGCGCAGGCGCCGCCGAACATCACGGCGGCGTAGCGGATGCGCACCACCGGGTATCCGATGGCGTGCGCCGACTGCGGGGACTCGCCGACCGCGCGCAGGACGAGTCCGGCGCGCGTGTGGAACAGGAACCACTGGATCGCGGCGAACAGGACGAGCGAAACGTAGACGAGCGGGTTGTGGGCGAAGAGGAGCTTGCCGAGCACCGGAAGGTCGCTTAGGCCCGCAATCGCAATCGGCCGGATCGGATCGATCACCACGCTCACGTACGACAGGCCCACGAACGCCGAAAGGCCCACGCCGAACAGCGACAACGCGAGGCCCGAAGCGACCTGGTTGGCCTGCAGCGTCAGCGTCACGAGCGCGAAGACGAGCGACAGCGCCGCGCCGGCGGCGATGCCTGCGACCACGCCCAGCCACGGCGACTTCGTGTTGGCGGCGACGATGAACGCGACCACGGCGCCGACGAGCATCATGCCCTCGACGCCGAGGTTCAGCACGCCCGACTTCTCGGTGACGAGCTCGCCGAGCGCGGCGAACACGAGCGGCGTGCCCGCGGCCAGCGTGAGCAGGACCAACTGCGCGGCGGTATCCATCAGGCCGGTCGCGCCGCGGCGGCCGGCGCGCGAACGATGCGCAGGCGGTAGTGGATGAACACGTCGGCCGCGAGCAGGAACAGCAGGAGCGTCCCCTGGAACAAGCCCGTCACCGAGGATGGCAGCGCGAGCTTCATCTGCGCCGCTTCGCCGCCCAGATACAGGAGCGACATGAGGAGGCTCGCGAAGAAGATGCCGAGCGGATGGAGCCGTCCGACGAAGGCGACGATGATCGCCGCGAAGCCGTAGCCGGGCGAGATGACCGGCAGGAGCTGCCCCACGGGGCCAGCGACCTCGCCGATGCCCGCGAGGCCCGCGCACCCGCCGCCGATCAGCATGCCCATCCATACCGTGCGGTTCGCGGAGATGCCCGCATAGTTGGCCGCCGCGGGCGCGAGGCCCGCCACCCGCATCTGGAAGCCGGGCAGGCTCTTGCGCATGAACAGCCATCCGGCGGCGACCGCGGCCAGCGCGATCAGGAATCCGACGTTGAGGCGCGTGTCGGGCACGAGGTTCGGCAGGAGCGCGTGCTCGGCGAACATCTTCGACTGCGGGAAGTTGAAGCCCTCCGGGTCGCGCCACGCGCCGTGCACGAGCAGCGACAGCACGAGCGAGGCGACGTATACGAGCATCAGCGACACGAGGATCTCGTTGGCGTTGAAGCGCGTGCGCAGCAATGCGGGTATCGCCGCCCACAGCATGCCGCCCGCCATGCCCGCGAGCAGCATGAGCGGCAGCACCCAGCGCGTCTCGATGTCCTGGAACGCGAGCGCGATGCCGCCGCCGCAGATCGCACCCATGATGAGCTGCCCCTCCGCGCCGATGTTCCATACGTTCGCGCGATACCCGACCGCGAGGCCGATCGCGCACAGCATGATCGGGCTCGCCTTGAGAAGGAGCTCGGCCGCCTTGTAGCGCTCGTCGATGGGGTCGATGAAGAACGTGTACATCGCCTGCCACGGGTCCTTGCCCATCGCCGTGAACAGCACGAAGCCGATGAGGAGGACCGCAAGTGTCGCGACGATCGGCGACAGCCAGCGCGCAAGGCGCGACGGCTCTCGGCGAGCTTCGAGGAGGATGCGCATCGGAGTTCTAATTGCCGGCGATCACACCGGCCGGGGAGAAGGCGCGGTGCGATTCGGCGCCCGCGTGGATGAACGAGCCGGCCATGAGCAGGCCGATCTCTTCGGCGTTGGTCTCGCCCACCGGCTTCGCATCGGAGAGGCGGCCCTGCGCGATCACGGCGAGCCGGTCGCAGATCTCGAAGAGCTCGTCCAGCTCCTCCGACACCACGAGCACGCCCACGCCGCTGTCGCGCAGATCGAGCAGCGCCTGGCGTATCTGCGCCGCGGCGCCGACGTCGACACCCCACGTCGGCTGCGCGGCGATCATCATGCGCGGCTTCTGGCGGATCTCGCGGCCGACGATGTATTTCTGCAGGTTGCCGCCGGAGAGGCTGCGCGCTGCGGCGTCGGGTCCGCCGGCCTTCACGCCGTATTCGCGGATCGTGTCGCTCGCGTATTCGCGGACCGCGCGCTCGCGCACGAAGCCGCGCTTGGTCATGCCTTGGCGGTGCGCGGTGAGGAGCGCGTTATCCGCCAGCGACATCTCGGGGACGGCGCCGCGGCCCAGACGCTCCTCCGGCACGAAGGCGAAGCCCAGCGAGCGCCGCTGCGCGGCGTTGAGCCGACCGGCGGGAACGCCGAGGATGGTGACCGAGTCGGCGTCGGGCAGCGTGCGCTCGCCCGACAGCGCGGCCATGAGCTCCTTCTGGCCGTTGCCCGAAACGCCCGCGATGCCCAGCACCTCGCCCGCGCGCACGATGAGGTTGATGCCGGCGAGCGACGTGCCGAAGGGATCGTCGGCGGGCAGCGTGAGATCGCGCACGACCAGCGCATCCGCGCCCGCTTCGGTGTCGCGGTGCGCCGGATGCGGGAGGTCGCCGCCGATCATCATGCGTGCGAGCGAGGACGACGACTCGCGGCGCGGATCGCACGTCCCGGTGACCTTGCCCGCGCGCAGCACGGTGGCCTTGTGGCACAGCGCGCGGATCTCGTCGAGCTTGTGGCTGATGTAGAGGATGCTGCAGCCTTCCTCGGCGAGCCTGCGCAGCGTCTCGAACAGTTTCTCCACGGCTTGCGGCGTCAGCACGGACGTGGGCTCGTCCATGATGAGCAGGCGCGGGTCCTGCAGAAGGCAGCGCACGATCTCCACGCGCTGCCGCTCGCCGACGGACATCGTGTGCACGTAGCGGGCGGGGTCGAGCGGCAGGCCGTACTTCGCGGAGACGTCGCGGATGCGCTCGGGAAGGCCGGGTCCGGCCCGGTCGCCCTCCAGCGCGAGCGCGATGTTGTCGGCGACGGTCAGCGTCTCGAACAGCGAGAAGTGCTGGAACACCATGCCGATGCCGAGCCTGCGCGCACGCGCAGGATTGCCGATGGTCACCTGCTTGCCTTCCCATTCGATCGTCCCGGCATCGGGCTTCACCGCGCCGTAGATGATCTTCATGAGCGTGGACTTGCCGGCGCCGTTTTCGCCCAGCACCGCGTGCACTTCGCCCGGGAGCACGGCGAGGTCGATGCCGTCGTTGGCGACCACCGACGGGTAGATCTTGGTGATGCCGGTGAGGACGAGTCGGGGCGTCATGAAATAGGGTCAGACCCCATTACAAGTTGTTTCAGCAAATGGGGACAGGCCTTGTAATGGGGTCTGACCCCTTTTTCGGGGTTTCGTACAGCGTGAGCATTTCCGCCGCCACGGCGACCGCGATCGCGCCCGGGGCCTTGCCGCGGATCGCAAGTCCCGCGCGGCCGATCGGGCAGGTGATGCGCGCGAGTTGCTCCGACGCGAAGCCGCGCGCGGCGAGACGCTTCTCGAACTGGTTGCGCTTGGAGACGGAGCCGATGAGGCCGAGGTAGCGCCAGTCGTCGCGCGCGAGCGCGGCGGTGACGACCGCGAGGTCGAGCGCGTGGTTGTGCGTGGCGACGACGACGAACGCGCCGCGAGGCGCGCCGTCGAGCTCGGCTTCCGGCGCGTCGGTGGCAACGACCTCGACGTTGGCCGGCGCCGACGGGGGGAAATCGCTCTCGCGCTCGTCGACCCATCGCACGTGGACCGGCAGCACGCCGAGCACCTGGATCAAGGCGCGTCCGACATGGCCGTTGCCGAAGACGACGACGTTGAAGTCGGTAGGCACGATCGTATGGACGAGCGAGGTCGTGCCGTCGCCGGAGGCCGAGGGCACCAGTGCTGCGCCGCCCGTCGTCGCCTCCGGCCGCCGCTCGACCGTGTGGGCGTCGCCGTCGCCGCCGACGCGTGTGACGATCGTCATCGCGCAGCGTTCACGCTCGCACTGCTCGGCCTCGCGGATCCACGCGCTGTCGCGC
This sequence comes from Casimicrobiaceae bacterium, assembly GCA_035499955.1. Taxonomy (GTDB): domain Bacteria; phylum Pseudomonadota; class Gammaproteobacteria; order Burkholderiales; family Casimicrobiaceae; genus VBCG01. The sequence goes on from DATJXV010000011.1 coordinate 42,132, forward strand.
CCGTCGACGACGGCGAAGACCAGCGTGGCCACGCCGCCGCAGCATTGCCCGAGCCGCGCAGCGAGGGGAAAGCGCACGAGCCACGGGCGCGGCGCCTCGCGCTGCACGAGCGCGTCGCGACCTATCCGGATGGCCTCGAATTCGAGATGGCCGCCTCCGATCGTCGCGAACACATCGCGGGCGCCGACGATCATCGACGTGCCGGCCTCGCGCGGCGTGGAACCAGACGCGTGCGCGATCGTGACGAGCACGGCGCGGCCATCGCGCGCGACCCGCGCGGAGAGCTCGGCGATGAGACCGCCCGGGAAGTCAGCCATGGGTCCTCGCGCGCACGCGAAGCTCTTCGACCGACGCGAGGATGCGCTCGTCGGTGGCAGGCGCATCGAGCCGCGGCGCGAGCTTGCGGTCGGCCACGCCGGCGACCGCGTCGCGCAACGCGTGGAACGCCGAGAGCGCGAGCATGAACGGCGGCTCGCCGACGGCCTTGGAGCGGTAGATCGTGTCCTCGCGGTTGGGCTCGCCGTGGAACTCGATCCGGAAGTGCTTCGGCACGTCGTGCGCCGTGGGGATCTTGTAGGTGGACGGCGCGAACGTGCGCAGCTCGCCCTTGTCGCTCCACCACAGCTCCTCCATCGCGAGCCAGCCGTAGCCCTGGATGAAGCCGCCCTCGATCTGGCCGCGGTCGATGGCCGGATTAAGCGACGTGCCCACGTCGTGCAGGATGTCCACGGCGAGCAGGCGGTGCTCGCCGGTGAACGTGTCGACGGCGACCTCCGACACCGCGGCGCCGTACGCGAAGTAGAAGAACGGGCGGCCGGTGAGGGTCTTCTTGTCGTAGTGGATCTTGGGCGTCGCGTAGAAGCCGGTGGCGGACAGCTGTACGCGCGCGAAATAGGCGGAGCGCGCCAACTCGGAGAACGGAAGCGTCTTGCCGCCCGCGCTCACCATGCCGTCGGCGAACTCGACGATGCCGGAGTCGCAGTCGAGCTTGCGCGCGGCAAATTCCGCGAGGCGCTTGCGCAGCGTGCGCGCGGCGTCGCGCGCCGCCATGCCGTTGAGGTCGCTGCCCGACGACGCCGCGGTGGGCGACGCGTTGGGCACCTTGCTCGTGTCGGACGCCGACACGCGCACGGCCGCGAGCGGCACGCCGAGCTCCTGCGCGACGAGTTGCGCGACCTTGGTGAACAGCCCCTGGCCCATCTCGGTGCCGCCGTGGTTCAGGAGCAGCGTGCCGTCGCTGTACAGGTGCAGCAGCGCGCCTGCCTGGTTGTAATGCGTGGCGGTGAACGAGATGCCGAACTTGACGGGCGTCAGAGCGATGCCGCGCTTGATGACCGGGTTCGCCCGGTTCCACTGCGCGATTTCTTCGCGCCGCTCGCGGTAGCGCGAGGACACCAAAAGCTTCGCGATGATCTCCGCGGCGATGTTGTCCTCGACCGCCATGCCGTAGGGCGTGACATTGCGCGACGTCGTGCCGTAGAGGTTCGCGATGCGCACGTCGACCGGGTCGCGGCCGAGCGCGAACGCGATTTCGTCGATCACGTGCTCGATCGGGAACATGCCCTGCGGTCCGCCGAAGCCGCGGAACGCCGTGTCCGACACCGTGTTGGTCTTGCAGCGGAAGCTGTGCAGCGCGACGTCGGGCAGCCAGTACGCGTTGTCGGAATGGAAGACCGCGCGGTCGTTGACGGGCCCCGAGAGGTCGGCCGAGAAGCCGCAGCGCGAGGCGAGGGTCAAGTCGAGGCCGAGGATGCGGCCGTCGTCGTCGAACCCCACGTCGTACCAGTAGGCGAACGCGTGCCGCTTGCCCGTCGAGCGCATGTCGTCGTCGCGGTCGAGGCGAAGCTTCGCCGCGCGACCCGTCCTGCGCGCGATGAGCGCCGCCACGCAGGCGAAGAGCGACATCTGCGTCTCCTTGCCGCCGAAACCGCCTCCCATGCGGCGGCATTCGACCGCGACGTCGTGCGCGGCGAGCCCCAGCGCGTGGGCGACCATGTGCTGCACTTCGCCGGGGTGCTGTGTCGACGTGTAGACGTGCACGCCGCCGTGCTCGCGCGGGACGGCGACGGCAATCTGGCCTTCGAGGTAGAAGTGGTCCTGCCCGCCCGCCCGCACGGTGCCGCGCAGCCGGTGCGGCGCGCGCGCGAGCGCCGCAGCGGCGTCGCCGCGCGTCACGTGCACCGGCGGCAGAACGTAGGACTCCGCCGCCATCGCCTCGTCGATGGTGAGGATCGGCGGCAGGGGCTCGATGTCGTACTTCGCGAGCCTTGCGGCGCGGCGCGCGAGGCGCACGTCGGTGGCCGCCACCGCGAACACCGGCTGGCCGACGAACTGGACGGTCTCGTGGGCGAAGATCGGGTCGTCGTGCTGGATCGGCCCCACATCGTTCACGCCCGGAATATCGCGCGCCGTGACCATCGCAACCACGCCCGGCGCGGCCTCCACGGCGGAAAGGTCGACGCCGCGCAGGCGGCCGTGCGCGACCGGGCTCACGCCGACGGCGACGTGGAGGAGGCCGGCCAGCTCGGGAAGGTCGTCGGTGTATTGCGCTTCGCCGGAGACATGCAACGCCGCGGAATCGTGCGGCACCGGCGCGCCCGCGACGACGCGCCACTGCGTATCGCGAACCCGGGAGTCAGGCGCGTTCATCGGCTAGAGCGTCGTCGATGCGCGTGCACACGCGCGCGGCGGACGTTTCGAGGCGGAATCGGCGCAGGAGGTTGGCGAGCGCCGCACGGCGATAGGCCGCGGTGGCCCGCATGTCGTCGATCGGCGTGAACTCGTTCGCGAGCGCGCGCACGGCGGTGTCGGCGGTGGCGTCGTTCCAGGGCTGACCGGCGAGCACCGCCTCGGTCGCCCTGGCGCGCGACGGAATGGCCGCCACGCCGCCGCAGCCGATGCGCGCCGACACGATGCGCGTGCCGTCGAGCGCCAGCGCGAAGCAGGCAAACACCGCCGAGATGTCCTGATCGTAGCGCTTGCTCACCTTGTAGGCGCGAAGGACGATGTTCGGCGCGCGATGCGGGACCCGGACCGCGACGACGAATTCGCCGGGCGCGAGCGCCGTCTTCTGGTAGGCAAGGTAGAAGTCTTCCAGCGCCATCTCGCGGGTCGCATCCGCGCGGCGCAGGACCACCGTAGCGCCGAGCGCCATGAGCGCGGGCATCGAGTCGCCGATCGGCGAGCCGTTGGCGACGTTGCCGCCCAGCGTGCCGCTGTTGCGGATCGGCACGGAGGCGAAGCGTGCCCAGGCCTCGTGCAATTCAGGCCATTCCTCGTCGAGCGCCGCGAAGGCATCGGTGAGCGTGGCCGCCGCGCCGACCGACAGGTGCGTGCCGTCGTCGCGAATCTCGCGCAGCCGCGCGACGTCGCCGGTGTACACGATGTCGCCGACGTCGCGGTGGTGCTTGGTGATCCATAGGCCGACGTCGGTCGCGCCCGCGACGATGCGGGCATCCGGATGGGCGACGAGGATCCCCGCGAGCGCGTCGATCGTGCGCGGCGCCCACCAGCGCCGCCCCTGCGCTGCGTACTCGAAGGTTCCGGTCTCGGCGAGCGAGGCCACCTGTGCGCACAGCCGCTCCTCGTCGGACGACGCGACCCGCGAGCCGTCGGCCGCCACGCCGCACGCGCGCCATCCGTCGGCCCGGTGGGCGTCGTCGTACATGGCCTGCGCCGCATCGACGATTGGCCGGTAGCCGGTGCAGCGGCACAGGTTGCCGGAGAGCGCGTCCTCGATCGCGGAGGTCGAAGGGCGATGCGCGTTCTTGAACAGGCCGAAGAGGCTCATCGCGAAGCCCGGCGTGCAGAAGCCGCACTGCGAGCCGTGGCCCTCGGCGAGCGCGCGCTGGACGGGATGCAGCGAGCCGTCGGGCAACTTGAGCGATTCCACGGTGAACACCGCCTTGCCGGCCACCGAGGGGAGGAGGCGGATGCACGCGTTGACCGGTTTCCAGCAAAGCTGCGAAACGCCCTCCGCCGGCTCGGCGAGGACGATGGTGCACGCGCCGCAATCGCCTTCGGCGCACCCCTCCTTCGTGCCGGTGAGCCGGCACGCTTCGCGCAAGTATTCGAGCAGCGTCGCCGTCGGCGCCGCGCCCTCGACCGCCACCGGCTCGCCATTGAGCAGGAAGCGGATGGACCCGTGTTGCGAAGCTGCCGGCATGGACGGGATCCCTGGGCGGACCCGGCGGGAGGTAAAGCGGTGATCCTCGCGCTGCTGCCGCGGCTTGTCAACGGGCGCGACGTTCCGGTATACAGAATGTCGTCGATCGGGTATGCCGAATGGCGTTGACCCGCCCCGTCCCGCGCCCTATTCTGGAGCGCATGGCCGAGCGCAAGCGAAGCAAGGGGAGCGCCGAGGCGCACATCTGCGCGGCGGTGCGCGCCGCGATCCTCGAGCGGCGCCTCGCGCCGGGCACGAAGCTCCCGGAGCACTCGCTCGGTGCGTTCTTCGGGGTCTCGCGCACCATCGTGCGGCAGGCGCTGCGGACGCTCGCGCGCGAGGGCATCGTCGCGCTGCGCGACCGCCGGATCGCCGTTGTGGCCCGGCCGTCCGCGACCGACGTCGCCCACGTCTTCGCGGCTCGGCGGGCCATCGAAGGCTCGGTGGTCGAGCACGCCGTGTCGCGCGCCACGCGAGGCGAGATCGCTTCGTTGCGCAAGCTCGTCCGCGACGAGGAGGCGGCATACCGGCGCGGCGACCGCGCCGAAGGCCTCGCGCGCTCGCTCGAGTTCCATCGCCGCTTGGGCGCGCTGTGCCGCAACTCCGTGCTCGAGCGCTACCTCACCGAGCTCGTGCTGCAGACGTCGCTCGCGGTGGCCCTCTACGAACAGGCGGACGCCGTGCACAACCACGCCGACCACCTGGCGCTGATCGATGCGATCGCGCGCCGCGACGCGAAGCGCGCGACGCGCCTCATGGCCGAGCACCTGTCCGTGCTCGAAAGGGGCCTGCACCTTACCGCGCCGCGCGAGCAGCCTTCGCTCGAGGCCATCTTCGGCAAGCCGTGACGGCTTGATCGGGGTCAAGGCGCGCCCGTCCGGGCGCCCCTAGCATGAATCAATGGCTGTTCTGACGGTTCTCTACGCAACGCGCGAAGGCCAGACCGGGCGCATCGCGCAGCGCGTCGCGGCGGCCCTGCGCGCGGCCGGTCATGCGGTCGACCTGTTCGACGTCGTGCGCGGCGTGCCCGCCGATTTTCGTCTCGGGCGCTACGCCGCAGCGGTCGTGGCGGCTTCGATCCACGTCGGCAGGCACCCGCGCGAGATGCTCGCTTTCGTGCGCGAACACCGCGCGGAGCTCGCGCGCATCCCGACGCTCTTTCTCTCGGTGAGCCTCTCCGCCGCGGGCGCCGCCGACCCGACCGCGACCGCCAAGCGGCGCGAAAGTGCCGCGGCGAACCGCGACGCGATGATCGAGCGCTTCCTGCGCGAGAGCGGCTTCCGTCCGACGATCGTGCACCCGGTCGCCGGCGCGCTTCTGTATCGGCAGTACGGCTTCTTCGTGCGCACGATGATGCGCTTCATCTCCTCGATCGTGGGCGCGAGCACGGACACGTCGCGCGACCACGAGTACACGGACTGGGAGGCGGTCGACCGCTACGCGAACGAGTTCGCCGCATCCATCAAATGAAAGGGGCCCCGTGCGGGGCCCCTTTCCGACTGCTGCTGCGGGACGGACTACTTGGCGGCCCTCGCGACTTCGGCGAGCAGCTTGTCCGCACCCTTGTTGCTGACGTTGGCCTTGATCAGGATGTCGGGCGGCAGCACCGGCTTGCCGAAGTAGGCCTTGTTCCACTCGTCCGACAGGTTGACGAGCGTGCCGTCGAGGTTCAGGCCACCGTACACGCCCTTCGCGCGCGTGAACGTGATCAGGTCCGCCTGGATGTCGGACTTGGCGCCCGCGCCGACCGGGCCCGCGGCGACGCTGGCGTCGCCGCCCATCTTGAAGTTGGCGGCGAGCAGCGAGTTGAGCCCCTTGTCCGTCATCACGAGCGTGACCATCTCCGACACCGCGAGACCGGCCTGGAACCCGACGCTGGCGGTCGCCATCGTGTAGAACGACGGGCCGACCCACTTGGTGCCCGCTTTGGCGACGACGATCGCGCGGCCGCCCGAGCCGCCGACGATGAAGCCAGCCTTGACGATCTCGGGCGAGATCATCACCGCCTTCGCGCGGCCGATGTTCTGCTGCAGCCACTTCATTTCCGGATCACGCATGAAATTCGAGAACGTGGTTTCCGACTGGTTGACGAGCACTTGCTGATCGCCCTGCGCCGAAGCTGTCGCGGGCAACCCCATCGCCGTCGCCGCGATGAACGCAGCTGCCGCGAATTGTTTGAACATGGTCTTCATGATCTCTTCCCTCTCGGATCGCGGCTTCGAGTCCGCCGCGTTGTTGAATGGCCCGCCGCCTCCGGTAATTCCTATCCGCGGAGGAGCTCGATACCGGTCGACGTCACGCGAACGCGATCGCCGATCCGCAAACCGGGGGCCGATGTCTGCTGGACGGTGGCATAGGAGCCGTCGTCGTAGCGGATGCCGATGTCCCAGACGAGCGTCTGGTCCTTGCTTGCCAGTTCGTTGCCGACGAAGCCGCCGCCGATGGCGCCGACGACCGTCGCGACGGTCTTGCCCGTGCCGCCGCCGATGAGGCTGCCGAGCCCGCCGCCGACCAGCGCGCCGCCGATCGCGCCCACCGCGTTCGGCACGTTCTGCACGGTGCGCGTCTGGATCGACTCCACGGTGCCCACGCGTGCGGCCGGCGTCTCGCTGACGGAATAGGCGGGCGGCGTGTTACAGCCCGCGAGCAGCATGGCCGCGGCGGCGGCGATGGCGGCGGCGGAGCGCCGCCAGGTCGAAAGCTTCATCATCCTCTCTCCTACAGAAATTCGCGGTGGTTCAATCCGGGATCGAATACAGAAGGTACATGGCGGCGAGCAGGCCCGACGGCCGTCCGAGCTTGCCCAGCCACTGGCCGAAGATCTGCTCGATTTCCCCGCCCATGTACACCTGCGTGAGCGCCTTGTTCACCTCGAGGCGGAACGCGGAGTCGTTGCGCGGGATCGCAAACGCGTAGGGCTCGAACGACAGGTCCTCGGCGAGCATCGCGAGCTTGGCCGGATCCTTCGCCTGCGCCGCGAGGCCGACCAGCTTGATCTTGTCGCCGGCGTAGGCGTCCACGCTGCCCGATTCGAGCATGGCCACGCCCTCGTTCGCGTTGGCGATGGGCACCACGGTGGCGTTGACGAGGCGGCGCTGCAGCGTGTCCTTGAGACGGCCTTCCGTGGTGGTGCCGGCCAGGACCGCGATCTTCTTTCCAGACATGTCGGTGGTCTTGTTGATCGGCGAGTCGGACTTCACGAGGAAGCCGCCGCCGTCGACGAAGATGAGGTTCGAGAAATCGACGGTGGCGAGCCGCGCGATCGTCTGCGTCGTGTTCGCGCATTCGATGTCGGCCTTGCCGGATTCGACCATCTTCAGGCGCTCGGCCACCGAGCCCGACACCCAATTCACCTTGAGGTTCGGTTCGCCCACGGTGCGGCCGACCTGCGCGATCACGCGCTTGCAGATGTCGATCGAATAGCCCGCCGGCTCGTTGTTCGGGCCGACGAACGAGAACGGCAGCGAGTCGGGCGAGAAGCCGACGTTGATCGCCTTGGCCGCCTTGATCTTGCCGAGCGTGTTGGGTACGGGCTGGGCTTGCGCCCCGCCCGCGACGAGGGCGGCGGCGGCAAAGAAACCGAGGAGGACGCTTTTCACGGGTGAACGCCTTCGAAGATGGGGGAAGGTGCGCGCTGCCGGGGCCGCCGCGAGTGGATGAGACGCCCGAGCGGTCTGGCGGCCCGGCATGGCCGCATGGGGGACGCATTCTACACTACAACCCAGGGGACCTCCGGACAACCTGGCGATTGCGACGGCTCTGCCGGTTCGGGATGCGGTGCCCCGGTCTGGAAAGCGAGGCAAGCCGACGCCCGCGCGAGACGCAGGCACGCGATTCGGAAGGGCCCGCGTGCTACACTCCGCCCGCCACCCCGCCGCGGTTTTACGCCGGTTTACGCCGTCATGCATCGCACGAAACTCCTGCTCGTATCGCTCGCTGCATTGCTCGCCGCCGGTGCGGCCGCGGCAGCCTCGCCCACGCTCGAGCGCATCAAGTCGACGGGTACGATCGTGTTCGGCTACCGCGACGGCGCGGCGCCGTTTTCCGCGCGCCAGCGCAACGGGCAGGTGCGCGGCTATACGGTGGAGTTGTGCGAGAAGGTCGCCGCGGCCGTCGGACGCGCCCTCGGCGTGCCCAACCTCAAGGTCGAGTGGAAGCCCGTCGACAGCGAGACGCGCCTTGCCGACGTGGTGTCGCACAAGGTGGACGCCGAGTGCGGAACGACCACGATCACGCTGTCGCGGATGGAGCGCGTCGACTTCTCGGTGCCGATCTTCGTCGACGGCGGCAGCGCGCTCGTGCGCGCCGGCCGGAACGCGCCGACCACCGTGGGCGGGCTCGCCGGCAAGAGGATCGCGGTCATGCCGGCGACGACGACCGAGACGGCGCTTCGCAAGGCGCTCTCGGTAACCGGTGCGGACGCGACCTTCGTGCAGGTCAAGGACGGCGCGGAGGGCGTGGCGGCCCTGCTCGCAGGCAAGGTCGACGCGTACGCGTCCGACCGCATGCTGCTCGCCAAGCTTCGCATCGACGACGCGAAGGGCAACGATCTCGCCTTTCTCGAGAACGACTTCTCCTACGAGCCGTACGGCATCGCGCTGCCGCGCGATGACTCCGAATTCCGCCTGCTCGTCAACCGCACGCTGATCGCGCTGTTCAAGTCGGGCGAGATCGACCCGATCTTCATCCGCTGGCTCAGCCCGTACGGCAACCCGGGCGCGCTGCTCAATGCCATGTTCTATCTCAATTCCTTCCCGGAGTGACCCTCATGCGCGCGCTCCTTGCCGCCCTGCTTGCCCTCGTGCTCGGTGACGGCGATGCGCTCGCGCAAGGGCAGCAAAGCACGCGGCGGCCGCCGTGCAACGGGGTATGCGGCGTGATTCAGACGATCGTGCCGGTCCAGGAGCGGCAAGTGTGGACGCCCCTGGGCTCCGTCACGCCGGGCTCGCTCGGCGTCGCCGGCGTGAGCGGTATGTCCGGATCGTCCACACAGATGCAGATCGGTCCGGGATTCACGAACCAGGGGATGGTTGTCATCGGCGCGGCCGGCGGGGCGGTGTATGCGCAGAAGCCGAACGAATACCGCCGCACGCGCTGGGACGTGACGCTCAAGATGGACGACGGCACGACGCGCGTCGTCTCGCTTTCCTATGAGCCGCTGTTCGTGCAGGAGGGCGACTACGTGCGCGTGTCGGGCAACAGCCTGGAGCAGGTTACTCCCTAAGCAATGAGCGGAGCGGCGCTGGCCGTCAGCGACGCCCCCGACGGGCGGCTGGTGCTCGCGCTGTCCGGCCGCCTCGTCGCCGACACCATTCCCGCGATCTGGCGCGACGCGCTTGCCGCCGTGCGCGGCGCCGTGCGCCGCCCGGTGGTCGTCGACGCGGCAGGCGTCGACTACTGCGACGGCGCCGGGATCGCGTTGATCGTCGACCTCCTGCGCCAGCCGCGCGAGGCGCCGGTGGAGGTCGCGAACCTCGCGCCGGCGTACGCGGCGCTGCTGCGCCAGTACGATCCGCACAACCTCGAGCATGACCTCGACCCGGAGCCGCCGCGCCGTCCGGCGATCGAGGAGATCGGGCGCACGACCGCCACGGTATTGCGCGACCTGCGCACGCAGGTCGAGTTCCTCGGCCAGGCGACGGCGGCGCTGGCGGATGCGATTCGCCATCCGTCGACGATCCGCTGGCGCGACGTGTGGGTAGTCTGCGAACGCGTGGGCGCGGATGCGCTGCCCATCGTGGGGTTGATCGCGTTCCTTTTCGGGCTGATCCTCTCCTTCCAGTCCGCCATCCCCATGAAGCAGTACGGCGCCGAGGTCTTCGTGGCCGACCTGATCGGCCTCGGCATGGTGCGGGAGATGGGCGCGCTCCTCACCGCGATCCTGCTTGCCGGGCGCTCGGGCGCCGCGTTCGCGGCGGAGATCGGCACGATGCGCGTCAACCAGGAGATCGACGCGCTCACCACCATGGGCCTCGACCCCGTGCGCTTTCTCGTCACGACCCGTGTGATCGCTGCGCTGATGATGACGCCGCTCCTGACGCTGTTCGCGATGCTCATCGGCATGCTGGGTGGCGCCTTCACCATGCTTTCCTTCGGCATTCCGTTCGTCACGTTCGCCAAGGAAGTGGATTCCGCCGTCAACTTCACGGATTTCATGAGCGGCTGGGTGAAGTCGTTCGTCTTCGCCGTCGCCATCGCGGGGATCGGCTGCCTGCGAGGGCTGCAGACGAGCGCCGGCGCATCGGCCGTCGGCGACTCGGCCACGCGCGCGGTGGTGTCGGGCCTCGTGCTGATCGTGATCATCGACGGCGTGTTCGCCGTTCTCTACTTCTACCTGAACATCTGATGGAACCCGGCGAGCCCATCATCCGGGTCGAGAACCTCACCGCCGGCTACGACGGCCGCACGATTCTCGAGAACCTCAATTTCGAGGTGCGGCGCGGCGAGGTGTTCGTGATCCTCGGCGGGTCGGGCTGCGGAAAGAGCACGCTCCTGAAGCACATGATCGGCCTGTACGAAGTCATGTCCGGCCGCGTCTGGATCCAGGGTCACGACATCGTCACGGCGGAAGGGCCCGAGCGCGACGCCATCCTGCGCACGTTCGGCGTGATGTACCAGTCGGGTGCTCTGTTCGGGTCGATGACGCTCCTCGAGAACGTGCGCCTGCCGATGGAGGCGTTCACGAACCTCGACATGGAGCAGATGGACCTCCTCGCGCGGATGAAGCTCTCGCTCGTGGGGCTCGTGCAGTTCACCGGCCACCTGCCGAACGAGATCTCGGGCGGCATGCAGAAGCGCGCGGCCATTGCGCGCGCCATGGCGCTCGACCCGCAGATCCTGTTCCTCGACGAGCCTTCCGCAGGGCTCGACCCGATCACGTCGGCCGAGCTCGATGCGCTCATCCGCCGCCTCGCCGACAACCTCGGCGTGACGTTCGTGATCGTCACCCACGAGCTGGCGAGCATCTACGCGATCGCCGACCGTGTCATCATGCTGGACAAGCGCGTCAAGGGGATCATCGCCGAAGGGGACCCGCGGCGGCTGCGCGACGAGAGCACGGACCCGTACGTCCGCCAGTTCTTCCACCGCGAAGCCGAGCTCGCGGGCGCACCGGCATGACGAGAACATGGCATTCACGCTGATGCAAAACCGTCGCGCGTCGCTCGCGTTGCTTTCCGCGGTGAACGGCGGCCGCCGCCGGGCCGCCCCAAGGCGGCCGCGTAGCATTCGTCCGATGCAAAAGGCGCAACTCCAAACCGACGGGCGCCGGTGGCGTCGCGGACGCCTTTGGCATCGGATCCTCCCATGAGCCAGAAAGCCAACTACTTCAAGCTGGGGCTGTTCGTGATCGGTGCCGTGGTCGCGGGCGTCCTCGTGCTGATCATCATCGGGTCGGGCCGCTGGTTCGAGCGGCGCGTCATCATCGAGACGTACTTCAAGGAGTCGGTGCAGGGGCTCGACGTCGGCTCGAAGCTCAAGTACCGCGGCGTCACCATCGGCGAAGTGACGCGCGTCAGCTTCACCTACACGAAGTACCAGCTCGACCTGCCGATCACGCAGCGCCAGCGCTACGTGCTGGTGGAGGCGCAGCTGCAGCCGCGCCTGATCGGCGGGCGCGCGGCGGCCGGCGACATGGCCGACGTCGAGAACGCGAAGTTGGAAGTGGAGAAGGGCCTGCGCCTGCGCCTCGCGCCGCTCGGCATCACGGGGCAGAACTTCCTCGAGATGGACTACATCGAGCCGCCGCCGCCGGTGCTGCAGATCTACTGGACGCCCGAGAACGTCTACATCCCGAGCGCGCCATCCACCGTGACGGCCATCGTCAACGCGGCGCAGGACGTGATGGAGAAGCTGAGCCACATCGATTTCCCGGCGACGATCGGCCGCATCGACAAGCTGCTCGACACGACCAACGAGCGCATCGCCGCGCTCGACACCAAGCGGCTCGTCGACCACGCCGAGAAGACGTTCAACAAGCTCGACACCACGCTCGACCAGCTGCAGGCGAAGAAGGTCTCCGACGAGGCGACGGCGCTGCTCGCCGAGCTTCGCGAGTCCAACGCCGAGCTCAAGAAGACGCTCGCGAACCCGGCGTGGCAGAAGCTGCCCGAGGACGCCGCGGCCGCGGCGGCGAAGGTGAAGGAGCTCGTCTCCGATCCGAAGCTGCAGCGCACGGTCACGAGCCTGGAGCGGATCATGACGCGCTTCGACCGCCTGTTCGGCTCCACCGACGCCGACCTCGCGACCACCATCGAGAACCTGCGGCAGATCACCGACAATCTCCGCGATCTCACCGAGGAGACCAAACGCTATCCGGCCAGCGTGATCTTCGGCGCGCCGCCGGCTCCGCTGGAGCGCAAATGATGAACGCATCGCGACGTCTGTGGATTCGCGGGGCGCTTGCCGCCGGGGCGCTCGCCGCCGCGGGCGGCTGCACCCGGCCTTCGCCGGTGAAGGGCACGTTCGTGCTCGATCCCGCGCTGCCCGCTCCGGTGGCGAAGACGCAGCCCGGGCTGCTTCGCGTCGGGTCGGTGACCGTCGGCGCGCCGTTTCGCGGCAAGCAGTTCGTCTTCCGCGACACGGACCTTCAATACGAGACGGATTACTACAACGAGTTCCTCGTGGCCCCGGCTGCCAACATCAGCGACGCCACCGCCCGCGCGCTGGCGGCGGCGAAAGTGTTCGCGTCGGTGTCGCCCTCGAGCGTGACGCTCGATCCCGACTGGATCTTGGACGGATTCGTCGAATCGCTCTACGGCGACGGCCGCGACATGAGCAAGCCGGAGGCGGTGCTCACGATCACCTACTTCCTGCGCTCGCAGGCGGGCGATGCGGGCGTGCCGGTGTGGTCGCATACGTATTCGCGCCGCGTCCCGTTCGCGACCGGAAGCGCGGCCGCCTACGTGGGGGCGCTCAACACGGCCCTGGGCGACATCCTCGCCGAGCTCGCGCGCGACTTGTCGGCGCTGTCGCTTGCCAAGCAAGGCCGGGCTTGACTGGGTGTGGTTGGAACCCGGACCGGCATCAAAGTCGGACGAAGCCGCTCAGCAACCGCAAGCAGGGCCGCGGCCTGGCGATTCGATGACAGCTACAATGTACGACGTTATGCGCTCTTGCGACGCGTACTCCGCCGCGCGCGTTGCCGGCACGGCGCCGCTACTGCGACGGCACGATATGTCCATCCGCTTCCGGGAGCGCCTCGCAGCAGTGATTTAGCGCAAATGCGCGCCCCAGCGAACGTGCCATGACAACCACACGCAGAAGACTGATCGCTGCAGCCCTCGCCAGCGCGCTCACACTGCTTGGCGCAGTCGCTCCGAGCCACGCAGCCGAGAAGAGGCCCAACATCCTGCTCATCGTCGCGGACGACATGGGCTACTCCGATATCGGTGCTTTCGGTGGGGAGATCAAGACGCCGAACCTCGATGCGCTCGCGGCGCGCGGGCTCAGGGCGACGAATTTCTACGTTGGTCCGACCTGCTCGCCGACGCGCTCGATGCTCTTGACCGGAACCGACAATCACGTCGCAGGGCTGGGCAACATGGCCGAGTATCTCGGTCCGACGCAGAAGGGCAAACGGGGCTACGAGGGGCATCTCAACAGCCGCGTGGCCAGCATTGCGAGCGTGCTGCGCAGCGCCGGTTATCACACCTACATGGCTGGCAAGTGGCACCTTGGCGAGGAGCCGGGAAGCTGGCCGGCCGCCGTCGGCTTCGAGCGCGATTTCACGCTTTTGCAGGGCGGCGGCAGCAACTGGTCCGACATGACGTATCCGAATCCGGCCCACCCCCGCCTCACCTTCACCCTCAATGGCAAGCGGCTTGACAAGCTGCCCGAGAACCATTTCTCCTCCGACGCCTACGCGAACTTCATCATGAAGTCCGTCGACGAGAACAAGGACGACGGCAAGCCGTTCTTCGCCTATCTCTCTTTCCAGGCCGTTCACAGCCCCTTCGCCGTGCCGGACGACTGGCTCAACAAATACCAGAACCACTATGACGGCGGCTATGACGCCTTACGCGCATCCCGCATCGCTCGCATGAAGGAAATGGGGATCGTCGGCAAAAGCGTGCAGCCGTTTCCACGCCTGCCGAACATTCCGGCGTGGGATTCGCTCGAACCCGAAGAGCAGAAGCTTTCGGCCCGCAGGATGGAAATCTATGCTGCGATGCTCAGCAATATGGATTATCACATCGGCCGCGTCCTCGATCACCTCAACGAAGTGGGCAAGCTGGACAACACGCTTGTGATCTTCTTCTCGGACAACGGGGCAGAACCCGTTCAACTCTCAACGTTGGTCGAATCGGCTTTCTCGCCGGAAGCCAAGAAGTGGTTCCTCGAGAGCTTCGACCAGCGACCCGAGAACTGGGGCAAAAAAGGCTCGGCGGTCGACTATGGACCGGCTTGGGCCCAGGTCGGGTCCACTCCCTTCCGCATGTTCAAGCACTTCGTCACGGAGGGCGGCATCCGCTCGCCATTGATCATTGCGGGCCCCGGCGTCAACCGCGCAGGCGAAATCAGCGGCTCCTTCCTGCATGTCATGGATATCGCGCCCACGCTTTACGAGATGGCCGGCGCGAAGCACCCGTCGACGAAACCCGGCAGCAAGATCGCCCCGCTGGAGGGCAAAACGCTCGTCCCGCTCCTCGCCGGCGCTGCCGACTCGCCCCGCGGTCGAGGCGATTGGGTCGGCTGGGAGCTTTTCGGCAACCGTGCGGTCCGGCAGGGCGACTGGAAGATCCTCAACATCCTGCGAGCTGCGAATGGCACCGGTTCGTGGCAGCTGTTCAACCTCAAGGATGACCCGTCGGAATCCCACGACCTCGCCACAGCGAATCCCGCGAAGCTAAGGGAAATGATCGGTCTGTGGAATCGCTACGCGAAGGACAATGGCGTCATCCTCACCGGCGAAGGGCCCTTTGCCAAGGGCAAGGAACAGCTCGTGAAGGACGACCTCTATGATTGAATCCGAGCGCGCTCGACGATGCGCCCAGCCGGGTTACCGGCGCACGAAAACACCCCAATAGCGCTCTACTAACAGGTCCAAGATGAAGCTCTCCCGTTCGGTTGCATGCGTTACGACGCTCCTCAGTCTTGCCATCGGTTCGCTCGTTTCGGGAAGCGCCGAAGCGCAGCAATCGAGTACCGATGCCGGTCCGTGGCAATTCACCGCGACGATCTATGGCTGGGTCCCCACGATCGACGGCAAGGTGAATTTCCCCGATGACGGGGGCAGCACCGGCATCCATGCGAGCATGGACGACGTCCTCAGCCATCTGAAGATGACCTTCCAAGGGGCGCTCGATGCGCACTACGGCCGTTGGGGTCTGTTCAACGACATCGTTTACGTCGATTTTGGCGGCGTCAAGTCGCAGACGCACGACTTTACGGTCGGCAATGTGGGGATTCCGGCCACCGCCACGGCAAACCTCACCCTCGATCTGAAATCCTCGATCTGGACGGTGGCCGGCGAGTACCGGCTCGCCTCCGACCCCGCGTGGACCGTGGACTTGCTCGCCGGCGCGAGGATGTTGCGCATGAAGCCCACACTCGGGTACTCGATCACCGGCGACGTCGGTCCGATCGTCATTCCGGCGCGCGACGGAAGCAAGCAGGTCGACGCGAGCGCATGGGACGGGATCGTCGGGGTCAAGGGTCTCTACGCATTCGGCGATGACCGCAGGTGGTTCGTGCCGTTCTATCTCGATGTCGGTACCGGCCAATCGCAACTGACGTGGCAGATCTCGGGCGGAATCGGGTATTCATACAATTGGGGTTCGGTGTTCGCAACATGGCGCTATCTCGACTACAACTTCCAGTCCGGAAAGTCGCTGGACAGCATGAGCATGAGTGGCCCGATGCTTGGCGTGGCGTTACGGTGGTGAGCGCGCTCCGACCAACACCGTCGCCGGATCAAGTCCTGGTACGGCGCTTGATCTATGTCATGGGTGCGTCGCACAAATTGCGGTAACATCGCCGATATGAGCGACAAGTCGAGCGATCTCGGCGGCAGCTGGTGGGCGAAGAACCTGGAAGATGTCGACCGTGAGGTCGCGCGCATGGCGAGCCTGTGCAAGGTGCGCCTGCTCGATCCCGGCGTGATCGAGCGCGTGCTGCACAACGACGCCACGGTCTGCGGCACGCAGAACAAGGCGGCGTTCGACAAGCTGCGTAATGCCCTCATGATGCATTATCACGTTCGTGACAAGGCCGTCGGCGTCATCGGCGAGACGGCCACCGCGGAAGTCATCGCGGAGATCGTCGCGAACCTCCAAAAGCGGCTCGGCAACCAGCTCGGGGGCGGCTAGGCATTACCCCGCTCGACGTTGCCCGCCGCGCCATTCCCACGAAAGGCACCGGCAAATGAACACCGACCGCGCCCTGGCCCGCAGCCAGGACATCGCGACCAAGGTGTCGCTCCTCTTCCGCAAGCGCGCGCAGTTCGCGCGCGAGCGGTTCACGCACCGACTCGCTGCGGCGGCGGACGACAACGGCACAGGCGAGCTCGTCACCGACCCTTCCGCGCGCGCCAAGCTGTGGACCGACTGGTACGGCTACGCGGTGGACGCCACGCAGCGGTCGATCCTGTTCTGGGACACGATCCGCCAGCGCGGCAACAATTTCCTCGCGCAGAACCAGGCGGGACTCCCGCCGGTGCTTCACTTCGACTACGAGATCGTGGTCGACGGCCGCAAGCTGCGGCGACCGGTCAACTACGCGCTCGTGCGCATCGTGCCGCCCGAGGGCGTGACGGTCGATCCGAAGCGGCGGCCGTACGTGATCATCGATCCGCGGGCGGGGCATGGCCCCGGCATCGGCGGCTTCAAGGACGATTCGCAGGTCGGCGTCGCGCTGCGCGAAGGCCACCCGGTCTACTTCGTGATCTTCTTCCGCGACCCCGAGCCCGGCCAGACGCTCCTCGACGTGTGCGAAGCGGAGAAGCATTTCGTGCGCAAGGTGCGAGAGCTGCATCCGCACAGCGCGAAGCCCGCGATCGTCGGCAACTGCCAGGGCGGATGGGCCGCGATGATGCTCGCCGCGTCCGATCCCGACGACACGGGACCCATCGTCATCAACGGTGCACCGATGTCGTACTGGGGCGGCGCGTGGCAGGCGGGCGAGGGCGACAACCCGATGCGCTACGCGGGCGGCATGCTCGGCGGCACGTGGCTGGCCTCGCTCGCGTCCGACCTGGGCGGCGGCGTTTTCGACGGCGCTTACCTGGTCGAGAACTTCGAGAACTTGAATCCCGCCAACACGTTCTGGGACAAGTACTACCACTTGTACGCGAACGTCGACACCGAGCCGCCGCGCTTCCTCGAGTTCGAGCGCTGGTGGGGCGGCTTCTACCTCATGAACCGCGACGAGATCGAGTGGATCACGCGCAACCTTTTCGTCGGCAACAAGGTGTGGAAGGGCGGTGCGCAGGGACCGGACGGAAAAGCGTTCGATCTTCGCGCGATCAAGGCGCCGATCGTGCTCTTTGCCTCGATGGGCGACAACATCACACCGCCGCAGCAGGCGTTCAACTGGGTCGCCGACGTGTACGGCTCGACCGACGAGATCAAGGCGCGCGGCCAGGTCATCGTCGGCCTCATGCACGAGAACGTGGGGCACTTGGGCATCTTCGTGTCCGGCAAGGTGGCGAAGAAGGAGCACGCGCAGATCGTCTCCGTGCTGAAGTCGATCGAGGCGCTGCCGCCGGGCATCTATGCGATGCGCATCAACGAGCGCAAGGGCACCGGCGGCAAGCCGGAGTACGACGTCGAGTTCGAGGAGCGCAGGCTCGAGGAGCTCGCCGCGAAGCTCAACCGCTTCGAGCGCTCGGATGAGAAGCCGTTCGAGGCAGTCGCCGCGATCTCGGAGTTCAACCAGCGCGCCTACGAGCTTTTCCTGCAGCCCCTGGTGCAGGCCTCGTCGGGCGAGTTTGGCGCGAAAGTGCAGCGCCAGCTCCACCCGCTGCGCATGCAGCGCTGGGTGTTCTCCGATCTCAATCCGTGGATGGCCTGGATCGGGCCGGCCGCCGAGATGGTGCGTGCCAAGCGCGCGGGCGTCGAGCCCGACAACGAGCTCACCAAGGTCGAGAAGACCGCTTCTTCCGCGATCAGCGCGTCGCTCGACTACTACCGCGCGATGCGCGACGCGATGAGCGAGGCGGCTTTCTTCACGACCTACGGCAACGTTTTCTCGCTCTATGTTGCCGACAAGCGCGAGGCTGAGCTGGCCGCGGCCGAGCGCATCGCCGAGCCGCGTGAGCTGCCCTTCGTCCAGGAGGCGCTTGCCTCCATCGCCGAGGGCGGCTATCCCGAGGCGCTCGCTCGCGTGGCGTGCCTGCTCGCCCGCAAAGGCGAGCCGCTGCTCCTGTCGCGGCTGCAGATGAAGCAGGAGCTCATCGCCGAATACAAGAACCTGCTGCCGCAGATGCCGCCCGACCAATGGCGGCGCGTGCGCGGTGAGCAGGAGATCATAGTCCGCTACGCGCCGGAGGAGGCGCTCGCGACGCTGCCGCAGCTCCTGCGCAAGGACGAGGACCGCAGCAAGCTCGTCACGCTGGTGCAACGCCTGCTCGCCGACGAGCGGGTGCAGCGTGCGAAGCCGTCGACCGAGCAGCTCGCGATGATCGAGACCCTCGGGCAGACGCTGTCGGTCAAGCCGAAGGCCGCGCGCAAGAAAGCGCCGCGCAAGGCCGCGGCACGCAAGAAGGCGCCGCGCAAGGCGACTGCGAGGCAGTAACGCCGTGGCGGAGCGCATGCACGAGAAGTACCAGCGGCTGCTCGACTTCTGCAAGACGCTGCCGCCCACGCCGACCGCGGTCGTGCACCCGTGCGACGAGAGCTCGCTGCGTGGCGCGGCGGAAGCCGCGCAGCTGGGCCTCATCGCCCCGATCCTGGTCGGCCCGAAGGCGCGGATCGAGGCGACGGCGGAGCAGTTCGGCATCGACCTCGACAGCTACCCCATCGTCGACGCTGCCTACAGCCAGGATTCGGCGGCCAAGGCGGTCGACCTCGTCCGCGAGGGCAAGGCCGAGGCGCTCATGAAGGGCAGCCTGCACACCGACGAGCTGATGGGCGCGGTCGTGCGCCGCGTCGCGGGATTGCGCACGGCGCGCCGCGTCAGCCACTGCTTCGTGATGGACGTGCCGTCGTACGCGGAGACGCTCATCGTCACCGACGCCGCGATCAACATCGCGCCGACGATGGAGGACAAGGTCGACATCATCCAGAACGCGATCGACCTCGCGCACGCGCTGCGCTTCCCGGAGGTGCGCGTGGCGATCCTCTCGGCGATGGAGACAGTCAACCCGAAGGTGCCCTCCACGGTGGAGGCGGGTGCGCTGTGCAAGATGGCCGATCGCGGCCAGATCACGGGCGCCATCATCGACGGTCCGCTCGCCCTCGACAACGCGATCAGTCTCGAATCGGTGAAGATCAAGCACATCGACTCGCCCGTGGCCGGGCGCGCCAACGTGCTGATCGTGCCCGACCTCGAGGCGGGCAACATGCTCGCGAAGAGCCTCTCGTTCCTCGCCGGGGCCGACGCCGCCGGCATCGTGCTCGGCGCGCGCGTCCCGATCATCCTCACGAGCCGCGCCGACTCCGTCATCGCCCGCCTTGCCTCTTGCGGTGTCGCCGCGCTTGTCGCGAACGCGCGGCGCGAGGCGGCGTCGAAGGCGGTCTCTTGATGTCGGACGCGATCGCCGTCCTGAACGCCGGCTCGTCGAGCCTCAAGTTTTCGTTGTATTCGATGGACGGCGTCGACCTGGCGCTGGTCGCGGGCGGCCAAGCGGAGGGGCTCTTCACCGCGCCCAGGTTCGTGGCGAAGGACGGCGGCGGCAACGTCGTCGACGAGAAGCGCTGGAGCGACGGCACGCAGCTCGGCCACGAAGGCGCGCTCGACTACCTCGTCGGTGTGCTGCGCGCGCGCTTCGCCCGCCACCAGCTCGCCGCGGTCGGACACCGCGTCGTGCACGGCGGCCCCGAGTACTCGCGTCCGACGCGCGTCGATTCCACGGTCGTCGACGCGCTCGCGAAGTACATCCCGCTCGCGCCGCTGCACCAGCCACACAACCTCGCGCCCATCCGGCTCCTCCTGCAGCGCCAGCCGAAGCTTCCGCAGGTGGCCTGCTTCGACACCGCGTTCCACCGCGCGCAGTCCGCGGTCGCGCAGGCGTTCGCACTGCCGCGCGCGATCACCGACCGCGGCGTGCTGCGTTACGGCTTCCACGGCCTGTCGTACGAGTACATCGCTCAGGCGCTGCCGGAGTACGACGCGCGCGCCGCCGCCGGCAAGGTCGTCGTGCTGCACCTCGGCAACGGCGCCAGCATGTGCGCGATCGCGGGCGGCCGAAGCGTGGCGAGCACGATGGGCTTCACGGCCGCCGACGGTTTGCCGATGGGAACGCGCTGCGGCAGCCTCGACCCGGGCGTCATGCTGTACTTCATGCAGGAGCTTCGCATGGACGCCGCGGCCATCGAAAAGCTCATCTACCAGCAATCGGGCCTGCTCGGCGTGTCGGGCGTGTCGAGCGACATGCGCACGCTCGAGGCGAGCCGCGAGCCCGGCGCGCGAGCGGCGATCGATCTTTTCGCCTACCGCATCGGCCGCGAGCTGGGATCGTTGAGCGCGGCGCTCGGCGGGCTCGACGCGATCGTCTTCACCGCGGGCATCGGCGAGCACAGCGCGTCGCTGCGCGAGCGCGTGTGCCTCGACGCGGCGTGGCTGGGTGTTGCGCTCGACCGCGACGCGAACGCGCGCCACGCGAGCCGCATCAGCACGCCCGTGAGCCGCGTCGCGACGTACGTGATTCCCACCAACGAAGAGCTCATGATCGCGCGCCATACGCGGTCGGTGCTCGCCCCCTGAGAGCACGCGATGCGCACGATTCCACTCGCGGAGGCCGCCGCCAGGATTCCCGACGGCGCGAGCCTCATGATCGGCGGCTTCATGGGCGTCGGCACGCCGGAATGCCTCGTCGACGAGCTGTGCCGCCAGGGGCGGCGCGATCTGACGGTGATCGCCAACGACACGGCGAGGCCTGGCGTGGGCATCGGAAAGCTCGTCACCGAGCGACGCGTGCGCAAAGCCATCGTGAGCCACATCGGCACCAACCCGCAGACGCAGGCGCAGATGCTCGCCGGCGAGATGGAGGTCGAGCTCGTGCCGCAGGGCACGCTGATCGAGCGCATCCGTGCCGCGGGCTTCGGCCTGGGCGGCGTGCTCACACCTACGGGTGTTGGAACCGTCGTCGAGGAAGGCAAGCGCAAGATCGAGGTGGAGGGCCGCGAGTTCCTCCTGGAGACGCCGCTGCGCGCCGACTTCGCGCTCGTGCAGGCGTTTCTTTCCGACTATCTGGGCAACCTCACGTACGTGCTCACCGCGCGCAACTTCAACCCGGTGATCGCGATGGCGGCCGAGACGGTGATCGTGCACGCCGAGCACATCGTGCCCGTGGGCATGATCTCGCCCGATCAGGTGATGACGCCCGCGCCGCTGGTCGACTATGTCGTGACCGGGGAGTGACGATGGACGCGCAGACCGTCATCGCCAGACGCATTGCGCAGGAGCTGCGCGACGGCATGCTCGTGAACCTGGGCATCGGCATCCCGACGCTCGTCGCGAACCACGTGCCCGCGGGCATCCATGTCTTCTTCCAGTCCGAGAACGGCCTCATCGGCACCGGGGCGCTGCCCGAGGAGGGCCTTACGCAGGCTCGCCTCACCGACGCCGGCGGGCGCCCGGTCGGCGCGCTGCCCGGCGCGTCCACGTTCGACAGCGCGATGTCGTTCGGCCTGATCCGCGGCGGCCATGTCGACCTCACCGTGCTCGGCGGCCTGCAAGTCGACGCGCGCGGCCGACTCGCGAACTGGATGGTGCCCGGGAAGATGGTGCCGGGCATGGGCGGGGCGATGGACCTCGTCACCGGCGTGCGGCGGGTGATCGTCGCCATGCAGCACATGGCGAAGGGCAGGCCCAAGATCGTGCGCGAATGCAACCTCCCGCTCACCTCGATGCGCCCCGTCGATCTCGTGGTCACCGAGCTCGCGGTGATCGCGTTCCCGCAGGGACGCGCGACGCTGCTGGAAACCGCGCCGGGCGTGTCGGTGTCCGACGTGCGGGCCGCCACCGAGGCCGATCTTCAGATGCCGGACGACGTTCCCGTCATGAAGTTGTAGAGCCAGGAGCCAAGATGAGCCAGGACAAGCCACGCCAGGTGCTGAGCGGCCGCAAGGCCCTCGTCATCGGCATCGCCAACGATTCCTCGATCGCGTACGGCTGCGCGAAGGCGTTCCGCGAGTTGGGCGCCGACCTCGCCGTCACGTATCTCAACGAGAAGGCGCGCCCCTATGTCGAGCCGCTTGCACGCGAAGTGCAGGCCGAGATCTTCCTGCCGCTCGACGTCGCGGTGCCGGGCGGGCTCGAGTCCGTGTTCGACGAGGTGACGAGGAAGTGGGGCCGCCTCGACATGCTCGTGCATTCGATCGCCTTCGCGCCGAAGGAGGACTTGCAGGGCGGCTTGCTCAATTGCTCCGCCCAAGGCTTCGCCAAGGCGATGGACGTGTCATGCCACTCCTTCGTGCGCATGGCGAAGCTCGCCGCGCCGCTCATGAAGGAGGGCGGAACCATGTTCGCCATGAGCTACTACGGCGCCAACAAGGTCGTGCCCACCTACAGCGTGATGGGGCCCGTGAAGGCCGCGCTCGAGGCGTGTTGCCGCTACCTGGCCTACGAGCTCGGCCCGCAAGGGATTCGCGTGCACGCCATATCACCGGGACCGCTCAAGACGCGCGCCGCGTCGGGACTCAAGGACTTCGACATCCTGCTCACCGAGGCCGCGCAGCGCGCGCCGATCGGCGAGCTCGTGGACATCATGGACGTCGGCTTCGCCTGCGCCTATCTCGCGACACCGTTCGCCCGCAGGCTTTCCGGCGAGACGCTTTACGTCGACGGCGGCGTCAACATCATGGCGTGACCGTCGCGGTCGCGAGCTCCGCGACCGCAGCGCCCTACCGGGACCCTCCAGATGAGCCGGATTGCGCCGATGGATGTGCCCCGCCGCGCGCTGCGCCTCGACGTGGTCGCCGGTCTCACGGCCGCCGCGGTGGTCCTGCCCAAGGCGATGGCCTACGCGACCGTCGCGGGGCTGCCCGTTGCGGTCGGCCTGTACACCGCGTTCGTCCCGATGGCGGTCTACGCGCTGCTCGGCTCGTCGCGCGTGCTGAGCGTCAGCTCGACCGCCACGCTGGCCATCCTCGCAGGCACCGAGCTCGGCCTCGCGGTGCCGGACGGCGACCCCTCGAAGCTCGTGACGGCCACGGCCACGCTGACCGTTCTCGTGGGCGCGATGCTCGTGCTCGCAAGGCTGATGAAGCTCGGGTTCGTGGCGAACTTCATCTCGACGCCGGTGCTGACGGGGTTCAAGGCGGGGATCGGGCTCGTCATCGTGCTGGACCAGGTGCCGAAGCTGCTCGGTGTTCACATCACCAAGCAAGCGTTCTTTGCTGACGTGCTGAGCATCGCGCATCACGTTCCGGAGACCTCGCTGATCACGCTCGCGGTGGGCGTGGCCACGTTCGCCGTCCTGATCGGCATGGAACGACGGTGGCCGCATTCCCCGGCGCCGCTGGTCGCGGTCGGCGGCGCCATCGCGGCCTCGTGGCTCCTCGGCCTGAAGGCGATGGGCGTCTCGATCGTCGGCGTGATTCCGCAGGGACTGCCGTCGCTCACGCTGCCGGATCCTGCGCTCGTCGAGCAGATGCTGCCGGGCGCGCTCGGAGTGGCCCTCATGAGCTTCACCGAATCGATCGCGGCGGGCCGCGCCTTCGTGCGTCCCGACGATCCTCCGATCGACGCGAATCGCGAGCTGATCGCAACGGGCGCAGCCAATCTCGCCGGCGGGCTCTTCGGCGCGATGCCGGCGGGTGGGGGCACGTCGCAGACGGCCGTCGTGCGTGCCGTGGGCGGGCAGTCGCAGAAGGCATCCCTGGTGACCGCGGGAGCGGCCGCGGCGACGATGCTGCTGCTCGCTCCCATCCTCGGACTCATGCCGCACGCGACGCTGGCAGCGGTGGTCATCGTCTACTCCGTCGGCTTGATCCGGCCGGCGGAGTTTCTGGCCATCCGCAACGTGCGCACGATGGAATTCCGCTGGGCGCTGATCGCCTGCGTCGGCGTGCTCGTGTTCGGCACGCTCAAGGGTATCGTCGTGGCCATTATCGTGTCGATGATCGGGCTCGCGAGCCAGGTGGCCCATCCTCGCGTGTCCGTCATCGGCCGCAAGCGCGGCGCCGACGTGCTGCGCCCCGTGTCTCCCGAGCATCCGGACGACGAGACGTTCGAGGGCCTGCTGATCGTCCGGCCGGAGGGCCGCCTCTTCTTCGCCAACGCGCAGAACGTGTCCGACCGGATCAATGCGCTCGTCGAGGAGCACAAGCCGCGAGTGGTCGCCCTCGACATGAGCCGGGTGCCCGACCTCGAGTACTCGGCGCTGCAGGCGCTGATGGAGGGCGAGCGGCAGGCGACGCAGCGAGGCGCAACGGTGTGGCTTGCCGACCTCAACCCCGGCGTCCTCGAGGTCGTGCGCCGCGCCGGCTTCGATCAGCGCCTCGGCCCCGAACGGTTGCTGTTCAACGCGCGTGCGGCCATCGAGCGTTATCGGGCGTCGCACGGTGCGCCCGGCGAACCGCGTCCGAGCGAAAGGTCGAACAGCGGAACGTGAGCATGCGCGTACCGCCGCGAAAACGCGTGGCTAAAATGGTGTGTCCGAAGAAGTGAGGTGGGGCGCATGAAGTCCGTGGAAATTACGTATCGCTACGACGGCAGGCTCGCGGCCGCGCGGCCGCGGCCCGCGAGCGCGGAGGCTGCGCGCAGCCGCCTCGACGAGGGAAGCCGATCGTTCGCTTCGCTGCTGGCGGGGCTGACCGACGGCGACGGCACCGTGCAGCGCGTCGTCGCCGTGGACCCGCGCGACTTGGGGCTTGCGGCGGAGGGCGACAGCGCGCCGCCGCAGCGGCCGTACGCCGCGGTGCTCGGCTGCTCGGACGCGCGCGTGCCGATCGAGCTCATCTTCAACGAGGGCCCGAATGACCTCTTCGTCGTGCGCGTCGCCGGCAACGGTGTCGGCGCCGAGGGCCTGGGCAGCCTCAAGTACGCGGCGGACCATCTCGGCGAGAGCCTCAAGCTCGTGGTGGTGCTGGGTCACAGCGGCTGCGGCGCCGTATCGGCCGCCGTCGACGTCTTCCTCACGCCGCAGAGCTACCTCGAGCTTGCCGCGCAGCATGCCCTGCGCAACATCCTCGACCGGCTGCTCGTCGTGGTGCACGCCGCCGCGAAGCGGATCGCGGCGGTGCACGGCCCCGACGTGACGGGTCGCGCGGGCTATCGCAAGGCGCTGATCGAGGCGGCGGTCGTCTCCAACGCGGCGCTGTCCGCCTTCACGGTCGGGCGGACGCTTTCGGATGCGGGAGCCCGCGGCCTGCGTGCCGCCTACGGCGTGTGGCTCATCGAATCGCGCGAGGTCTGGGCACCGCGCGCGGGCAGCCGCGAGTGCGCCGGGCTCGCGTACCCGCCGGACGACGACGCCGCGTTCGCGGAATTCGCCGACGCGGTCGTGCAGTCCGAACGCATCGCAGCCATTCTCGGCGCCTGAAGCGATGCCGCGGGGGGTTCACTGGGCCGCCGCTGCGCTTGCGCTGCTAGCCGCCGTGGCCGCGCGCGCCCAGGACATCGAGCCGCGCCAGTTCTCCAACACCCCGGTCGGCGTGAACTTCCTGCTCGCGGGCTACGCGTATACCCGCGGCGGACTCTCCTTCGACCCGTCGCTGCCCATCACCGACACCAGCCTGCGTACGTCCAACGCGCTCTTCGCCTATGCACGCGCGCTGGACCTGTGGGGGCTGTCCGGCAAGTTCGACGCGGTCGTCCCTTACACGTGGCTTTCCGGGTCGGCGGATTACGCGGGCCAGCCGGTCCAGCGGGTCGTGAGCGGATTCGGCGACCCGGCGTTCCGCCTGTCGGTGAACTTCTATGGCGCGCCTGCGCTCACGCTGAAGGAGTTCCGGGACTATCGGCAGGACCTGATCATAGGCGGCAGCTTCCGCGTGTTCGTGCCCGTCGGCCAGTACGACAGCAGCCGGGTGGTCAACATCGGCGCGCACCGATGGGCGTTCAAGCCCGAGTTCGGCGCGTCGAAAGCGGTAAGCGACTGGACCTTCGAGCTCATGGGTGCGGCCACCTTCTACACCGCCAACGACGACTTCTATGGCGGCCACGCGCGCACGCAGGACCCTGTCTACTCCGTCCAGGGCCACGCGATCTACAACTTCCCCTCGGGCATCTGGGGTGCGGTCGACGCGACGTACTACTGGGGCGGGAAGTCTTACGTCGACGGCGACCCGAGCGGGGGCGAGCTCAAGAACTGGCGCTACGGGGCGACGCTCGTCTTCCCCATCGACGTGCAAAACTCGATCAAGCTCTACGCGAGCAACGGCATTTCCGCGCGCACCGGCGCCAACTACGCTCTTGTCGGCGCATTATGGCAATACCGCTGGGGCGGCGGATTATAGAGAGGACGCATCATGACAAGCACCGCCGAACAGAAGCGGCTCGACGAGGCGCGCGAGCAATCGGTGCCGTGGAAGCGCTGGGGACCCTACTTGAGCGAGCGGCAATGGGGCACGGTGCGCGAGGATTACTCCGACGACGGCAACGCGTGGGACTACTTCAGCCACGACCAGGCGCGCTCGCGCGCCTACCGCTGGGGCGAGGACGGCATGGCGGGCATCAGCGACGACCGCCAGCGCCTGTGCTTCGCGCTCGCGCTGTGGAACGGCCGCGATGCGATCCTCAAGGAGCGGATGTACGGCCTCACCAACAGCGAGGGCAATCACGGCGAGGACGTCAAGGAGTACTACTTCTACCTCGACAGCACGCCTACGCATTCGTACATGAAGTACCTGTACAAATATCCGCAGGCCGCGTATCCGTACGAGGACCTCATCGCGACGAACCGCGAGCGCGGGCGCGGCGGGCTCGAGTACGAGCTCATCGACACCGGCGTGTTCGACGCCGACCGCTATTTCGACGTTCTCGTCGAGTACGCGAAGGCCGTGACGGACGACATCCTCGTGCGCATTACGGTGACCAACCGCGGCGACGCGTCCGCCACGCTGCGCGTGCTGCCGACCCTGTGGTTCCGCAACACGTGGAGCGTCGCGCCCTCCGCCGTGAAGCCTTCGCTCGCGGCGGTGGCGGGCCGCATGCGCGCGATCGCCGCGACGCATCCCGACTTGGGCGAGTACGCGCTTCGCTGCGACGGCGAGCCCACCCTGCTGTTCACCGAGAACGAGACCAACAACCGGCGCCTGTTCGGCTCCGACAACCCCACACCCTACGTCAAGGACGCGTTTCACGAATACGTGGTGCATGGACGGCGCAACGCGGTCAATCCCGAGGGGCGCGGCACCAAGGCTGCGGCCGACTACGCGTTGACGGTCGAAGGTGGCAAGAGCGCGGTCGTCCGGTTGCGGCTCTGCCGCGCCGACGCGAAGGGCGACGCCTTCGGCCGCGCCTTCGAAGACGTCTTCGCGTCGCGCATCCGCGAGGCCGACGAGTTCTACCGCTCGATCACGCCGGCGTCCGCCACGGAGGACGAGGCGCGCGTGATCCGCCAGGGGCTGGCCGGGATGCTGTGGACGAAGCAGTACTACGAATTCGACGCCGACCGCTGGCTCGAGGAGCATGACGCCCATCCGCTGATGGGGCAGTCGCGCCAGATGCGCAACCGCGAGTGGTTCCACATGGTCAACGCGGACGTCATCTCGATGCCCGACAAGTGGGAGTATCCCTGGTACGCCGCCTGGGACCTCGCGTTCCACTGCGTCGCACTGAGCGCCGTCGACCCGGACTTCGCGAAGCAGCAGCTCGACCTCATGCTGCGCGGGGTCTACATGCACCCGAGCGGTCAGATTCCCGCGTACGAGTGGAATTACAGCGACGTGAACCCCCCGGTCCACGCCTGGGCGACGCTGTTCCTGCATCGAACCAACCAGGCGCTCGGCAACGAGGTTGACCACGAGTTCCTCAAGCGCTCGTTCATGAAGCTCGCGCTCAACTTCAACTGGTGGGTCAACCGCAAGGACCGCACGGGGCGCAACGTCTTCGAGGGCGGCTTCCTCGGCCTCGACAACATCGGCGTGTTCGACCGCAGCGCCGCGCTACCGACCGGCGGCTATCTCGAGCAGGCCGACGGCACCGCCTGGGTCGCGCTCTTCTGCCAGAACATGGTCGAGCTGGCCGTCGAGGTCGCCGCGGAAGACCCGAGTTTCGAGGACATGTGCACGAAGTTCACCGAGCACTTCCTGTGGATCGCGTCGGGGATGAATCACGCCGGGCAGTCCGGCATGTGGGACGAGGAGGACGGGTTCTACTACGACGTGCTGCGGCTGCCGGACGGAAGCGCCCAGCGGCTCAAGGTGCGCTCCATGGTCGGGCTGCTCCCGTTGTGCGCGACCTCCGTGATCGAGCGCTGGCAGCGCGAGCGCGTCCCGCGCGTCGTCGAAGCCTTCCTGGATCGCCTCGCGCGCATGCCCGAGCTCCTCGAAAGCGTGCACGAGACCGGGCCGGGGCATTTCGGCGTCAACGAGCGCGGCATTTTCGCGCTCGTGAGCGAGAAGCGGCTGCGCCGGATCCTCGCGCGCGTGCTGGACGAGAACGAGTTCCTGAGTCCGTACGGGCTGCGTGCGTTATCGCGCTATCACCTCGACCATCCGTACGTCTTCCGCGCCGGCGGGCAGGAGTTTCGGGTCGGCTACCTTCCCGCCGAGTCCGACTCCGGCATGTTCGGCGGCAACTCCAACTGGCGCGGACCGATCTGGATGCCGGTCAACGTGCTCGTCATCCGCGCGCTCATGCAGTACTACCTCTACTACGGCGACGCGTTCAAGGTCGAGTGCCCGACCGGCTCTGGTCGCATGATGAACCTGTTCGAGGTAAGCCGGGAGCTGGCGGCGCGCCTCGAACGCATCTTCCTTCGCGACGACAAGGGACGGCGCCCCGTCTACGGCGGCACGGAGAAATTCCAAGCCGATCCGCACTGGCGCGACTGCATCCTCTTCTACGAATATTTCCACGGCGACAACGGCGCGGGCCTCGGCGCGAGTCACCAGACCGGGTGGACCGGGCTCGTCGCGCGGCTCATCCAGCTGTTCGGCAAGGTCGACGAGGCGCGCTATCTGCAGTTCGGCAAGCGGGACGCGGCGGCGGAAATGTCCAAGACCGGCTGAGGCAGCGTTCGCGGCGCGAAGCTCGATCTCGGCGGCCGAGGTCCGCCCGCCCGCTGCCGAAGGGCCGTGACGGTAGACCTCCGGCTCGTCGCGACGGCCTGTGAACAGGCCTAGAATTTCTCGGGCACCCACTTGTACGGGTAGTCGGGCTCGCGGTAGCTCTTCTCCTTCTGGCGGTCGGGGAGCTTGACCTTCTCGCGCTTTACGTCCTCGTAGGGTATCTTGCTCAGCAGGTGCCGGATGATGTTGAGCCGCACGCGCTTCTTGTCCTCGGACTTGGCTGCGTACCATGGCGCCCACGACGAGTCGGTCGCGGCGAACATCTCGTCGCGCGCCCGAGAGTAGTCGTACCAGCGGCTGTACGACTTCAAGTCCATCGGCGACAGCTTCCAGATCTTGCGGCCGTCGTCGATGCGCGCCTTCAACCTGCGCGTTTGCTCCTGCTCGCTCACTTCCAGCCAGTACTTGATGAGGATGATGCCGGAATCCACCATGGCCTTCTCGACCAGCGGCGCGGCGTTGAGAAACTTCTTTGCCTGCTCCTCGCTGCAAAAGCCCATCACGCGCTCCACACCCGCACGGTTGTACCAGCTGCGGTCGAAGATCACGATCTCGCCGGCGGCGGGCAGGTGCGGAATGTAGCGCTGAATGTACATCTGCGACTTCTCGCGGTCGGTGGGCGCCGGCAGGGCGACCACCCGGAAGACGCGCGGGCTCACCCGCTCGGTGATCGCCTTGATCGTGCCGCCCTTGCCGGCGCCGTCGCGGCCCTCGAAGATGACGCAGACCTTCAGGCCCTTGTGCACCACCCATTCCTGCAGCTTGACGAGCTCGACGTGGAGCTTCTTGAGCTCTTTCGCGTATTCCTTGTTGCCGAGCGTTCCGTCGGCCTTGCCGGAGGCATCCGCTTTTTTCACAACCTTGTCTTGCGGTGGCTTGTCCTGCGCTGTCTTCTTCTTGGCCATGTGGAGATCTCCTTCGGTTGGATATCACGTCATCGCTGGCTGCGTCGCGCGGCGCCTCCAGATCACGTACGGGATCACGGTCAGCGCGGACAGCAGGAAGTAGGCGAGCACCGTGGCGATGATACCGGGTGCCGCCTTGTTGAGCGTTGCGACCAGCAGCGCGAGTCCGGTGTTGCGCGCGGCGCTCGAGATCGCGGTCGACGTGCGGGTCGCGGTGTCCGGGCCGCCCAGCGCGTGGCCGACGGCCAGCGCGAGCAGCGTGACGGCGACGACTGCCACCGCCACGCGTGCCCCTGCGACGACCACGAGCTTCCACACGTCGGCGAGCACCAGCATCACGAGCGCGATGAGCAGCAGCGATCCGAGCGTGCGAAGCCGGGGCTCGATCCACGTTGCGCCCGAGTCCCACGCCCGTCGTGTGGCCGCACCGAGGCAAAGTGGCAGCAACTGCGCGAAGAATACCTGACGCGCGAGATTAACGGGATCGATCGACACGCTGCTGGCGTAGTACTCGTCGAGGGCGTCGATCCACAGCGGCACCGACGCGATGGCGAGGATCGCCAGCAGGAGCTGCAGTGCGGGGGCGAACGCGCGATGCCCGCCGGCGTCCAGCGCGCGGCGCAGGGCCACGGGTGCGCCCGGCGCGATGGCCATCAGCATGATGCCGATCTCGGCGTCGCGCGGCATGTCGAGCGCACGCGCGACCATCCAGGCGATCGCCGGAACGGTGACGACCACCGAGAACAGCGCCCGAAGCACGAGGCCCGGTCGTTCGATCACCCAACGGAATTCGATCGGGGCGACCGCGAGACCGATGTCGAACATGATGACGAAGAGCGTGGCCGCCGCTGCGGAAGACAGCAGCCAGTCGGGGACCGGACCGTCGAGCGGCGGCACGCTCAAGCCCCTGCCGCGGTACGATCGAGAGCCGGAGCGCCGCCCAGCCCCTGCGAGTCGGGGATGCGTGCCAGCGCGCGGTCCTCGGGATTGGCGTAGGACGCATCGATGGCGCGGTCGAGGAGCTCGAGCTCGGCTGCGAGCGCAGGCCTGCGATGCTCGGGCAGCGAACGGTCGAGATTGTCGAGCATTGCGCGCATTCTGCGTGCTATCTGAACGTTCGACGCGCCGCACATCCGGATCTCGTGGCACGCGAGGTTGACGTAGTTTTCCCAGTTCGGCGTACGAAAGATCACGCGCGGCTCTCCGGTCTCGTCGCAGATGATCTCGCCGCGAAGCTGGCGCTTGCCGAGCACGCGCATCAGGCGATGCACCTGGTCGATCGCGAGGACCGCCGTGGTCGGGTCGTTGATGGCCGGCGAGAGCGCCTTGAGCGCGATGTCCACCAGGATGCGAAGGGCGAACATCGGATCCTGCTCGAGCGTACGTTCTCCGCCGAAGGCGACGGTCGTGCGCAACGCACGGTCGTCGATGGCGGCGGCACCGCCGTACAGCGCGAACAGCGGCTCGTCCACAGCCACGAAATCCCCTACTTGCGGCCAGAACTCGACCACGCCGGCGCTGCGCCGCGCGAGCGACAGGACCGTCGCAAGATCGACCGCGAGCACGATCCCGGAGGTGCCGCTGTGCGGGAGCATGCGCGCAGGCGCCCCGAGCTGCGCGCGCAGCGGCGCGGCCTCGGCTACGAGGCCGCCGGAGGAGGCCGGATAGACGCACTTGATCACCTGCGCGCCGTCGTTGCCGACGCTCGCGACGACGCTTACCGGGCGCAGCAATCGCGCTGCGTAATCGATGAGGAACAGGAAGTCGGCGATGGAGGCCACGCCGAGTACCGCGGTGACCACCGCCACGAGCTGCGGCACCGACGTCGCGCCACCGGACCGGTTGAGCGCGACGACCGCGAACACCAGCGTGAACACGAACAGCCCCACGCTATAGCGCACGACGTTGTTGCGCAGGAGGGTCGTGGCGATGATGCGCGGGGTGAGCTGGCCGCTCGCCACCTGGATCGCGACCAGCAGCGAACCGAACGTGAAGACCAGGAACGAGAGGGTGAGCGTGATCACCGTCTGATACATGGCCTCCAGGCCGGACTCGGCGATGCTCGTGATCCTCCAGCCGAGCCAAGCATCGAGCAGGCGCAAGAGCGGCGCCGTCAGGAACACGAGCACGATGGCGATGAGTGGAACGGTCCACAAGGCCGACTTGAGGTAGCTCGTCGTGCGGTACAGCCGATTCCACGTCAGCTTGCGCCGTACGTAGCGACGAATTCGGCGCCGCCGCAGCGCAGCTCGGACCACGAGGCGCTTCCACTTCCGGCGCAATTTGGAGCCGCTGCTCATCGCATTACGGCAGTTGCAGCGAAACGAGAGGAGCGCTCGCGCGCCGTGCTAGTGTGGCGGCCCGAAGGAGCGTCGTGCGGGAGCGTGAAGTGGGACCAGCGCCTGGGGACGAGCGCGAAACACTGCTCGATCCGGTCGATCGAATATCGGAGGTCCTGTTCGGCCTCATCATGGCGATGACGATCGTCGGATCGATCTCGATCGCCACGGCCGGCCAGGCTGAAGCGCTCACCGTCGCGAAGGCAGCGCTGGGCTGCAACCTCGCGTGGGGTCTCGTCGACGCCGTCATGTACGTCGTACGCACGGTGACCGAGCGCTCGCGCTATCGAGTGCTCGGCCGGCGCATCCGAACCGAGGACGCCGCTACCGCGCACCGGCTGATCTCGCAGGCGCTGCCGGAGCATCTCGCGGCCATCGTCGAGCCGAGCGCCATCGAGGATCTGCGCCGCCGCCTAC
The DNA here is from genome assembly GCA_035499955.1 of Casimicrobiaceae bacterium. Taxonomy (GTDB): domain Bacteria; phylum Pseudomonadota; class Gammaproteobacteria; order Burkholderiales; family Casimicrobiaceae; genus VBCG01. The sequence goes on from DATJXV010000011.1 coordinate 75,298, forward strand.
TCGCACTGCCGGCTCCCGAGGGTGCGCTTCTGCGCCTTCGCGACCTCGTCGAGGCCGCGGGCATCTTCGCGATGGTTGTGCTGGCAACGTTCCCGGTCGTCGCACCCTTCTGGCTCTCCGGCGATGCGGCGTTCGCGTTGCTCGCATCGCAAATCATCACGCTCGCGATGCTGTTAGTCCTCGGCGTTGCGCTGGGCCGATACGCCGGCCATCCGAGGCCGATCCGGACCGGCATCGTGATGGCGGTATTCGGCGCGCTGCTCATCGTCGTGGTCAAGGCGCTGGGCGGGTGAGTTTGCGCTCACGCTGACCCGCCGGGCAAGGAGAGCGCGATGTGCACCGCGCCGCCCTCGCGGCGCGTCGTGGTGGGCCAGCCAGTTCGCTCGAACACCGCGCGCATCGCCTTGTTCTCCGGCAGCACGTCGGCCTCGAAAGTGTCGATGCCGCGAGAGCGCGCAACGTGCGCGAGATGGCGCAGGAGACGGCTGGCGATGCCCTGGCCGTGATAGTCCTCCTCCACCACGAAGGCGACTTCCGCGGAACGTCCCGAGATCACGACGTAGCGCCCCGAGCCGATCACCGCC
>DATJXV010000012.1:0-12999 GCA_035499955.1 Casimicrobiaceae bacterium
ATCGACACGCTCAAGATCGACATCTCATTCATCGCCGACCTCGAATCCGACCCGCAGGACGCGGCGATCACCGAGGCGATCATCGGCCTTGCCCGTGGCCTGGGCCTGAAGGTCGTGGCCGAGGGCGTGGGCACGCGCGAGCAGCTCGAATTCCTCGACGTGCGCGGCTGCGACTGCTTCCAGGGGTTCTGGGCCAGCAAGCCGCTGCCCGCCGACGCGTTCTACGAGTTCGTCCGCAAGAAGACCCACTGAAAAAGGGGTCAGACCCCATTACAGTTTTGTAATGGGGTCTGACCCCTTTTTCAGGGGAGGTCTTCCATCCAGGCCGCCAGCGCCTGGGCGGCGCCCTTCCATTCGGGCTCGAGCATCAGCATGTGCCCCATGCCGGGCAGGATGTTCGGCGCGACGCCGTGGTGCGCGGCGGTCGAGCGCACGTCGTCGGGAACCGCAATCTGGTCGGCCGCCGCCCCCATCACGAACACGGGAGACGTGGCCTGCGGCTCTGCCCAGTGCAGGCGCATGGAAAGATCGAACAGCACGCGCGGCGATTCGCCGTTGAGGTGCGAGATCGCCTCGGTGAGGATGGCGGGATCGACGTCGCGGCTGAAGTAGAACGGGCGCAACGCCTTCAGGAGGTCCTCCGAAAGGCGCGTCGGGTCGAGGCCGATCATGTGCGAGATGTAATCGGGGTGCGTGGTCGCAAGCCGCGCCGCCACCGGCAGGAGACCCGTCGGGGGCACGGGGGCGAGGAGCGCGCCGCCGCGCACCGGGCGCGTGGCCATCATCCGCTCGACGACCGCCGCGCCCATCGAGTGCCCGACGAGGATCGGCGCGCTGTCGAACTGGCCCGCCACGTGCTCGACGTCCGCCACGTAATCGTCGAGGCCCGCGATGAACAGCGTATCTGCTCCGCCGCTTGCCCCGTGGCCACGCAGCGACAACGCGTAGGAAGGCCAGCCGCGCGACGCGAACCAGGGCAGGAAGAACGGCTCCCAGCACCATGCGTCGCAGTAGCCGCCGTGGATGAACAACAGCGGCGGCTTGCGGCTCGCCCCGGACGGCAGGCGTGAGCGGATCTCGAGATGCGACTCGGGGGGGTGCATTCAGGGATCAGGTATCAGGTATCGGACGACGCCGCAGCGTACGTCCGAGCGCCGGAGTTGCAAAGGGGCAAAGATGATCCCAGTTACTATTGTTGTAGTTCACGAGGGCGGGGCAAAAGCGCTCGCGTCGACGCATTCTACTGATTCCTGATGCCTGATACCCGATCCCTGACATATGACGAAGCGTGCCGCCGCTGCGGCCGTCTTGCGATGTTCCTGGCCGATGTCCGCAGCGAGCATCCGACCTATTGGTGCAAACCGGTGCCGCCCTTCGGCGAGAGGGGCGCGCGGCTCGTGATCGTCGGGCTCGCGCCGGGCATGCACGGCGCGAACGCGACCGGACGCCCGTTTACGGGCGACTACGCGGGCATCCTCCTGTACGAGACCTTGCACCGCTACGGCTTCGCCAACCGTCCGGTGGCGACGTCGCGCGGCGACGGTCTGCGCCTTGTCGGCTGCCGCATCACCAACGCCGTGAAGTGCCTGCCGCCCGACAACAAGCCCACCCCGGCGGAGGTCCGCGAGTGCAACGCCTACCTCGCCGCCGACCTGCGCACGGTCCCCGAGGGCGGCGCCATCCTCGCCCTGGGCCGCATCGCCCACGACGCGACGCTGCGCGCGCTGGCGCTGCGCGCGGCCGACTTTCGCTTCGCCCACGGTGTCCCGCACCCGCTCGCCGGCGGGCGCCTCCTGGTCGACAGCTACCACTGCAGCCGCTATAACACGAACACGGGCCGGCTCACGGCGGCGATGTTCGACGCCGCGTTCGGCCGCATCGCGGCCCATCTTTCGGAGAAAGGGTGAGCAAGGTCTCGCGGCTGTCGAAGGTCACGACACCGTCTCCGGACGAGGCGCCGGCGCCGACGTTCGACGCGGGCGAGCTTCTGAAGTCGCTACCCCATCGCCCCGGCGTGTACCGCATGTTCGACGCCGCAGGCGAAGTCCTGTACGTCGGCAAGGCGCGCGACCTCAAAAAGCGCGTGTCGAACTACTTCCAGAAGACCGGGCACGAGTACCGGATCGCCGCCATGGTCGCCCACATCGCGCGCGTGGAGACTACCGTCACCCGCTCCGAGGGCGAGGCGCTGCTCCTCGAGAACAACTACATCAAGGCGCACGAGCCGCGCTACAACATCCTGTATCGCGACGACAAGAGCTATCCGTACGTCTGCATCTCGGGCGACCCGTTCCCGCAGCTGCGCTTCCATCGCGGCGCGCTCGACAAGCGCAACCGCTATTTCGGGCCGTTTCCGGGGGCGGGCGCGGTGCGCGACGGTATCGCCACGCTGCAGAAGGTGTTCCTCTTGCGCACATGCGAGAACACGGTGTTCGCCAACCGCTCGCGGCCGTGCATGCTGCACCAGATCCAGCGCTGCACGGCACCGTGCGTCGGGCGCATCGGCGAGGCCGAGTACCGCGAGGACGTCGAGGGCGCCGCGCTGTTCCTGCGAGGCAAGGCGAGCGAGGTGCTCGGAAGGCTGCAGGCGCAGATGGATGAGGCCTCGGCCAAGCTCGAGTTCGAGCGCGCGGCGCGCATTCGCGACAAGATCGCGCGCCTGCAGGCGCTGCAGTCGCGACAGTTCGTCGAGAGCGCGACGGCCGGAGACATCGACGTCGTGGCGGCGGCGATGGAAGGGGGCCTGTTCGCGGTCAACGTCGTAATGATCCGCGGCGGACGCCACGTCGGCGACAAGACGTTCTTCCCGCGTCATGCCGACGCCGCCGACGTCGAAGGCGAGGGCGAGATCGTCCCGACGTTCCTCACCCAGCACTACCTCGAGCGTCCCGTGCCGCCTACCATCGTCGTGCCGGACGTGGCCGATCACGCCGCGCTCGCCGAGATCCTGTCGTCGCAATCCGGGCAGAAGGTCGAGATCGTGGGCAGCCCGGGCGGTGAGCGGCGCGTCTGGCTCACGATGGCGCTGCAGAACGCGACGCTCGCCATCCGCCAGAAGCTCGCGCAGAAGGCGACCCAGGAGGACCGCCTCGCCGCGCTGCAGGACGCGCTCGGCCTGCCCTCTTCCACGCAGCGCATCGAATGCTTCGACATCTCGCATACGATGGGCGAAGCGGCCGTGGCCTCGTGCGTGATCTTCGACCGCCTGGCGATGCAGCCGTCGGAGTACCGCCGCTTCAACGTCACCCCCGCGCACGGCGGAGACGACTACGCCGCCATGCGTGAGGCGCTGTCGCGGCGTTGCGCGCGCATCGTGTCCGGGGAATATCCCGTGCCCGACCTGCTGGTCATCGACGGAGGCAAAGGGCAGGTCGGCGTGGCCGTGAGCGTGCTCGAGGAGCAGGGTCTGCACGGGGTCCCGCTCATCGGCATTGCGAAGGGGCCCGAGCGCAAGGCCGGAGAGGAGGACATCGTCTTCCCCGATCGCGACGGCGTGCTCAACCTGCCGTCCGACCATCCGGGGCTGCACCTGCTGCAGCAAATCCGCGACGAGGCGCATCGCTTCGCGATCCAGGGGCATCGCGCGCGACGCGGCAAGGCGCGCACGACTTCGGCGCTGCAGGAGATTGCCGGCATCGGCGCGATGCGGCGCAAGGCGCTCCTGCAGCATTTCGGCGGCGTCAAGGGCGTGCAGGCGGCGAGCGTGGAGGACATCGCGCGCGTGCCCGGAATTTCGCGCGCGTTGGCGGAACGCATATTCGCCGAGCTGCACTAGAAAAGGGGTCAGACCCCATTACAAGACTGTAATGGGGTCTGACCCCTTTTTCGCCCGGGTAGAATCGCCCCCACCGTGCCGTTCAACATCCCCATCGCGCTGACCTGGCTGCGGATCATCCTGATCCCGGTGTTCGTGGCCGTGTATTACCTGCCGGACAGCTGGCTCATGCCGGTCGCCAAGAACTGGACCGCGATGTCCATCTTCGCGGTGGCCGCCATCACCGACTGGCTCGACGGCTTCCTCGCCCGGCGCCTGGGCGAGACGAGCGCCTTCGGCGCGTTCCTCGATCCGGTGGCCGACAAGCTGATGGTCGCGGCCGCGCTCATCCTGCTCGTGCAGCTGGGACGCGCCGAGGCCTACCTCGCCATCATCATCATCGGCCGCGAGATCGCGATCTCGGCGCTGCGCGAGTGGATGGCGCAGCTCGGCAAGACCAAGAACATCGCGGTGGCGTTCGTCGGCAAGGTGAAGACAGCGGCGCAGATGACCGCGATCATCGCGCTTCTGTTGTTCGAGCCCGTGCTGGGTCTGCCGATCGCGCTCCTCGGCACGGTCGCGCTGTGGGTCGCCGCCATCCTCACCCTATGGTCGATGTTCCACTACCTGCGCCTCGCGGCGCCGCATCTTCGCGGTGACGTGGTCACCGAGATCCGCACGACAGTTGCCGGAAAGCGCGACGAAAAGTAGCCCTGCCAGATGCAGGTGCGAAATCGCGACGGCGCACCAACCCGGCTCACGCGGTCGCGGCGTCTGATCCCTTAACCTGCTGAAATAAAACGGAATCGGCGTCGGGCCGGGGCTGGCATCCGGGTTGCTGGTATGCAGGTCGGTATACAACGACCTCGTCTACGGAGCATCCCATGAAGAACCCGACCCCGCCTTCCGGCCCGCCACCGTGCACCGATCCCGGACGCCGCCGCGTGCTTCGCGCGGGCGCATCGCTCGCGCTGCTCGGCGCACCCGCCATCGTGCGTGCCCAGGCGTCGCCGAAGATCCGCATCGGGTACTGGCCCATCGCGTCGGGCCTGCCGTTTTTCGCCGCGGTCGAGAAGGGCTACTTCAAGGAGGCGGGCCTCGAGGTAGAGCCCCTCAAATTCGCCGGCGCGCAGCAGGTGATGGAAGCGATGCTGGCAGGCCGCTCGGACGGCAGCTCCAACGGCACGGGCAGCGCGAATCTCGCGATCGGCGAGATCGCGCAGCCGGGCCTGTTCAAGATCTTCTGCACGAATCCGAGCAACGCGAAGTGGGTGCTCGACGAGTTCATCGTGGCGAAAGACACGCAGGCGAAGACGATCGCCGACTTGAAGGGGAAGAAGCTCGCCTCCGGCCCCGGCATCCAGAACGTGACGCTGTGCAAGACGATGCTCGAGCGCGCCGGCGCCACCGGGACTTCGGTCATCGAGCTGCCGATCGGCCAGCACGTCGCCGCCGTGGCGGCCGGCCAGGTCGACGCCTGCTACACGCTCGAGCCCACCGGAACGGTCGGCCGGATGAGCGGCACGACGCGCGTCGTGGAGGCAGGCGTGGTCGCGAAGTACATCCTGGGCGATCCGTTCGCGCCCTGGCACGGTGGATCCGCGAGCCTCACCACCGAGTTCATCAAGAAGTATCCCGGCGCGGCGAAGAGCTACATGGCGGCCTACGCGCGGGGTGTGGAGTTCGTGCGCACGAAGCCCGACGAGGCGCGGCAATATCTGAAGGGCTACACCGCGATCGAGGGCCCGCTCACGTCGGAGGTCCCGCTCGCCGCCTACATGCTCTACAGCGAGTTCAAGCCGAGCGACATCGCGTACTTCCAGAAATTCTTCGACCTGTTCACGGAGAAGGGCATCTTCGACAAGAAGGTGGTCGTCTCCGACTTGATCTACAAGGGCTGACCATGGCCGATCCCACGTTGCGCGAGGCGTCTCCCGCGTGGAGCGCCCCGGCCGACGCGGCGCGGCCTGCACCGCCCACGACGCTGCCGTGGCGGCGCTTCCTCCCCGTGGTCGGGCCGCTGCTCCTTTTCGTGGTCTGGGACATCGCGGTTCGCGGGGGCTTCATCAAGCCCATCCTGCTTCCCACCCCGGCGGCCACGCTGACGACGCTCGTGACGGGGCTCGCGGGCGGCCCGCTGCTCGCCGATTTCCTGGTGACGGTGAAGCGCACGCTCGAGGCCTTCGCCATTGCGGCGATCGTCGGCGTGCCGCTGGGCGTGCTTCTCGGCAGTAACGAGCGCGCCTACCGCAGCGTGGAGTTCCTGATCGACTTCTTCCGCTCCACGCCCTCCTCGGCGCTGATCCCGCTGTTTCTCCTGATCTTCGGGGTGTCCGACATCAACAAGGTCGCGATCGCCGCGTTCGGGGCATTCCTCCTCGTGGTGTTCAACAGCGCGTACGGCGTCATCAACGCACGCAAGCAGCGAATGATGGCGGCCAAGGTGATGGGCGCCACCCGCTGGCAGATCTTCCGCGACGTCCTGGTGTGGGAATCGCTGCAGCCGACCTTCGTCGGATTGCGCAGCGCCGTTTCGATGGCGCTCGTGATCGTGATCGTCGCCGAGATGTTCATTGGCTCGGACAACGGCCTTGGTCATCGCATCATCGACGCGCAGCAGGTGCTGAACGTGAAGAGCATGTACGCAGCGATCCTCGCGGCCGGCGCGCTCGGCTACGCGCTCAACGTGCTGTTCCTGTTCGCCGAGCGCCGCATCGTGCACTGGAGCGGACGATGAGGCCGCTCAACGCGCCGGTCGTCGCCGACGTGCCGGAGCCGCCGTTCGAGCCGGGACCGGCCGGCACCGAGATCACGATCCGGGGACTCACGAAGTACTTCGCCGGATGGCCGCTGTACGAGAACTTCGACCTCGACATACCGAAGCATCGCATCGTCTCGGTGTTCGGACCGAACGGCTGCGGCAAGTCCACGCTCATCAACATGATCGCGGGGCTCATCCCGATCGATGCCGGCCAGATCCTGTTCGACGGCAAGTCGCTTGCGCAGACCAAGATCGGCTACGTGTTCCAGAACTACCGCGAAGCGATGTTTCCGTGGATGCGCACCATCGACAACATCGCCTATCCGCTGAAGCTCGAGGGCAAGTCGAAGACGGAGGTCGACCGCCGCATGGCGGAGCTGGTGGCGTCGTTCGACGTGAAGTTCGACTTGAAACGCTACCCCTACGAGCTGTCCGGCGGCCAGCAGCAGACGGCGTCGATCATGCGTGCGCTCGCCCCCAACCCGGAGGTGCTGTTCCTCGACGAGCCCTTCTCGGCGCTCGACTTCGAGATGACGCTTTTCATCCGCGAGAAGCTGCAGGAAGTCTTCATCGCAACCGGGACGACCATGATGCTCGTGTCGCACGACCTCGAGGAAGCCGTGTACCTCGCCGACGAGGTGCTCCTGCTCACGAAGCGGCCCACGCGCGTGGCGGAGATCCTGTGCTACGACGACCCGCGGCCGCGCACGCTCGCCACCCTGTCCGAGCCTTCCTTCATCCGCACCAAGAAGCGCAGCCTCGAGATTTTCCAGCGCGAAGTGCGGCGCTAGGAATCGGGCAACGATGGTGGAGGCCGCCCTGTCGCAGGGGATTGCGCCGGACGCCGGCAGGCCCGAGCGCTCGCTCGCCGCCGTCGCCTACGAGAAGCTCAAGGCCGAGATCTTCGACTTCGCCCTGCTTCCCGGCGACCGCTTTACCGAAGTCGAGGTCGCGCGGCGTCTGTCCATGAGCCGTACACCCGTCCGGGATGCGCTCTACCGGCTCGAGCGAGAAGGCTATCTGGCCGTCCGGTTGCGCGTCGGCTGGAGCGTGCGCCCGTACGATTTCCGCCAGTTCGAGGACCTGTATGACCTGCGCCTGATCCTCGAGGAGGCGTCCGTCGCGCGTCTGTGCGACATGCCGGATCGAGACGGTCTCGACGCGCTGAAGACCTTGTGGCTTCTTCCGCCCGCGGAGCGCGCTTCCGAGCCGAAACACGTCGCCGCCCTCGACGAGGCCTTCCATTCGACACTCGTACGTGTGGCGGGCAATCGCGAAGTCGCGCGATGCCATGGCGAGGTGACGGAGCGCATCCGGATCATCCGCCGGCTCGATTTCACGCAGGCGCATCGCATCGTCAAAACGTACGAGGAGCACGCGCAGATCCTGCGCGCGGTGATCCGGAGGCGCCGCGAGGAGGCCGTCCGGTTGATGCGCTCGCACGTGGAATCGAGCAAGGCCGAGGTGCGCAAGATCACCCTGCACCGGCTTTACACCGCGCGGTCGTCGGGCGGCACCCGCTGAAGCCGCGGCGCCAGCCGGCGCTTCCGCGCTGCAACATGACCGTTGTAACATTTTGGGGGCACACTCTCGGGCGCTGTGGCTGACGCGCATCCCGATGCCCTACCTCACGATCGAAAACCTCTCGGTGTCTTATGGCGCCACCCGCGTGCTCGACCGCGTGAGCCTGGCGGTGGAGCGCGGCGAGATGATCGCGCTTCTCGGCAGCTCGGGCTGCGGCAAGACCACGCTGCTGCGTTCGATCGCGGGCTTCGTGATTCCCGACGAGGGCACGATCCGCGTTGCGGGCGAGGACATCACGCGCCTACCTCCCGAAAAGCGCGCCACCGCGATGATGTTCCAGTCTTACGCGCTGTGGCCGCACATGACCGTGGCCGGCAACATCGGCTACGGCCTGCGCATGCGCGGCTGGAAGAGCGACGCCATCGACAAGCGCATCGGCGAGATGCTGAAGCTCCTCCAGCTCGAAGGCTTCATGACGCGGCCGGTCACGCAGCTGTCGGGCGGACAGCGGCAGCGCGTGGCGCTCGGGCGCGCGCTCGCGGTCGACCCGCATCTGCTGCTCCTGGACGAGCCGATGTCGAACCTCGACTACAAGGTGCGCCTCGAGCTCCGTCACGAGCTGCGCGCGTTGCAGCGGCGCATTGGCATCACCGCGGTCTACGTGACGCACGATCGCGAGGAGGCACTGACGCTCGCGGACCGCATCGCGGTCATCGACGCCGGGCGCATCGTGCAGATCGGCGCGCCCGAGGAAATCTTCCACCGTCCCGAGAGCGCGTTCGTCGCGGGCTTCATGGGCGCGGACAACGCGCTCGACATCGCGCAGGTGGACGGTGGTGCGCTGACCGCCGCCGTCAGCGGGACGCCCGCGGCCGCGCGGCTTCGCGCGCATTTTCGAAGCGACGCGGCAAGCCTCGCGACCGGCGACACGGGCCACGCGCCGGACGCGCTCGTGCTGTCCGGCGTGGTCGCGCAATCCGTGTACGTCGGGCACGGCTACCGATATCGCGTGCGGACCGACGACGCCGAAGTATGGGTTCACGCGCCGGAGAGAATCGCGGAAGGCACGGCGGCCACGGTCGTCGTCCCGCGCGCGGCGCTCCTCCTGTTTCCAGGTCGTCATCCGTAAGGAGAAAAGGATGTATCTACGCAGGCTGTTTGCAATTGGTTCCGTCGCCGCGGCGCTCGCCATGTCGGGAGGCTCGGTGGCGCAGACGACGCTGAACGTCGTCACCGCCGGCGACCAGAACATGGTCGATTACGTCAACAACTACCTCGGCCCGAAGTTCGAGGCCATGAACCCCGGCGTGAAGGTGCGCGCGGTAGGCACCGGGCCCGGGGATGCCGGCTCGCAGAAGATCTACGAGAAGCTCTCGGCGCAACAGAAGGCGAACTCGGCCACGTGGGACACCGATGTCGCCGTCGTGCACCAGCGCGGCGCGGCCACGATGGTCAACGAGAAGCTGCTCATGCCCTACCGCAACGACGTCGCGGCGGGCAAGCTCGTTTCGCGCGACACCGCGAAGAACGCGCTCGGCGCCAACGTCGACGGCTACGTGCTGCCGATGTTCCACAGCCAGATCGCGTTCGCGTACAACCCCGACCTCGTGAAGAATCCGCCCAAGTCCTACGCGGAGCTCGTCGAGTGGGTGAAGAAGAATCCCAAGCAGTTCGGCTACAACGGTGTGAAGGGCGGCATGTCCGGCGTGGGCTTCGTGATGGGTTGGGTCGAAGCCTACAGCGGCCTGGGCGACAAGCTCGAGAAGGGCCCGTATTCCGCCGCCGACAAGGCCACGATCGACAAGTCGCTCGCCGGACTCAAGGACTTCAACCAGAACGTCGTGATGACGCCGGGCAACGCCGGGACGCTCGACATGCTCAATCGCGGCGAAATCGCGATCGGGCCCGTGTGGGTCGATATGTTCTACACGTGGCAGGCGGACGGCAAGTTGAGCCCGAAGACCAAGCTCGCGCTGCCGTCGCCCGGCCTGCCGGGACAGCCCATGTACTACGTGATTCCGGCCAAGGCGGCGAACGCGGCGCTCGCCAAGAAGTTCATCGACTTCGCCGAGAGCCCCGAGGTGCAGGCCGACGGGATCGTCAAGCAGTTCAACTGGTACCCGGGCATCGATCCGCAGTACGTGCAGTCGAAGCTCTCGCCGCAGGACTGGAACAAGCTGTTCACCGACGTCACGCCCGCCGACCTGTCGAAGTACGGGCGGCCGTTCCCGCTGTCGGACTACTTCACCGACATCGTGGAAGGGTACGAGCGGGTGGTGCTGAAGTAGGACTCGTCGTCCCCGTGAATGCGGGGACCCGGCGTCTTAGAGGCATCACGACGCCGGGTTCCCGCTTGGGCGGGAACGACGGTTGATCCGAGCGTGTCCGCCAACTCGACGGCGATCGTCCGCTGGCGTGCCTACGCGCTGGTCGCGCCGGCGCTCGTCGTCATCGCGCTGTTCTTCGTGCTTCCGCTCCTGCTGTCCGCGGTGCTCGCGTTCCGCGGCGCGCAGGGCGGCTTCACCCTCGAGCACTTCGCGAAGGCGTGGGACTATTACCAGAAGGACCTGCTGTTCACGGTGGGCATCGTGCTGCTTTCCACCGTGCTGATCGGGTTCGTCGCCATCGCGATCGCCGGCTACGTCACGCTCGGCGAGAACCCGCGCGCCGTCGCCATCCTGCGCTGGCTCTATCGCTGGCCGCTGTTCATACCGTTCATCGTGACCGGCCAGATCATGCGCACGTTCCTCGCCAAGAACGGCATGCTGAACCATGTGCTGATCGGAGCGGGGCTGATCGAGCCGCTGCAGGCGCAGAGCCTGCTCGACTGGCGTGGCATCGTGATCGCCTTCGTGTGGAAGCAGGCGCCGTTCGTGACGCTGCTTCTCGCCGGCGCGATGGCGTCGCTCGAGTCGTCGCATATCGAGGCGGCGCGCAACCTGGGCGCGCCGCGCCTTCGCGTGCTCGTCGACATCGTGCTGCCGCAGGTGCGCGGCACGCTGCTCGTCGGCCTCGTCCTGTCGTTCGTGACGATGCTCTCGGTGCTTTCGGTGCCGATCATGATCAATCCGAATTCGCCGACCATGATCACCGTCGACGTCGCGTACCGCATCGCAACGCTGTCGGACTACGCCGTGGCCAATGCGCTGTGCCTCATGTCGTTGATAGTCGCCGCCGGCGGTGCATGGTTCTACCTGCGGCACGCGTCGGGGGCGAAGGCATGAGAGCGTCGCGCTTGCCGCAGCTCGTCGCGATTGCTTGCCTGCTCGGCCTGCTCGCGTTCGCCATCTTCGGGCCGCTCGCGAACCTCTTCCTGTGGGCCTTCGCCGAGAAATGGTACTTCCCCAACAAGATCCCGCAGGAGTTCGGCCTTGCCTTCTGGGGCCGCGTGTTCAGCCCGCGCGGCGGCGCGCTCGCATCCCTCGGCACGAGCATCTGGATCGCGGTCCTCACGGTCGTCGTGAGTCTTCTCGTCGCCGTCCCCGCGGGCTTCGCGCTGGCGCGGCTCCGACTGCGTTGGCGCGGCCTGATCCTGCTTGCCTTCCTGCTCCCTCAGGCGGTGCCGAACCTCCCTGTCTACGTCAACATCGCGCGCGTGTTTTACGAGATCGGCCTCAACGGGACGGTGCTCGGCGTCGTGCTCGTGCACGCCTCGCACGGCCTCGTGCTCGCCGTGTGGATCGCGTCGGCTGCGTTCGCGTCGATCGACGTGTCGCTCGAGGAGGCGGCGCGCAACATGGGCGCCTCACCCTGGACCTGCTTTCGCACGGTGACGCTGCCGCTCGCAGCACCGGGACTCATCGCGAGCGCGATCTTCGTCTTCCTCGAGTCGCTCGACGAGTTCACGGGGACATACTTCGTCGGTGTGCCCGATGTAACCACGCTGCCGCTGCTCATGTTCAACGCGAGCAACGGCGGCAACTACCAGATCGCCTCGATCACCGCGCTGCTCCTGCTGATTCCCTCGATCGCGTTCATGCTCGTCGTCGAGCGCTTCCTCAAGGCCGACGTGCTGGCGAGCGTAGGACGCTGACGCAGGCATGACCCGACGCGCCGCCGTCCTTCTCGCCCTCGCGGCGGTGTGCGTCGCGGCGGCGATGCTGGTGCACCCCATCGCGCAGCCGCTCGGATATCACGACTTCGCCGACGCGCGCACGTTCTTCGGGGTGCCGCGCTTCTTCGATGTCGCCTCGAATCTGGGATTCCTCGCCGCCGGCGTCGCGGGCCTCATGGTCATCGCTCGCCGGCCGGAGGCATTCGAGTTGCCGGCGGAACGGTGGCCCTATGCCGTGTTCTTCGTCGGACTGGTTTTGACTGCGTTCGGCTCCGCCTACTACCACCTGGCGCCGGACAACTCGCGCCTCGTATGGGACCGCCTGCCGATCATGGTCTCGCTCGCGGGGTTGTTGGCGGGCCAAGTCGGCGACCGCACGAGCGTGCGTGCGGGCGTGGCGCTCCTCGTGCCCGCGCTTATCGTCGGTGCGGGGACGGTGCTCTATTGGGACGCGACGGAGCGCGCCGGTCACGGCAACCTCGTGCCGTACGCGATCGCGCAGGTGTATGCGATGTCGATTTGCCTGATTCTTGCCGCGACTGGGCCCTCCCGCTACACGCGTGCGAACGACATCTGGTGGGTATTCGGATGGTATGTCGTCGCCAAGATCGCGGAGGCCCTGGACGAGCAGGTCTTCGCGATCGGACAGATCGTCAGCGGCCATACGATCAAGCACATGACGGCCGCCATCTCAGGCTTTGTGGTCTGGGCGATGCTCGCGAGGCGGGTGCCTGCGGCTTGGGTCCGGCTGTAAAGCAACGATGGATTGGTCCGCGTCTATTCGCATGCTATAATTTTTGGCTGCTGTAGGTCGTCTCCCGCCACAATTCCCCGATAGCTCAGTCGGTAGAGCGACGGACTGTTAATCCGCAGGTCCCTGGTTCGAGCCCAGGTCGGGGAGCCAAA
>DATJXV010000013.1:0-13553 GCA_035499955.1 Casimicrobiaceae bacterium
GGGCCGGGGCTGGCCGAGGGTCCCCGGCGGGATGCCCGTGGGGCCCGATCGGGCCGGGACGTTCTTGTCTTGTTCTGTCGGGGGCGGGCGGGGCTGGGCCTGGCGCCGATCGCGGAAAAGGCAAAGGCGGCTGTTGGGCCGGCCGCAACGAGCCCGAAGGGGCCGGCTCACACCCAGCCGATCGTGTCGTCGATTTGTCGCTCCAGGAAGCGCTCCGCGGCATAGAGGTTCGGGTACTTTGGCGTGCCCTCCTCGTACCCGTGCTCTTTGGCGGCGCGGAAGATGAGTGTCTTGTACGCCGCTGCGGTGCGGCCGCCCTCGTTGCGAGGATTCAAAAGGGCACGACGCACGCGTTCGAGTTGGACGTGATGGTTGGCGCGTCCGTATCGTCGTCGAAGTACTCGGGCCATGCCCCTAAGTGTAGCTCAAACGGGGGGAGGGCGCCTCGATAGCCAGTTCGCCGCCGCGTCGCCGCCCCAGAGGTCCCAGGCGATGCGCCCGGCGGAGGGGAAGCCGGGCTCGCCCTCGTGGAAGCCGGGCGCCTCGCGATCCACCGCATGCCGGGCGAAGTAGCTACGCATGCGTCTCAGCGTGGTCGGGGAAAGATGTCTGCCGTTCTGCAGATCACGCGCCCTGGCGACGCCGACCTCCGTACCCCCTCGACCGTACTGCCGACGCCACTGCAATGCGCGCGCGGCTGCTCGCGCGGCCCCAGGCGGTGCGGCGACGGCGCTGCGGCCGTAACGGGCGCGGAGGGGACGACTCATTTCCGCCGCAGTTTCGCCTCGACGCGGTTCGCCGAGGCGTGGGCCTTCGCGTAGGTGGCGCCCTTCAGCATCAACTGGCGCTCGTGCCCCTCGTGCGCGATGAGGGCGCGCAAGTCTGCTGGCGCGAGATCCTCGACCCAGATCTCGCCGGGTGGGATGAACTTGGAGTGCGCGTCATGCGAGCCGAGGGCGAACTCGATGTCGAACGCGCTGCGCACGTATCCGCCGTCGATGATCCATACCTGCGCGCCGCCGGCTGTGCCGTGACGTCGGATCTTGGCGCGCGCAACCTTCGCCGGATCGATGTGCCGCTCGCGGCAGTTGCGTTGACACTCGACGCCGGCGCGACCGTAGCGCTTGTACAGCCGACTCATTGGGGCGCCCGCCATGCTCCAGTATAGCCCAAACGCAGAGAGGGGCGGCATCGCCCGCGCCCGCCGAACGGTGCCGGTGTTCGCCCGGCCTGCCCCGACGCGCCTCAACCGCTCTCGCGGCGGCGGGCGGCCCGACCGGTGGAGACCGGCTGCCGCGGTGAGCTCTAGGAGTTCAGCAAGCCCGCCACGACCGCCGGAAGCTGCTTCGCCACGTCGACCTGGTCGCCGGTCGCGTAGAAGCCGCCGGCGCCCGCCCGCGCGAGCGACTCGAGGAAGATTCGGGCCGCGGCGTTGCTCGGGTTGCCGCAGTAGACGACGTCGACGATGCCGGTCAGCATCTCGAGCGCCTCGCGGGCGCGCGGTTCGGAGTCGGGCTCGCCGTCGCTGATGATGATCGTGCGAACGGGCTCGTACCTCGCGGCGGCGTTGATGGCGAGGTGCAGCGCCGTCCCGCCGCCGACCATGTAGACGCCGGCCGCGCTCGATGCCTCGTAGACGCCGTCGGAGAACCCGATGATGCGGACCTCCTTGGGGAGCTGCTTGAGGGCCTCGATTAGGAGCGCGAAGCGAGACTTGCCCTCGCGCGTCCCGCCGTCGATCTCGGCCATCGAGCCGGAGACATCCGCCAACACGACGATCCGATCCTTTGTGGCTCGATCTGTCATCGCCGGAACCGCTTCTCAGCGTCGGCCACGATTTCTTGCGCGAGTGCCGTGCTGAAACCTGCTGCGCGCAATCGCCATATGGCGTTGGCTTGCCAATTCGATCCGTCCCGCAACGCCTGCTGTGCCGCAGCGCGGATCCCTTCTCGAGCGGCGGTGCGTTGCAGCCCCGTGAGTTCTCGGGCCGCCGCGCGGCCGTAACGACGTCGGAGACGAGATCGATTTGTCATAGGCTCCACCTGCAATGTTTCTGTAGCAGTTCCCACGCGGCCTTCGCGCGGACGAACTGCGCCGTCGCCGTTGCCGTGTCGTTGGGGTGCCGGTCCGGGTGCCACTTCGCCAGGAACGCGATGTAGCGGCGCTTGACGTCGGCGGCCTGCCCGCGCTTCTGGGGGATGCCGAAGATGCGCCACGCGTCGTCCACGGTCAGCGGCGCGCCGTCCAGCGGGGGCGGGTCGGGCAGGTTGGGCGTGGGCGGGCGCGGCGAGGGTGGCGGTGCCGCCGAGGGGGCTGCCGACGAGGCCGGGGCTCCGGGGGGCGACCATCCCGACCACGCGGGCGCGGGCTGCTGCCCGGGCGCGCCGGCCCATGTGCGGCCGAGGAGGTCGATGCAGCTCATCCCCTCGAGTATAGCCCACCCCTCAGGGCTTGCCGGCCTTCGCCGCGACCGCCGCCTTTGCCGCCTCGATGCGGTCAGCGATCGACATCGCCCGCTTCCGCTGCGGCGCCTCCGGAGCTGAGCCTTTGGGTCCGAGGCCACGCAGCTTCGCGACGTCGAGCCCGAGCGCCTTGCATGCCTTCCGCAGGCGCTTGGCGTTTTCGGGGGAGACGCTCTCGCCCAACAGGAAGCGCTCGAGGACGGCCGCGCTGCATCCCGTCAAGATATGCAGGTCGCGCAGCGCCTTCTGGCCCGTGAACGTGGCGCGGCCGCCCCAGCGGGACCGGGCCGGAGCATCGTCCCGCGGCTGCGTGAGGCGCTCGCCGGGCGGCACGACGACCGTCTCCCCGTCGCGGACGGCGGTGCTCAGGAGTTCGCGCACGCGCTCGAGGGCGCGGCCCTTGGCGCCCTCCCCGGCAAAGCGGATCGGCGCGATGTCGCCGGTCGTCGCGCTCGCAATGCGCATCAGTCGCTGCCGGAGCGCGTCGACGGGGCGCCGGCCCTTGCGCAAGGCGCAGCGCTGGCACGCGGGGCGTCGGACCGCCGCGGGGCCGGACTTCGCCGCCGGCCGGTCGAGGGTCGTTGCGCGCTCGCCGCAGTACCAGCACGGCGGGGTCACGTCGAGCGCGTTCACGCGCATGAAGTCGCGCAGGCAGGTGAGCTTCATCGTGCGCAAATTGTACTCATCTCGCTTTCGAGCGCCAACCCTATTGCGTTCGCGCCGCGCCGCGAGTAGAAGCGGCGCTCACCTGAAAGGAGCCCACACGACATGACTCTCTCCGGCGTCTCAAGGGACACCCTGTGGAAAATCTTCGGCTACATCCGCGACAACGGCATGCACGACTACGTGCTCGAAAGCATGGTGCCGGCCGGGTTCATCTCACTCAGCGTGCTGCACGATCTGCAATTCCGACGCGTCGCCACGTACGTGCGGCACCGGCTGCTCGTCGGCACGGTGGCCTATCGGTGCTTTCTGACGCCGCTCGGCGAGACCGTAGTCAAGCGCATCATGGAGGAGCTGCAGACGGCAGCGGACAAGGGCGTGTCCGCGCACTAGAGACGTTTGCGCGACGCCGGCGGCGGCGCCTTTCTGATGGGCGCGCCGCCGTCCTGGCGCTTGATGCGGCGGCACTCGCCCGCGATCAGCCCGAAGACGGGGCGCATCGGCATCGAGACTACCGCCTCCCTTGCCACGACGACTCGACGCCGAACCAATACATCCACACGTCGCGGATATGCGCCGCTGTGATGGGACGCCCGTCCATGATGGACAACGCGATGGAGCGCGCCTCGTTTTTGTACTCGTCGGCTAGCGCGCCGTGCGCGAGAAGCTCCTCCGGGTCGTGGCGGTCGATCACGGCGCGAACTTCGGTAGTGATGCGTTCGAGTTCCTTCCGACTGCTCATGCGCCCGCCTTCGTGAGCACAATCCAGTCGTGGCAGCTCTTCGGGTTGCCGGCCAGGATCATCCGCGTGAACTCGGGCTCGAGTCGAGCTGTCAACCCGGCTGCGGCCGCACGCGCGAAGACGTCGTCACGCCGGAACCACGAGACGCCGGGGTACTGCCAGGTCGCGAAGGCCGCCCCGTGCACCTTGCTGCCGGGCGAGCCGTAGGCGTTGCCCTCGGCGAGTCGAAGCGAGATGGCGGCCGCGCCACCGGGCCGGAGCTGCTCGGCGATGGCCGCCAGCATGTCGGTGAGCTGCGCGTCGGAGGTGTGGCTCGCGATGCTGTGCGAGAGGATGAAGTCGAACGCCTCGGCGCCGTCCCCTGATCGGAAGTTGGGTGCGGCCGCGAACCTGGCTTCGGATCGAGCGAGAGCACCGTCACCTCGCAACACGTCCAAGCTGGCGAAGAACAGGTGCGTGTTCGGCTCGATGCCGCAGTAACCGCCCGGCGCGAGGTACTGCATGATCGGGTACCCGGCGATGAGCGCCCCGCACCCGATCTCGAGCACGTCGTGCTGGGGCCAGCAGCCGAGCCGCTTCAGGATCTCGAGCTGCACGAGGCCCTCGGCAGGGGTCGTGCCGACGTAGGCGACGGCGGTGCGGTTGTCGTCGGTGACGGGGAGGGGCTTGATCACGCTCACGGCGCTGTCTCCTCGAGCCGCTGGCCGCCGCCGCTCACCGTGACCTTGTATTCTTTGCCCGGTGTCAGATCCATGAGCCTGACCGCCTCTCCGCGCTTTGAGGAATACACAGACACGAGATACGGACGCGGCATGCGCGCCAACCGAAAGAGCACGACGTCGAGGCCTACGCGCGATTGCTCGACGCCAAACAGGTCGGCGACGAGGCACGAGCTCACGTAGTTGCCGACGATCTCGGGCACGAGCGCGTCGGGCGAGCCGGCGTCGTCGTTCGACGCGATCCACTCGATCGCGGCGCGGTAACTGGGTCGCTTCATTCTAGCCATGATCAGTCTCCCCTTCATTTGGTGTTTCCTTGAGCGCCGCGCGCAATGCGGCCGCTCGCTCGTCTCGAACGAAGCGTGCGGCCGCGCTCTGCGCTCCAGCGACTGTGTCGTAGTCGCCGAGCCTGATGCCGTTCAGCACGAGGCCTACGGCCGTTTTCGCGTACGGCCACGTCGGGCCCCCGTCGGGCTGTGCCCGGACGATGTGAAGCTCCCAGCACGCACGCGACGGCAGCACGCCGGCGTCGGCCGTTGAGGTCTTGAATGCCTGCATGATGACGAACGTCGGCGATGGGAATACGTCGTTCGTGAGCTTGCCCGTGTATGGGCGACGGGGCTCGATGCCGAGCGGGCTGTACCAGGCGATGCCCGAGACGCTTGACAGCCTGCACCAGGTCGCGCCGCCGGAATGAGCCTCGCGTCTCTTCGGCGTGAGCAGCGCGTCGACGTCCTCCAGCAAGGAGCCGACGAGCGACGCTCTGAACTTGATCAGCTCTTCGCGCGTCGGCGGGTTGCGCCGGTCGAGCAGTATGTCGAGCTGATCGATCGCGCGCTTGATGCGGGCGCGGACTTCGCGGCGTGTATCCTTGGACTTGCTCACTTTGCCTCCTGAGAGTCGAATGCCTTGCCGCGTATCGTGACGCCCGGCGCGATCTTCACTTCGAACAGTTCAACGGCGCCGGCGCTCGGCCAAGAGCTCTCGAGGTTACCTCTTGGAATGACCTCGACGATCCGCAGCGCGCGCAGAATCTCGACGCTCCGGATCTGCCGCCGGCCGATCCACATCGACTTGCCGGTCTGCTGCATCCGAAGCAGGAGTTTCAACTGCGTCGGCGGGAGAGCGAACGCTACGCCGTTGCGGCGTACGGGATACCGATCGCGCCAGCTCACGAGAGCACCGCCGACGCCGGCGAGAGCGCCCGCAGCCCCTCGCGGATGAGCGCCTCGAGCGACTCCGTCTCGACGCGAGGGCCGAGGCCGGCGACGAACGACCGAACGGCAGGCGCCTTGAAGCCCATCCCTGTCAGGGCGGTCGTCAGACGCGTCGCCTGCGACGGAGGGACGTTGGCCTCAACGGGCGCGGCGGACGCGGGGGCGGGCCGTGCCTGCGGCGCCGCGGCAGCTTCTCGGGGCCGGGCGGCCGCGCGCTCGACGCGGACCGCGAGCCAGGCGAGGCTGGCGGCGACCAACCGGACGGTTGAAGAGAAAAGCCCGACGACGGCGGTGAGGAGCGCGAGAAGCGCGACGCAGAGACGGGCGAGGGCGGTTCGGATCTTCATGATGAGTAGAGTTTACTCAAAGTGGGGTTGGGTGCAAGCGCCTCGGCATCGATTTCTACCACCTCGGGGCTGCCGTGCTTACACCCACATCTCGAGCCCACATATCCTCGCGTCGTCGCGGATCTCCTCCGCGCACGCCTGTCGAGCGGCCGCCCGATCGTCGTCCGACACCCTCACCTCGCGGCCGTCCTCGAGCGTGTCGACTCCGGTCAGGGCGATCTGGCATAGGCGCGACAGATCGACGTCTCCGTCGAAGTCGGCTCGATCCATCAGGGATGCGATCTGGCGGTCCGTGACGGTCGTCGTGCTCATGCTCTCATCCTCCTCGCGGCCCGATGCCGCATACGATGCCTCTCTCTACCTCAATACCCGTCGCAGTCATGGCCGCCGCAGCTCCGACCGGAACCCACACTGGAGCAATTGCCCCCTGTGATGCACGCCTTACGGTATCCGCCACGAGGACGTCCGTATCCATTGAATTTATACGGGTCGTAGTTCTCGCTACGACGGCTAGGGGCACTGCCGGCTGTGGCTGCGCCCTGTGCGCACGCAACGTGCTTTGCAGGGGTGCCCTTAGCCCACTCGATCTTGGACCCTACCTGGATACGGCCAGAGCAGCAGGGGCAGACCGAAGAGAATTTGGCGGTGATGACCATGACGTCCTTCCGCTTCATCGTCGTTGCGTTGTTCATGAGTAGAGTTTACTCACGGCCCGGCGTAGCGCAACCGGGCCAAGTCGATTTGTCCTACCTCAGCCCCTTGCGGGCGGCACGTCCTAACGCCGTCTCACCAGCGCGGCGCGGCACCGGGGACACGTCGGCTCCGTCTCGAGCGGCACGTCGCACAGGTTGTCGACCTGGACGCCGCGGCAGCCGACCATGACCTCGTTGCCGGCGGCGTCGAGCCCGAGCGCATGCGTGAGCGTCGCCTTGTCCGCGCGCTGACCGCCGCCCCGCTTCGTGCCGCGGTAGGCCCCGGCGAGCACGCCGCGCGTCTCCCAGCGCACGACGTCGGCGCGAGAGGCACGGCCGTAGCGACGGGGCAAAGCACGAGTCATGCGCGGGCGCGCCCCCCGTGCGAGTGTTCGCGGTGCAGCCTCTTCAGGCACACCGGGCAATGGGGCGCGAGCAGGCGCGCCACGGAGATGTCCTCTCCCGCGTCCGGCCAATGAAGGAATGCGCCACCAAAGTCAATCGTGCAGCGCTTACGCGCCTCGGGGCTGGCTGCCTTCAGCCGGTCGAACCAATCGAGTGGCACATGTACCACGCGGCCATCAGCCAATGTGACGATGAGCTCGCGCCGTGTGCATCGAGCCGCCAACGCGCGCGGCTCGTCGCCCGGCACATACTGCTTGCTCCCAGGCGGCCCGACCCTAACGCCCGGCACTGAGGCACTCATCGAAGCTCGTCCGCGAAGCGTTTGGGGTACAAGAGGTCGAACACGTGCAAGTCCTCATCGAGGTCCGGCCACGATAACGCCTCGCCGTCGCCCATCAGCCGCACGTTCTCAAGAGCGGCGCGAGGGGCGTCACGCAGACGGATGAACCACTCGAGGGGCACTGCGAGCTCGCGGCCGTCCTCCAGCACGACGGTGAAATGGTACTCGCCGACGCGCACCGCCATGGCGCGCGGCATCTCCGGAAACTCCGGCATCGATTCGATCTCAGCCCTGGAGAATTTACGGCGAGGAGAAGAAGCTCTCCCATTTGGCGATGAACTCTTCTCGGCGCTCTTCAAGGATCTGACGGGCACGGCGTACCTCTTGTGCTTTCCATCTACGCGGGCTCTCTGCAAGTCTAACGGGCGCCTCAAGCCAGAACTTGAGCTTCGGAAGGCCAGCGCGGAAGACGTGCACGTGCGGCGGCTCGCCACGGTCTTTCGAGTAGAACTTGAACTCGAAGCCCTCGACGGGCCCCATGAACGCCGGCGCCATGTGGCCGTAGCGCCGTTTCAGCGCTCGTCGCATCAGCGCTGCCCCAGAAAGTCATCGATCTGCGCGATCAGATCTGCCGCCCCCCACGAGCCGACGTTCCACGTGCTCATGTGGGGCCGTGCGGCGCGCAGGAGCTTCTCGAGCGCATCCACCCGCAGCAGCGCCGCGTCGCACTCGGCCTGCACGCGCGCGATCGACTCGACGTACTCGGCGCCCATCTCCAAGGCGTACTCGCGGCGGTCTTCGCAGGCCATGTCAGCGCCCCTTCGTGTGCGTGAAGTTCGGCGGCACCTCGGCGACGATCTTGTTGATGTGGTCGGCGAGGTGCTTCGCGACGGCGGCGGGGGCCGCGGTCTTGGCTCGCATTCGGATGCCGGCCGGGCGCGGTGCGCCGTATGCGTCCAGGCCGCCGCGATGGGCGAAGACCGAGTTACTCTCTTCGACCTTGACCTTGGCCGCCGGCGCGCCGGCCGGGCCGAAGCCACGGATCCAGTAGGACGCGCGGTTGTTCTCCGCCTCGGCGCCGCCGCCCTGCTTCGTCGCGACGACGTCGGACGGGAGGTTCACGAAATTGACGTAAACCTGGTCCTCCTTGCGTGGGCCCCATGAGGGCTCGTTTCTGATCGAGATGTACCGATCGCCGATCTTCAGATGCGAGCGGAGGGCCTCGACGAACTCGGCCGCGCTCATGGGCGCGCTTGCGGTGGCGTGGCCGTAGCGCTGGCGAAGGGCTCTCACGTCGGTAAGTGTAGCATCGCCGGTAGCGGATGTCTTTGACATGAGTAGAGACTACTCACGCGGGCACAGCAGTCAAGCTGGCGATTGATACTTTGCGAAAAGGCGGTGCGAGCACGTGTTGAGAAACTCGGCGCAAACCGGCTCGTCGTGCGAGCAGACATCCGGCCCGTAGATGTGCAGCGCCTTGCCGCAGCCGCATACCACCACGCGCGCCGACGCGTTCTCCTGCACGGTGAAGTCCACCGTATTCAGATCGACGCCGCAGTCGCACAGAAGATCGATCGTGCCGCCATCGTCGCGCATCATACCCAGAACTGTCTTGATCCCCAGCTCGCGCTGAGCCGCGTCGAATGAGATCAGCGTCTCCGGATGCTCCTGCGCATGGCGGATGCGCTCTTGGACGATCGCCAGATCCGCAGCATCCTCAGCGGTCAGTGGGCGCTGCGCCCCATCATAGAGCACCTTGAGCCCGCTCGGTTTTTTGCCAACAGCCACCCCTGAAGCTTATCTGACACACCCGATCCATCAAGGCCACCGCCTGTCGTCGAAACACGAACGCCCCGGAAGTCTCCTTCCGAGGCGTCGTGTGCCGGGTTTTGGCCCGGCGGCTCGCACCCTCCGTGCGCGCTTCGCGACTTTGGCTCGGAACAGCGTACTCACGCGACCCTCGGCGTCAAGCTCCAGCCCGTATGTAGGTCTTGCTGCCACTCATTTTGCGGCGCCGCTTGCGCTCGGGCCAGCCGTGAGTAGACTCTACTCATGTCAATCAACTACGTCATGCGAAACAGGGCGATGATCCTCAGCGAGCAAACGAGCCGCGCGTGCGGCTACCTGGCAGACATCGACGGCGAGACGCCGGACGGTCGCGCGAGCTACCGCGCCCGCGTCGAGGTGCGCACCGACGCGCAAACTCTCGCGAACACCCTCGGCGACTGCGTCGAGATCTACGCCAGTCACCCGGCGGCACCCGTGCCGTGGGTCGTCGATGTCATCGGGCCCATGTCGCCGGTGCGCGAGCGGGCGCGGGCGCGCCAGGTCACGACGCTGCCGGCGCCGGCCGACGAGGCGACGAACAGCCCGACGGTGCCGGTGCCGCCCCGGACGTGCGCGGAGGAAGTGTGGGGTGACCGATGAAGGCCGCGCCGAGGCTGACCGCCGCCGAATTGGCGACCGTGCAGGGCGTGCCCGGCGCTGACGACTACCACGGGCCGCATTGGGCAACGATAGCGGCTAAAAAAGCTCGAATCGCAAGATTGGAAGCCCGCATGAACGAGATGGCGGCGCAGCGTTGCGACCTGGAAGACGAGGTCGCAGCCCTCATCGACAGGGCACGTGCCGTCATCGCCGCCAGCAGTCTGAACACCATCGAACTGGAGAAGAAATCATGAGCAAGAACGAGATCGTCGCCATCCACGTGTGGCGCAGCTACCATTGCGCTACGGACTACTCGATCTCCCTCGTCGACTCCGAGGGAGGTGAGGTCGAATGCCTAGGCGGCGACAACGACGTGGACGACGCTTGCACGTATGCCTGCGAAGTCGCCGACGCCCGCCGCCTGCCGGTGATGCTTATGCCTGATGAGAGCGGACGCATCACGTGGGAGTATAGGCCGGACGAATCAGACGAGCCGGGCGAGAACGAGTCAGACGAGGACGAGGACGAGGCGGACGAGCCATGAGCAGACTTGACACCATTTGGCAAGAGCGTTGGCGCGTCATCGTCTGGCGCGATCTGCTGATCCATACCGAGCTCCTCTTCGATGACCGTACGCGCGCCGAAGCGACCTACGACGCGATCATGCCCTGCGGCACGCCGCCGGGGGACGCACAAGCAGCTCCAGCACCGGGCGGCGGGCGCGCACCGCTTTCGAACGCTGCGCGACTCGCGGGAAGGCGCCCAATGAGCGCCCAAGGACGATGCGCGAGCTGCCGCTTCTGGGCGATCGACGAGGACGGCGTCGACATCTTCGACGAAGACGGAATTCGCGCCGGCCGAACGGCGCACCATGTCTGCTTGCGTATCCCACACGGCAACGGCCGCCGCGGCGCCGCCCGCCTCGACCCGAACACGCCGGCGATTGCGACCGACGCCGAGAACTACGCCGCGGAACTGCGCACGCTGCCGACATTCGGCTGCACCCTGTATGAACCGAAACCCGAGAAGGAGAAGACGTGAGCCTCACCCGCGCAGACCTCGCCGCCGCCCTCTACACCGCCGAGGAGCTCGTCGTCGCCGCCCGGCGTAACCTCGCACTGCCCGAGCGCTACGACGGCGCGCTCGAGAGCACGATCGACTGCGCCGAGCGCGCGCGGGAGATCCTCACCCGTGTCGCACGCATCGTACGGGACAGCCGCAACGCGTGTGGGCAGGAGTCGTAGCTATTTTCGGGCACGGCTTGCACCCCTTCCGGCGATGAGTAAACTCTACTCATGAACAACAACATGAAGCTCCTGGCGCTCGTGCTCTCCCTCAACGCCGTCGCGTGCGGCGGCGCCCCGTTCACGCTCGCCGACGGGCCGGCCCCGGCCGCGACGGACAGTGGCATGCTCGGCACGACGCCCCCGCCGGCCCCGGACGCGGGCCGCGACGACGCCGGGCGCGATGATGCCGGGCACGACGCCGGCGCGGACGACGCTGCTCCCTCGAGCGACGACGCCGGCAAGCCGGTCGACGATGCCGGACAGCCGGTGCCCGACGCGGCCGACGGTGGCGTCTCGGACGACGCGGCCCCTGCCGACGATGCCGCTCCGCCCGCGCTCTGCTGCGTCGAGGCCCTTCCCGGCGACGGGATGAACACCCACTGCGGCATCGGCGCACACGCGGCCTGCACCACGTCGCAGGGGACGAGCTACGATAGTGCCGACTGCGACGTGAACGGCAACAGCGCCGTCGGCTCGGCATGCCGCATGTGGCCGAGCTCGTACGGCAGCCCGCGCGACTGCGTCACGGGCGAACCCTGCTGCGTCGGCGTCGTGCGACCCTGCAAGTGACCCCCAACCGCGCATCAAGGAGAACGACCATGAGCTACGGCAAGAAGACGTACACCGTCGTGTACGGTAACGGCACGGATGATTATACCGAGGCCGACTGGGTCCGCCTCGCGTTGGCGGCGCTCGATCAAGCGGGCGTGTCCGTCCAGATTTTCGCAGAAGCGGAGCGCCGAGCGCGCGGTGATGTGGCCGCGATGATCGCAGAACTTGACCTCGATGACGAGCAAAAAGCAAACGACGAAGGAGAACGAACATGAATACCGCCAACGACCTCTCGATCCGTCCCATGCGCATCATCAGCAGCGTCCGCGGCGTCCTCACCTGGTGCCAGGACAGGGGCGGCCTGACGCGCGAAGAGGAGAGCGCGCTCGTCGAAGTGATTTGCGCCTCGGATCATCCTGCGTACGGCCGCGACTGGGCCGTGTTCCTCGCCAGCATCGACATCGCGGCCACGGTGCTCGCCGGCGAGCTCGTCGCGTACGTCGAACCGGAGTGACACCCGCCATGAGTACTCAATCGCTCACAGGAGAATGACCATGAACATCGCCAACGAGAGACGGTCTCGTGACCCCCGCGACGAGGCGCCGGTCATCGGCATGGATCTGCACCGGTCCACAGAGGCGATTCACGCGGACCTGCGTGAACGATTCCCACGCGTCGCGGGCCTCTGGTGGGAACTGGAAGAGGACGAGCGCGGCGGATGGGTGTACAACGGCTCGAATTACGTGCTGGCCAAGATGGCGCACGTGAAGGAGGGCGCGTGAACCTCGCAAGCCCCCAGCTCCGTCGTACGTCCTCGATCCGCGCCCTGCCTGAACCCGCGCGCCGCGAGCGCCGAACGGCCGAACCCCCGACCGGGCTCGTGTCTCAAGTCCGTACCGCCTTCGCCGCCAAGAACCGCCTCGCGACGTTTCTCGGGGGGCTACTTGGCGGCGGCGTGCCGGTCGCGACGTACGAGCTCGCGCACGTCGAGATCGACGTCCAGCGGCCGCTGTGGATCCAAACCCCGGCGTGGATCGTCCTCGGGGGGCTCCTCTTCTCCGCGATCACTGTCTGCCAGTGGGGCTTTTCAGCTTTCCGCGCGCATGACGATCGCGGCTGGAAGGCTGTCCTCGGGGGCGGCAAGGCGCTCGGCTTCACCGTCATTCTGGAGGGCGTTCTCATCACGGCCAAGACGCCGTGGCTCAGCATCGCTGCGCTTTGCTACCTCGTCGGGATCAACGCCATCGCGACCGGCGTCCGGCTCTCCCGCACACGCTAATCCCGCGTCGGCACGATCAGCAGAAAGACGATCGCGAACATGCACCCGAGGAAGATCGCAAGCGCCGCCGTATGGTGGAAGTCGGTCGACGCAACGCCCGTCGCAGACGTGTCATCCGTCCCGTCTTGTCCCTCGGCTGTCGTCGTCTCCATGCGGCGTCCGCCCGCGCGACCGTTATGCGCCGAGCAAGTAGCCATTGGCCGAACCGCCGTTGAACCACTGCAGGGCCGCACCCTCCTGGTCGACGGTGTTCATGACGAATGAGGCCGCGAACGTGGCGACAGAGGGTGCCGGCTGCAAGATGTTCGTGCCGTTGCCGTTGATGGTGACCGTGTTGACGGCGAGCGAGGTCGCTGCATCCTGAACGATCGTCACCCACTCGCCCGGGTTCAACGCAGGCAAGTTGACGACGACGTTCCCGATGGACGTGTCGCAGACGACGACGTCGAACGCGACCGCGTTGTAAGTCGCGTTCGAGACGC
>DATJXV010000014.1:0-9878 GCA_035499955.1 Casimicrobiaceae bacterium
CGGCACGCTCGCGTTCGTCGCTGCGATGAACGAAAAGGCGATGTCGCTCGGCATGACGCGCACGCACTACGACGATCCCACCGGGCTTTCGCCGCGCAACGTGTCGACGGCGAACGACCTCGCGAAGCTCGTGCGCGCCGCTGCCGAGTATCCGCTCATCCGCGAATACTCGACCACCCCCGCGCACTACGTCGAAGTGCAGCCCACGGGACAGACGCTCGGGTTCAACAACTCGAACGCGCTCGTGAAGAACAGCGCGTGGGACATCCAGCTGCAGAAGACGGGTTACATCCGCGAGGCCGGCCGCTGCGTCGTGATGCTCGCCAACATCGCGAGCAAGCCCGTGGTCATCGTGCTGCTCGACTCGATCGGGACGTTCACGCGCGTCGCCGACGCGCAGCGCGTGAAGCATTGGCTCGAGACCGGCGAGTCGCTGCCGGCCACGGCGCTCAAGGCCTCGATGAAGCCCCCCGCCAAGCCTGCCGCCAAGCCCGCCAAGGGCATCCAGGGCAAGTTCGTCAGCGCCAAGGCAACGCACGGCTGAAACAAACGGGTGCCGATGCACCCGCGCCGCGGGTGCGTCCCTATTTTCTTTTGTGCTGCTCGAACAACTCCTTCGCGTGCGCGCGCGTCTTCGCAGTCACTTCCGCGCCGCCCAGCATCCGCGCGAGCTCCTCGACGCGATCCTGGCCGGCGAGAAGCGCGAGCTCGGTCGACACGCGGTCCATGCGGGTCGCCTTGATGACGCGGAAGTGGCTGTCGGCGAATGCCGCCACCTGCGGCAGGTGCGTGACGCACAGCACTTGACGGCGCGAGCCAAGGGATTGCAACAGACGCCCGACCGTGGCCGCCACGGCGCCGCCGATGCCGCTGTCGACCTCGTCGAACACGAGCGTGGGGACCGCGCCCGCCTCGCTCGCGACGACCGAGAGCGCGAGCGCGATGCGCGAGAGCTCGCCGCCGGAGGCCACGCGCGCAAGCGGCCCGGGGGCCTGGCTGGGGTGGCTCGCGACACGGAACTCGACCTGCTCGAGGCCGTAGCTTGCCGGCGCGGCGACCGGCGTGAGGGCGACCTCGAAGCGGCCGCCGGCCATCGCGAGCGTCTGCATCGCCTCGGTCACCCGATGTGTGAGCTCGCTCGCGTGGAAGCGGCGCTTTTTCGACAGCTCGCCCGCCGCGCCGCGGTAATCGGATTCGCACTGCGAAGCGCGGCGCGCGAGGCCTTCCGCATCGGACGACTCGGCGAGCGCTCCGAGCCGCGCCTCGGTCTCGGCGAGCAGGGCCGGGAGGGTCTCCGGCCGCACGCGATACTTGCGCGCCATGTCGTGGATGGCGGCGAGGCGGTCCTCGACACGCCTTAGCTCGGCGGGATCGAGGTCGAGCCGGCGCTGGTAGTCGCGAAGCGCGCGGGCGGCTTCCGCAAGCTCGATGCCGGCAGGCTCCAAAAGGGCGACGACGTCGCCGAGCGCGGGGTCGTGCGCGGCGGCGGCACGCAGGCGCTGCACGAGTTGCGCGAGGCGCGCGGTGAGCGCGTCGTCGGCCTCCGACAGCGCGGCGGCGCCTTCGCCCGCGACCGCGATGAGCTCGGCGGCGTGCGCGAGGCGCGACTGCGACGCGGTGAGCTCGCGCCACTCGTCCTCGCTCGTCGCGAGGGTCGAAATGTCGCGGCGGCGCTGCGCGAGGAACTCGCGCTCCGCGGCGCTTGCCGCTTCCGCGCTCGCCGCCGCCTCGAGCCGCTCGACCGCGGCGCGCCAGGCGCGCCAGCGTTCCGCCACCTCGCGCGACAGCGTGGTGAACCCGCCGAAGGCGTCGACGAGGTCGCGCTGCGTCTCCGGCTGGCCGAGCGACTGGTGCGCGTGCTGGCCGTGGATCGCAACCAGCATCTCGCCCAGTTCCTTGAGCTGCGCAAGCGTGGCGGGGCTGCCGTTGATCCACGCGCGGCTCTTGCCCTGGCCGTCGAGCACGCGGCGCAGCAGGACCTCGTCGCTGTCGGCGGCGAGCGCCTGCTCGGCGAGCCAGCCGCGCGCGGCGGGCACCTCGCGCACGTCGAAGCTCGCGGCGAGCTCGGCGCGGGAGGCGCCGGCACGAAGCTGCGCGAGCTCGAAACGGTCGCCGAGCAGGAGGCCCAGGGCGTCGAGCAGGATCGACTTTCCCGCGCCCGTCTCGCCGGTGAGGACGCTGAGCCCCGCGGCGAACTCGACGTCGAGCGCGGCGACGACGACGAAGTCGCGGATCGCGAGGGAGCGGAGCATGCCCGTTGACTACGCCTGGCCTGCGCCGGCGATGCCCTCGGGCGTCGCGCTCCAGTGCAGCTTTTCGCGCAGGGTCGCGAAGTAGTCGTGGCCTTCCGGGTACAGGAAGCGCGCGCGATGCGCCGCGCGGACGATGGTCACGCGATCGCCTTCCGCCAGCGCGAAGTGGTCCTGGCCGTCGCAGTGGATGCCGGCATCGCGCGCCTGCATGACCGTGATCGCGATGCGGCAGTCGTCGGAGATCGCGATGGGGCGATGAGTGAGGGCGTGCGGGGCGACCGGCACGAGCAGGAACGACGCGAGCTGCGGCGCGAGGATCGGGCCGCCCGCGGAAAGCGCATACGCGGTGGAGCCGGTAGGTGTCGCCACGATGATGCCGTCGGCCCGCATCCCGTAGGCGAAGCGGCCGTCGATCGCCACCGCGCACTCGATCATGCTGCCGAGCGATCCGCGGTTGACGACGACGTCGTTGAGCGCGAGCGCTTCCTTGCGCAGGCCGTCGGGGCGCTCGAGCGCGACCGCGAGCAGTGTCCGCCGCTGCTCGACGTAGCGGCCGTCGAGCATGGCGGACAGCGTGTCCGTCATGTGCGCGAGCGGAATGTCCGTGAGAAAGCCGAGGCGGCCCTGGTTGATGCCGATGAGCGGCACGTCGAACGGCGCGAGCCGGCGCGCGAGCGACAGCATGGTGCCGTCGCCGCCCAGCGCGATGGCGAGGTCGGCGTGCTTCGCGAGCTCCTCGGTGGGCGCGGTCTTGTAGGCCGGGATCGGCGCGTAACGCGCCGTCTCGGCGTCGACGATGACCTTGTGGCCGCGGCCGGCGAGGAACGAGCCGAGCTCGGCGAGCGGCGCGGCGATGCTGGGGCTCGCGTGGCGCCCCACCAGGGCCACGCGGGAAAAGCGGGCGGAGGCTTTCGATCCGGCCATGGCGGCGATTAAACCACATGGCCGAAGCGCCCATCCTCGTACCTACGGATGAGCCCGCTTGATAGAATGATCCGATGTTGGAGCCGCGTGCACAGCACCTGCTGAAGACGCTGATCGAGCGCTACGTGAGCGAGGGCCAGCCGGTCGGCTCGCGCGCCCTGTCGCGCCAATCGGGCCTCGACCTGTCGCCCGCCACCGTGCGCAACGTGATGGCGGACCTGGAGGAAATGGGCTTCATCGCGAGCCCGCACACGTCGGCCGGGCGCATCCCGACGGCGAAGGGCTACCGCTTCTTCGTCGACAGCCTCATGGTCACGAAGCCGCTCGAAGACCAGGAGATCCAGCGGCTCGAAGGCGAGCTGACGGCGGACCGGCCGCAGCAGCTCGTGAGCACGGCGGCCGGGCTCCTGTCGCAGCTCACGCAGTTCGCAGGCGTCGTCATGACGCCGCGGCGGCGCGATGCGACGTTCCGTCATCTCGAGTTCCTGCGCCTCGCCGAGCGCCGCGTGCTGCTGATCCTGGTGACCGCCGAAGGCGACGTGCAGAACCGCATCCTGCACACCGACCGCTCGTATTCGCACTCGCAGCTCACCGAGGCCACGAACTTCTTCAACCAGCACTTCGCGGGCCAGCGGTTCGCCACCATCCGGTTGCGCGTCAGCGAGGAGCTGCGCGCGTTGAAGGAGGACATCGCCCGGCTCATGGCTGCCGCGGTCGAGGCGGGCGAGGGCGCGCTCGCCGAGGGCGAGTCGCTCGTGGTCACCGGCGAGCGCAACCTCCTCAACGCCGACGATCTCGCGTCGAACATGGAGCGGCTGCGCCGGCTGTTCGATCTTTTCGACCAGAAGACGTCCATCCTTCACCTGCTCGACCTCTCGCAGCGCGCGCACGGGGTCTCGATCTACATCGGCAGCGAATCGGGCCTCGTGCCGCTCGACGAGTGCAGCGTGGTGACCGCACCGTACGAAGCCAACGGCAAGGTGGTCGGCACGCTCGGCGTCATCGGGCCGACGCGCATGGCGTACGAGCGCGTGATCCCGATCGTGGACCTCACCGCGAAGCTGCTGTCGAACGCGATGTCGCAGCAGCTCGACGAATGACGCATCCCAACGCGCAGCTCATCGACCGGCTGTATGCGTCGTTCCGCAAGCGCGACGCGGCCGCGATGGCTGCCTGCTACCTGCCCGAGGCCACGTTCCGCGACCCGATCTTCGAGGTCGGCGGCAAGGAGGTCGCCGAAATGTGGGCCATGTTCTGCGAGCGCGGCCGCGACCTCACGCTCGAGTGGCGCGTCGTCTCCGCCGACGCCGCGGCGGGCGCCGCGCACTGGGAGCCGCGCTACACGTTCGCCGTGACCGGGCGGCCCGTGCACAACAAGATCGAGTCGCGCTTCACGTTCCGCGACGGCCGCATCGCCACACAGGTCGACTCCTTCAGCCTGTGGCGCTGGAGCCGCATGGCGCTGGGCACGAAGGGCGCGGCACTCGGCTGGGCGCCGTTCGTCAAGAAGGCGATCCGCTCCGAGGCGCGGCGCAACTTCGAAAGCTGGCGCGCGCGGCGCTGACAGGAGCCGGTCCTTGGCGCACAGGCAGGAGCCGCCGTTCACGCACGACCGCGCACCGCGCATCGGCATCCTCGTCACCAACCTCGGCACGCCGGACGCGCCGACGACCCAGGCGGTCAGACGCTACCTCAGGCAGTTCCTGTCCGACCCGCGCGTGGTCGAGATCGCGCCCTGGGCGTGGAAGCCGCTCCTGCACGGCGTCATCCTCAACACGCGGCCAGCGCAATCGGCGGAGCGCTACCGCGCGATCTGGACCAAGGACGGCTCGCCGCTCATGACGCACAGCCTGCGCCAACGCACGCTGCTGCTGGGCTTTCTCGGGCAGCACCTGAAGCGCGCCGGCTATCCCGCCGACCTATGCCCCGTCGAGCTCGGCATGCGCTACGGCAATCCGAGCATCGGCGCCGCCCTCGACAAGCTGCGCGCATCGCATTGCGAGAAGATCCTCGTGCTGCCGCTGTATCCGCAATACTCGGCGAGCACGACCGGCTCGACGTTCGACGCCGTCGCGGCGCATCTTTCGCACGCGCGCCGACTGCCGGGCCTGCGGTTCGTCGAGACTTTCCACGGCGACGAAGGCTATATCCAGGCGCTTGCGCAGAACGTGAACGACTACTGGACGAAGCACGGCCGCCCGCACAAGCTCCTCGTTTCCTTTCACGGCGTGCCGCGGCGCACGCTCGATCAAGGCGATCCGTATCACTGCTATTGCCAGGTGACCGCGCGGCTGCTGGTGCGCGAGCTGGGCCTCGCGCCCACGCAATGGACGCTCGCGTTCCAGTCGCGCTTCGGGCGCGCGCAATGGCTCGGGCCGTACACCGCCGACGTGCTGAAGGCGCTCGGCAAGGAAGGCGGCCGAGTGGATGTCTTCTGCCCCGGATTCGTCACCGATTGCCTCGAGACCCTGGAAGAGATCGGCATCGAAGGGCAGGCGCTGTTCCGCGCGGCGGGCGGCAAGGACTTCCACGTCATCCCGTGCCTCAACGAGCACCCGCGCTGGATCACGGCGCTCGCCGATCTCGCGTTCCGCAACCTCGCGGGCTGGCTCGCCAAGCCCGCGGACACCGACGCGCGCGAGCTCACCCAGGTGCGCGCGAAGGCCATGGGAGCGAAGCAGTAGGGGACACCTGTGGCTGACGCTACGCAAGACGTCTCGGCTCGGCGGGGGCTCCTGCGCAACCTGCGCGCCGGCCTGCGCGTCGTGTGCTTCCTCGGCATGCGGGGGACCGACGTCGTCGCCGATTGGACGCAGTTCGCGATGCTGCTCGTGCTGTCGGTGCTGTCCACGCTGGTATGGCAGATGGCGACCGTGGGCTGGCCGGGCTACGTGAACCTGTGGGCGCTCCCGGAGACGCTATTCTTCGTTCCGCTGCTGTGCCTCGCAGCGTGGTCGATGGCGGCGCTCGGCCGCCGCGCAGACGAAACGCTCGCGCTCGTCGTCTCGGTGATGAGCGCCGGCCTGTGGCTCGACGCCTTCATCGGCCTCGCGACGCTCGTTGCCGATCACCTGCCGGCGAAAGACGCCGGGCCCTGGGTTCGCTGGATCCTCTTCTACGTCGCGGTCGGCTGGTTCGTCGCGTGCCTGGTCGTGGCGGCGTCTCGCCGCGTCGCTCTCGCATGGCCGGCGCGGCCGCTCGCCACCCTGCTCGCCGTCGCGGTGGTCGGCTATCCGCTGCTGACCATTGGGCACGACCGCACGCTGTGGACGAAGCCCTACGAGGAGAGCGACGCGCCCGCGGCGCGCGCCGACTACGACGCGGTCGCCCGCGAGGACGTGCTTTACCTGCAGCCGCGGCTTCTCGAGCGCGATCTGGCGCAGCTCCTGCCGCGGCAGGCCGGCCGCCCCAACCTGTACCTGATCGGCGTCGCGGGCTACGCGGACCAGGACGTCTTCCGCCGCGAGGTCGACGCCGTAGACGCACTCTTTGCCGAGCGGTTCGGCACGCGCGGCCGCTCCCTGCGCCTCGTCAACAACCGCGCCACGGTGCGCACGACGCCCATCGCGACGCACACGGCGCTCGCGGAGTCGCTGAAGCGCGTAGGGGGCCTCATGGACCCCGAGCAGGACATCCTGTTCCTCTTCCTCACGTCGCACGGGTCGAAGAACGGGCGCTTCTCGCTTTCGTTCTATCCGCTGCACCTGACCGACCTCACCGCCCTGGAGCTCCGGGGCATGCTGGACGAGGCCGGAATCCGCAACCGCGTGATCGTCGTCTCGTCGTGCTACTCGGGCGGATTCGTCGAACCGCTCAAGGACGACGACACGCTCGTGATGACGGCGTCGTCGCGCGACCGCAACTCCTTCGGCTGCAGCAACGAGGCGGATTTCACGTATTTCGGCAAGGCCTACTTCGACGAGGCCCTGCGCGCGACAGACTCCTTCACCGAGGCCTTCGCGCGGGCGCTGCCGGTCATTGCGGCGCGCGAGAGAAAGGACGACTACAAACCGTCGCAGCCGCAGAGCTTCGTGGGCGCGCGCATCGAGGCGAAGCTCGCGGCCTGGCGCGAGGCACGGCCGAAGAACCCCTGAAAGGGACATCCGGTGAGGGGGTTGAAATCCGCCAAATGACCCCAACGTGCGTACGGTTAGCAATGTACGTACCAGGATCGAACCACGAATGACACCCGAAATCGACCCCGCTACCCTCACGGACCAGGATGCACCGCTGGCCGAATCGCCGCAGGCCGCCAGCGCCGAGCTCGGCAAGGCGCAGGCCGAGATCGCAGGCCTGAAGGACGCCTTCCTGCGCGCCAAGGCCGAGACCGACAACGTCCGCAAGATCGCCCAGGCCGACGTCGCCAAGGCGCACAAGTTCGCCATCGAGAGCTTCGCCGAGGACCTGCTGCCGGTGAAGGACGCCCTCGAGAAGGCGCTCGGCACGCAGGGGCAGACAGTGGAGACGATCGTGCACGGCGCCGAGCTCACGCTCAAGGCGCTGCAGTCCGCCTTTTCGCGCGCGCAGGTCAAGGAGGTCGAGCCGGCGGTGGGCGACAAGTTCGATCCGCATCGGCACGAAGCCATCGCGATGGCGCCGTCGGCGCAACCCGCCAACACCGTCGTGAACGTCTACGAAAAGGGCTATCTGCTCAACGACCGCATGCTCCGGCCCGCAAAGGTGGTCGTCTCGAGCGGCCCGCCGGGCAACGGTTGATCGCCGCGCCCGCATCCCCATCTGACGGCTTAACCAAACTCACCGCATTACGGAGAACACCAACATGGCCAAGATCATCGGCATCGACCTCGGCACCACGAACTCCTGCGTCGCCATCATGGAAGGCGGCAAGCCGAAGGTGATCGAGAATTCCGAGGGTGCGCGCACGACGCCCTCGATCGTCGCCTACATGGAAGACGGCGAAATCCTGGTCGGCGCGCCGGCCAAACGGCAGGCGGTCACCAACGCCAAGAACACGATCTACGCGGTCAAGCGCCTCATCGGCCGCAAGTTCGAGGACGCGGAGGTACAGAAGGCGAAGAGCCTTTCGCCTTTCAGCATCGTCAGGGCGGACAACGGCGACGCCTGGGTCGAAGTGCGCGGCAAGAAGATCTCGCCGCAGCAGGTCTCGGCGGAAATCCTGCGCAAGATGAAGAAGACGGCCGAGGACTATCTCGGCGAGGAAGTCACCGAAGCGGTCATCACCGTTCCTGCGTACTTCAACGACTCGCAGCGCCAGGCGACCAAGGACGCCGGCCGCATCGCGGGCCTGGATGTCAAGCGCATCATCAACGAGCCCACCGCGGGCGCACTCGCGTTCGGCCTCGACAAGAAGGAAGGCGACCGCAAGATCGCCGTGTACGACCTGGGCGGCGGCACGTTCGACATCTCGATGATCGAGATCGCCAACGTCGACGGCGAGCACCAGTTCGAGGTGCTGTCGACCAACGGCGACACCTTCCTGGGCGGTGAGGACTTCGACCAGCGCCTGATCGACTACATCGTCACCGAGTACAAGAAGGAATCGGGCGTCGATCTGAAGAACGACGTGCTCGCGCTGCAGCGCCTCAAGGATGCCGCCGAGAAGGCGAAGATCGAGCTTTCGTCCTCGCAGCAGACCGAGATCAACCTGCCGTACATCACGGCGGACCAGTCCGGCCCGAAGCACCTGTCGATGAAGATCACGCGCGCGAAGTTCGAGTCGCTGGTCGAGCCGCTCATCGAGAAGACGATCGACCCGTGCCGCGTGGCGCTGAAGGACGCGAACGAGAAGATCAGCGACATCTCCGACGTGATCCTGGTCGGCGGCCAGACGCGCATGCCGAAGGTGCAGGACAAGGTCAAGGAGTTCTTCGCCAAGGACCCGCGCAAGGACGTCAATCCGGACGAGGCGGTCGCGGTCGGCGCCGCGATCCAGGGCGGAGTCCTGAAGGGCGACGTCAAGGACGTGCTGCTGCTCGACGTGACGCCGCTGTCGCTCGGCATCGAGACGCTCGGCGGCGTGATGACCAAGCTCATCCAGAAGAACACGACCATCCCGACCAAGGCGCAGCAAGTCTTCTCCACGGCGGACGACAACCAGGGTGCGGTGACCATCCACGTGCTGCAGGGCGAGCGCGACATGGCCTCGGGCAACAAGAGCCTCGGCCAGTTCAACCTCGAGGGCATTCCGCCCGCGCCGCGCGGCATGCCGCAGATCGAGGTCACGTTCGACATCGACGCCAACGGCATCCTGCACGTGAACGCCAAGGACAAGGCCACGGGCAAGGAGAACAAGATCACCATCAAGGCGAGCTCGGGCCTGTCGGAGCAGGAGATCCAGCAGATGGTGAAGGACGCCGAGGCGCACGCCGACGAGGACAAGAAGGCGCTCGAGCTCGTGCAGGCGCGCAACCAGGCCGAGGCGCTCGCGCACTCGGTGAAGAAGTCGCTCGGCGAGTACGGCGACAAGATCGACGCCTCCGAGAAGGAGAAGATCGAGGCGGCCATCAAGGACCTCGAAGCCGTGACGAAGACCGGCGACAAGGCCACCATCGACGCGAAGGTGCAGGCCCTCGCGACGGCCTCGCAGAAGCTGGGCGAGAAGATCTACGCGGATGCGCAGGCGAAGAACGCGCAGGGCGCCTCCGCCGGAGCGCAGGCCGCGGGCGCTCAGGCGGGCGGCGCCTCGCAGGGCGAGGCGAAGCAGGAGGAAGGCAACGTCGT